>CAILXF010000014.1 GCA_903838125.1 uncultured Pseudomonadota bacterium | reverse complement strand
TCAAAAGCTTTGATATTGGCAATATTGCGAGGCAATACACTGTAGTCATCTTGCTCATAATGGCGTTTAGCGATTTCTACAATCAATCTACCCGCTTTCAAGAACAATTCTTTACGTGCTCCATGAGTCGCTAATGCGGAGCCATTACCTGGCAAGCTTAACCCTAGCGCCTCAGTTAAACAGTTCATGGAGTTAGCGGTAAACATGCCCGAACACGAACCGCAAGTTGGGCAAGCTGAGCGTTCTATCGCTTCGGCTTTTTCGTCACTGACTTTACTATCCGCGGCTGCTACCATAGCATCTACTAAATCTAGTTTTAGCTCTTCACCTTGCCAATTCACTTTACCCGCTTCCATCGGGCCACCGGACACAAATACGACTGGAATATTTAGGCGCAAAGCGGCCATCAACATTCCTGGGGTGATTTTGTCGCAATTAGAAATACACACCATAGCATCGGCACAATGCGCATTCACCATGTATTCCACGCTATCGGCAATCAAGTCGCGGCTGGGTAAGCTGTATAACATTCCACTATGACCCATAGCAATGCCGTCATCTACAGCAATCGTATTAAATTCTTTGGCCACGCCACCAGCGCGTTCAATTTCACGCGCCACTAGCTGACCCAAGTCTTTTAAATGTACATGGCCAGGCACAAACTGTGTAAACGAGTTACAAACTGCAATAATCGGCTTATCAAAATCGCCATCCTTCATACCAGTAGCACGCCACAAAGCGCGTGCGCCCGCCATGTTGCGGCCATGAGTTGTAGTGCGTGAACGATAAACTGGCATAGTTAAAATCCGTAATTATATAAACACTGTGATAAAGCGTGATTTTAGACTAGCTGAGCCTAACTAGCCAAAGAAATATGCTGTAAAATCCATCATCACTTAAATCGTTCATTAGCCCTATGTTTGTACATCCACAGTTTGACCCTATTGCCATTCATCTTGGCGCCTTTGGTATCCATTGGTACGGCTTAATGTATTTAGTTGGTTTTTTGGCATTTTTAGGCCTTGGTCAGTGGCAGATTAAACATCGCACTTGGCATGGCTGGACTAACACCATGCTTGATGACGCCTTATTTTTTGGTGCGTTAGGCGTGATATTAGGAGGGCGGTTGGGTTATGTACTCTTCTACCAATCCTCTTATTTTTTACAACACCCAATTGAAATTTTTGCCGTCTGGCAAGGTGGCATGAGTTTTCATGGTGGCTTTTTAGGTGTACTAGTGGCCATGTGGGTTTTTGCACGTAAATACCAGGTCAAATGGCTAAAGATTATGGATTTTGTGGCGCCGTTAGTACCAATTGGACTTGGCGCTGGACGCATGGGGAACTTCATCAACGGCGAACTGTGGGGTAGACCTACCAATTCTGACTTTGGGATGGTATTTCCACAAGTGGATAACCTATTACGATACCCTTCACAATTGTATGAGTTTGGATTGGAGGGTGTCGTTCTATTTCTGATGCTATGGCTCTATTCGGCTAAACCGAGGACTACTGGCGCCATTTCTGCGATATTCTTAATTGGCTATGGTAGCTTTAGATTTTTGGCTGAGTTTACTAGAGAGCCAGATGGTTACTTAGGTCTGCTGTCTATGGGGCTAAGTATGGGTCAATGGTTAAGCTTGCCAATGGTCGTTTTAGGCGTTGCCATGTATTGGGCATCAACACAGCATAAATTTGGCTAGGAATAATCGTATTTAACACTAGCCGCTTAAAACTGTTTAACGCGGTGATTGGCTTTATGTCGCGTTACTTCTGGGCTACGTAGTTTTAAATGTTTTGTTTTTTGGCCATGGGTACGCTCACGCCATAGCTTAAAGGAACTAAGTTTAAGATTGGAACGCATTAGCTTAATCACCCCGTCTTGATTCAGGCCGAATTGGTAGTGTATCGCTTCAAACGCCGTGCGATCTTCCCACGCCATTTCAATAATACGAGAGACATCACTCTCATTAAAAGTAGGCGCTAACAGCAACGCTTAACTCCTTTCCATTTCTTGTCTTGCCACTGCTTAAAAAATTCTTCTTGGCTTAGCGGTTCTGCATGTTCTGTTGTGTGATGCGCAAAATGTAGCAAATATTGCTCATAGGCATCATCGCCCGACAATCGGCGTATGGCTTGCCAAAACAATTTTATTTTTTTAAACATTAATCTCTTACCCAATTTTCAACCAAGCGACTTGGTTCGTGCGCCACTTCAGTGATTGGCAATAGCGGCTTCCCAGCTAAATAGCTTCCGATCAACCTAAAGGTATCAATAATCACTACCCACAATACCACCACAAAAAATATGGTGAGATAGGCATCCAACTGTTGGTTAAAAATAAGTTGGGGGGCGACTAACGCCTTTTCTGGGGGGAGTATGCCAGCGGCCAACTTTGCAGCTAAGTCATTGGCTGCGGCCAAAAATCCAACCCGAACATCCTCACTAAAAATCTTTTGCCAAGCAGCAGTGCTAGTTACAATCACCAACCAAACTAGAGGCAAGCCAGTAATCCAAGCATATTTAAGCTTACCTGATTTCACTAAAATTCCTGTTGCTACACATAAGGCAATGGCAGCGAGCATTTGGTTCGCTATGCCGAATAATGGCCATAAAATATTAACGCCACCATTCGGGTCAATCACCCCTATATACAAAAAATAACCCCAACCTGCAACCACTAGCGCACTCGTGAAAATAACTGATGGCATCCAAGAAGTTTGGCCGATCTTTGGCCAAATATTACCCAGCATGTCTTGCAGCATAAAGCGGCCAACGCGCGTGCCCGCATCAAGCGTGGTGAGAATAAAAATAGCCTCAAACATAATGGCAAAATGGTACCAAAGTGCCAGCATACCTTTACCAAAGGCACTGCCAAAAATACTGGCCATACCTACTGCCAAGCTTGGCGCTCCACCCGTGCGCGCAAACAGACTACTCTCGCCCATGTCTTTTGCTAGTTGGCTCATCTGCTCCACGCTAACGGCAAACCCCCAACTATTGATTTTTGCGATGGCATCTACGGCTTCTTTACCAACTACACCAGCCGGACTATTGATTGCAAAGAATACGCCAGGTTCCAACACCGTGGCTGCAATCATGGCCATAATCGCAACAAAACTTTCTAGCAACATAGCGCCATAACCAATCATACGAATATCGCGCTCATTCCCTAACAACTTGGGTGTAGTGCCTGAGGCAATTAGCGCATGAAAACCCGAGATGGCGCCGCAGGCTATGGTAATAAACACAAACGGGAACAACTTACCTCCAAATATAGGGCCGCTTCCATCAGTAAACTGCGTCAGTGCTGGCATGTGCACATGAGGCTGCAATACAATAATAGCAATAGCTAACAGTGTGACAGTACCGAGCTTCACAAAGGTTGAAAGGTAATCACGTGGAGCTAACAGCAACCATACTGGCATCACTGCTGCCGCAAATCCATAGCCTATGATGACCCACGCTAGCGTTAGACCCTCATGGTCAAATAAGCCGCGTAAACTTGGTTGGTGATCGACCCAGCCACCGCCGACCACTGCCAATAATAATAAAACCACGCCCAAACTTGAAGCTTCTAAAACACGACCTGGGCGAAAATTGCGCATATAAAAGCCCACTAGCATCGCAATTGGGATGGTTGCTGCCACAGTTGATGTCGCCCAAGGGCTATGCTTCATGGCATTGACGACCACCAAACCTAGCACTGCGATCAAAATAATCATAATTAAGAAAGTGCCGATTAGCGCTGCTGCACCTCCGATAGGTCCAATTTCGTCACGCGCCATTTGCCCTAAACTACGTGCATTACGGCGGGTAGAGAAAAATAGCGTGACCATATCTTGCACGGCACCACCTAATACCGCGCCAATTAAAATCCACAAAGTACCTGGCAAATAACCAAATTGCGCAGCCAAGGTAGGGCCAACCAAGGGGCCAGGACCAGCGATGGCAGCAAAGTGATGACCGAACACCACCCATTTATTAGTAGGAATGAAATCACGGCCATTATCTAAGCGCTCCGCAGGGGTGGCGCGAGTTTCATCGATTACCAACACACTGGCGGCAATCCAGGCTGCATAAAAGCGATAAGCAATAGCGTATACGCATGCGGCCGCGGCAATAAACCACATAGCACTAATGCTTTCACCGCGATTAAGGGCAATGGCGCTAATAGCTGAAGCGCCTAATAAGGCGACGGCGACCCAAATGATTATTTTTAAATTTTTATGCATAATAATGATTTTTTTATATATTGACGTTAGTATAAATCAGCACTTACCGTAAGCGACTAAAAAATCAATGCTTATGTAAGATAAGGATAGTGCATTAGACTGCTCATTGAACTTAAGCTAGACTGAATTGCCGATGATACAAGTTAAATATTTTATAAAGTCACCCCGCCACCATGCCAGCTAACACCCCTACAAAAACTTCCAGCAAAAAAATAGCCCCGCTGGCTAATCTTTGGCCTTTTTTGCGCCCCTATCACCCTCGTGTTCTACTGGCTTTTATATTGTTATGCTTGGGCTCTGCAACACTGTTAATGGTACCGCTAGCTTTTCGTGATTTGATAGATTTTGGTTTTGTATCTAATGCCACCTCAAGTAAAGCCAACAGTGGGCTGATGGGAAACTTAAGTTTAAATGGTCATTTCTTAGTCATGTTTGCCCTCGCCATTTTTTGGGCATTGATGATTGCCTCGCGTTACTACACAATTTCTTGGGTAGGCGAACGGGTAACAGCCGATTTACGAAGTGCAGTCTATGCGCGAGTGATGACGCAATCACCGCAGTTCTTTGAAACCACACAAACTGGAGAAGTGTTATCACGCCTGACTGGCGACACCACACTGATTCAAACCGTAGTTGGTAGCTCAGTATCGATGGGACTGCGAAGTCTATTTCAGTTTATTGGTGGCATGGTGATGTTAGCTGTCACTAATCTGTATTTATTTTCATTAAATATAGGTCTCATGCTACTGCTGATATTGCCCATCATCATCATCGGCCGCTCTGTTAAAAAGCTCTCGCGTGAATCACAAGATCGCATTGCTGACAGCTCTGCCATGGCTGGGGAAATCCTCAATGCTATGCCTACCGTGCAATCCTATACCCAAGAGCTAAACGAGATTACACGCTATCGTCATAGTGCAGATCTAAGTTTTACAACCGCCTTAAAACGGGTGAAGGTGCGTGCAATGCTTACCCTACTGATGGTTACAGCGGTATTGGGCACCATAATTTTTGTGCTATGGGTTGGTGCCCGTCAGGTCAGTGCTGGCAGCATGACGGGGGGAGAACTCGCCTCATTTGTACTATACGCAATGATGGTAGCCGGTGCCGTCGGCACCATGGCTGAAGTTTGGGGTGATGTAATGCGTGCTGCTGGTGCCACGGAAAGACTAATGGAGCTGCTTCACGCCGATGCAGCTATTAAAGAGCCGATGCATGCGAAAACATTGATTAATCCAAGTCATGCTAGCATAGAATTTAAAGATGTTGTGTTTCACTACCCTTCAAGGCCACAAATCACTGCCTTAGACCATGTGTCGCTGAGCGTCGCTGCTGGTGAAACCATTGCTTTAGTTGGGCCATCAGGCGCAGGTAAAACCACTTTATTTCAATGTCTGCTTAGATTTTATGAATTAAGCGCTGGTAGCATCAGCATTAATGGCCAAAACATTAATGAATTAAGCTTGCATAGCTTACGTAACTGCATTGCCACCGTGCCACAAGATGCGGTCATATTTTCAGCGAATGCGCTAGAAAATATACGGTACGGTAAGCCAGATGCGAGCGATGAAGAAGTGATGGTTGCTGCTAAGGCAGCGCAAGTCGATGAATTTGTAACCAAGCTACCTGATGGCTACCAGACCTTTTTAGGTGAACGCGGCACACGCTTATCTGGTGGCCAACGTCAGCGCATCGCTATTGCTCGCGCCATCCTGAAAGATGCGCCTATCTTATTATTAGATGAGGCCACTAGCGCGCTGGATGCTGAGTCTGAAATTTTGGTACAACAAGGACTAAATGCAGCGATGCAAAATCGCACCACATTAATGATTGCGCATCGTTTAAGCACCGTACAAAAAGCTAATCGCATTATCGTGCTGGAGAATGGTCGTATCGTTGAGATTGGTAGCCCGTCACAACTGCGTGAACAAGGTGGGTTGTATGCACGACTTGCTGCATTGCAGTTAGCATAACGCCCCTAGCACTACCTCAATATTAAAATATCCACCAACCGAACCAAGTGGCGGAGACCTGGAGTATCAATCCTAGCGCCACTTGACTTGAAAACTGGCGACCCCCGCTGGCCATAGCCATTACTACTTTTGATGCAGAATTAATTGAGAAAGCCACTAAGATTGGTATCGTCGCACTTTCTGCACTAATTTTGCCGGCGGCCTCTAGCGAGGCTACTGAAATCGTTGCCGCATGAACATCCGCTAGACCTGCTAAACCTGTCGCCAATACTAGTCCCGCCTGACCGAACCAAGACTTCAAACCTGCAGAGGCGACCAACACCAGCGCAATCATTCCTGCCAACATAAGGGCAGTTTTAACGCTAAATGATCGACTTGGTTTAATGACCTCTAGCGCACTTTCATGGAATGAGCTTAAGGTGACGATTAGGCCATAAATTCCGATTGTGAGCCCGCCAAAAATTAGTGACGGCGCCAGCGTGTGCAGCGTAGGTAAATGAATCGCCGCTAGCAACGTTGCCATAAGCAATATTGTAGATAAGCTAGATAGCGTTGCTCCTGCAACGGACGAAGCCATTAAACTGGGGGTTTGTCGAGCGCGCTCACCCATGGCACCGACAGTTGCAATACTGGATACAAAGCCAGACACCAAACCCACTAATGGCAAACCGATTCGTTGACCCAATAAGCGCAACGCGAGGTGACCGAGCGCACCTATTAGCATGATCAAAATCACAATCAGCCAAAGATTATGTGGGTTAATAGCATCAAATGGGCCAATCGGCTCATTGGGCACAAGCGGCAATACAATTAGGGTGGCTGCGGCCAGAATCAGAAAGTCGATCATTTCATCTTTGGTAACAACGCCGCGTACAAATATGTGAATCGGATCTTTTGCTGCCAGTAGAATGGCCGCACTCACCGCAAGACTCGCCGCCAAAGCTGGCGCACTCATCGCAAGCCCGCCTAAAATGACTGTAAATACGAGTGTGACTTCAGACGTTAGACCAGCCGTCTTATCTCGCTTGATAAAAGAGGCAGTAGCTGCAAATATAGTCACGCAAAATAAAGAAGTCACTAATAGCCAAATATTAAGCATCATACTTATGGCACCCACTAATGAGGCAATGGTAAAAGTACGAATGCCTGCAATAGATTGGTCCCCTGGCTCCCCGCGATTGCGCTCACGTTCTGCACCAATCAGAAGGCCTATGCCTAGAGCAACTGCCAAATTAAGCCAAAAAGAACTATCAATCACCATGATTTTCCTAACATCCAGAACATTATTTTTCGTAACAACTTAAGTCTACAACAATCTCAGCCTAGAGAGCCTTAGCTGTTATTTCTAGTCATAAATATATACTGAAACAACCTCTAGACACAGAAATTTTTATAGAGATGTGATATCAAATCGCCTATAGTTTCAGCCTATTACCATCAACATACATATTAAAGCCCATGTTAAAATCAAAACAACTGCGTTAAATAACAAAAAAATATCATGCACCCCAAGCAAAATAAACATCTAGTATTAGGCATCACTGGAGGCATCGCAGCTTACAAAGCGGCAGAACTCGTGCGCCTGCTAGTGAAAGCTAATGTTGATGTTCAGGTGGTGATGACTAGCGCAGCCTGCCAATTTATTACGCCAGTAACAATGCAAGCACTCTCAGGTAAACCTGTGTTTATTGATATGTGGGATAGCAGCATCAGCAATGGCATGCCGCATATAGAGTTATCACGCCTTGCAGATGCTATTCTAGTAGCCCCTGCCAGCGCAGACTTTATCGCCAAACTGGTGCATGGTCGTGCTGATGATTTGCTTTCTACCTTATGTTTAGCACGGGGCTCAGATACAAAACCTTGCCCGCTATTAGTGGCGCCGGCCATGAACAAACAAATGTGGGAAAATCCTGCGACTCAACGCAATATGACGCAGATTAAAGCTGATGGCATCAGTGTGCTTGGCCCAGATAGCGGCGAACAAGCGTGTGGTGAGATTGGCTTAGGCCGTATGTTGGAGCCAGAGGACCTATTAGCCCTTGTATTAGCAAGCTTTGAAGCTAAAATATTGTTAGGTAAAAAAGTCATGGTCACCGCGGGGGCTACGCTAGAAATGATTGATCCCGTGCGTGCCATTACTAATTTAAGCTCAGGGAAAATGGGCTATGCGATTGCACAGGTAGCGGTAGCGATGGGGGCAGAAGTGACTTTAGTGAGTGGCGCGACTGCGCTGAAACCACCTTTTGGGGTCACCGTAATCTCCGCAACTAGTGCCGAGGCGATGTACCAAAGCGTGATGCAACGTGTTGGCGAGCAAGATATTTTTATTGGCGTTGCCGCAGTATCCGACTATCGCCCAGACCACATCAACCCTAATAAAATCAAAAAGAGTGAGTCTTCCCTAACCTTAGAACTCAAGCCTGGAAAGGATATACTGGCTGAAGTAGCGAGTTTGCCTAATGCCCCATTCTGCGTTGGCTTTGCTGCAGAAACTGAAAACTTGCTTGAATTTGCAGAACAAAAACGCCTACGGAAAAAATTGCCATTAATAGCAGCTAATTTAGTCAGTGACGCCATGACCAGCGAGGACAACAGCGTTACCCTGCTTGATAAAAATGGGGCGCATTCGTTAG
>CAILXF010000013.1 GCA_903838125.1 uncultured Pseudomonadota bacterium | reverse complement strand
TCTGTAATGCCCTCGTCTGTACCCGCTACTTTAAAGTCCATATCACCTAAGTGATCTTCATCACCCAGAATGTCTGTCAATACTGCAACGCGGTTACCTTCTTTAATCAAGCCCATAGCAATACCTGCTACATGATTTTTTAATGGCACACCTGCGTCCATCATAGCCAAACTGCCGCCACAAACTGATGCCATAGAACTAGATCCATTGGACTCAGTAATTTCAGACACGATACGTACTGTGTAACCAAATTCATCTGCACTAGGTAAAGCAGCTAATAACGCACGTTTAGCTAATCGGCCATGACCAATTTCACGACGTTTTGGTGTACCAACACGACCGGTTTCACCAGTTGCATACGGAGGCATGTTGTAATGCAACATAAAGCGATCTTTAAACTCACCTTGTAGTGCATCAATTACTTGCTCATCACGACCAGTACCTAATGTTGCTACAACTAACGCTTGCGTCTCACCGCGCGTAAACAACGCAGAACCATGTGTACGTGGCAATACGCCAGTACGCACAGTGATAGGGCGCACAGTGCGCGTATCACGACCATCAATACGTGGCTCACCGTTTAAAATTTGGCTACGTACAGTTTTAGCTTCTAAATTGAAGAACTCTGTTTTGATTTTATTAGCTTCGTCAGTTGAAGTTGATTCAGTAATTAACTCGCTTAATACACGATTTTTAATTTCATCTAATTTAGCTGAGCGTGCACCTTTAGCTTTAATTTGAAAAGCTGCATTCACATCAGCGCCAGCCAATGCGTTCATTTTTTCTATTAAAGCTGTATCTGGCTCTGGTGCTGACCAATCCCAAGCGTCTTTACCTACTTCAGCAACGATTTCATTAATCATAGAAATCACAGCTTGCATAGCTTGGTGTCCGAACACTACCGCGCCCAACATAATTTCTTCTGATAATTCTTTAGCTTCTGACTCAACCATCATTACCGCTGTTTCTGTAGCAGCTACGATAAGGTCTAATTCAGTATCCACTAATTGTGTTTTAGTTGGGTTGATAACGTATTCTTCGTTGATATAACCCACACGAGCTGCACCTAGTGGACCATAGAATGGGATGCCTGAAAGTGCCATCGCCGCAGATGCGCCAATAATAGCTGGAATATCAGAATCAATTTCTGGATCTGATGACATAACAGTCGCAACCACTTGCACTTCGTTATAAAACGCTTCTGGGAACAGAGGGCGTAATGGGCGATCAATTAAACGTGATGTTAGCGTTTCTTTTTCTGAAGGACGGCCTTCGCGCTTGAAAAAACCACCTGGGATCTTACCAGCTGCATATGTTTTTTCCATGTAATCAACTGTTAAAGGGAAAAAATCTTGACCCGCTTTAACTTCTGTTTTACCTACAACCGTTACTAAAACAACAGTATCACCATAACTTACTAATACAGCGCCATCAGCTTGACGGGCAATTTCACCAGTTTCAATGGTGAGCTCATGCGCACCATATTGAATACTTTTTTTAACTTTATTAAACATAATTTATCCTTTTCTCTTTTTCAAAATTCGTTATTCACAACCCAATAACGAACACACAATATAGACTCGCTTAACTTCCATTATTGCAAATGGGCTTGTTAGCCCAAAGCAATCACTTAACGTTTCGATAAGTCTTTAAAACAAAAAAACCGACAGCACCATTTTTGGAGTGCTGTCGGCTTTTAATTTTAATCACAAAAATTAATCGTCAAAAACCGGACCGGTTTGTGAGTTGATAATTGCGACTGAATTACTTACGTAGACCTAAACGTGCAATTAGCGCTTGGTAACGCTCAACGCTGTTACGTTTAAGATAATCTAACAATTTACGACGTTGACTTACCATTGCTAATAAACCGCGGCGTGAATGGTGATCTTTTTTGTTAGATTTGAAATGATCTGTCAAATAGCTAATGCGGCTAGTCAAAAGCGCAACTTGCACTTCAGGACTACCTGTATCATTCTTAGCTTGTTGGAATTCTGCCACGATGGTGGCGCGTTCAGCTGCAGTAGTTGCCATAACTTAATCCTAATATTTAGATGTTTTGCGTCAATGCAGAAGCAGATAACCCGCTAAAGCATTCATTTTGCACGAGGCGTGGATTATATAGCCTTAATCTTGACTAATCAACTACATTATCATTATTTATAATCAAGCGCTTAGGTGCGATTTTGCCATCAGTATCTTGCTCGCCCAAACCCAAAAATTCCTGCTGCTCATTATAAAGTCGCAACAGGCCTTTCGCGTTTATACCGCTTTGCCAAACAGCTTGTCCTTGACGCAAGTAGTGAGTGCTATCAGCATCTAATGCGATCGCTGGTAAATGTAATACCGCGCTATCCATCGGCATTAATGCTGCTTGGCGCTGCTCTAAATTCATCGCTTCAAACTGCGTCAATGTCACTGCCTGATCAATGCTGTAATTGGCTGTTTTCGTTCTGCGCAAGCCAATTAAATGAGCGCCACATCCTAGAACCGCGCCAATATCTTCAGCTAGCGTACGAATGTAGGTCCCTTTGCTGCATGACACGCTAATGTTTGCGACATCATACTCAAAAGAATTAACTTGAATGCTATGTATGGTAATGAGGCGAGATGCGCGCTCAATTTCTACCCCTGCGCGTGCATATTCGTAAAGCGCTTTGCCTTCGTGTTTTAGAGCAGAATACATAGGTGGAATTTGGGAGATTTCACCAACAAACTGCGTGCATGCTTCTGCAAACTGGGCTGGGCTTACATTGACGCTGTGAGTGGCAAGCACTTCACCTTCCGCATCGCCGGTGTTAGTTGTTACCCCTAACTTAATCGTGGCAATATAAGTTTTATCTGCATCGGTTAAATAATGCGCAAACTTTGTTGCTTCACCGAAACATAAGGGTAGTAATCCCGTAGCAAGCGGATCTAGCGTGCCTGTGTGGCCAGCTTTAGCGGCTTGGAATAACCACTTAACTTTTTGCAACGCCTGATTGCTGGAAAAGCCTAATGGCTTGTCCAACAAAAGCACGCCACTTACGTTTCTTTTGGGTCTTCTATACTGCAAGGTGGGGAATATTTGAGTTAGTGTTTTTCTGGGTTTGAAGCTAACGCTTCGTCAATCAGCTTGGACATCTTCATACCGTTGTCGATTGAGGCGTCATAGACAAAATGCAACTGTGGCACTGTGCGAAGTAGCATACGTTTAGCCAACTGCGTACGCAGAAAACCTGCAGATTTTTCTAGCCCTTGCTGCATGCTGTCACTGGCTTTACTTGCGCTGTAAAAAATCTTCGCGTGCGCCATGTCACCAGTTACTTCAACAGCCGTAATCGTTACCATACCGACGCGCGGGTCTTTTACTTCAAATTGCAGTAAATCTGCCAACTCACGCTGCATTTGCTCGGCAACGCGGTGGCTTCTTGAAAACTCTTTAGCCATTTAGTTTATATCCAATCGAAACTTATTGTTGATAGCACTCATCTGCACCTAAGCACAGACCAGTGCTCTTTATAGCGTACGTGCTACTTCAACAATTTCGTAGATTTCTAAAATATCACCCACTTCAATATCATTGAAGTTTTTAAGTGACAAGCCACATTCAAAGTTATTTTTTACTTCTTTTACATCATCTTTGAAGCGTTTCAGTGAATCTAACTCGCCGGTATGGATAATCACGTTATTGCGTAACACGCGTACTTTAGAGTTACGTTTGATCATACCATCTTGTACATAACAACCAGCAATTGCACCAATTTTAGAAATACGGAAGACTTCACGCACTTCAACGGTACCAATCATGCTTTCTTTTTGCTCTGGCGGCAACATGCCACCTAGCGCCGCTTTAATCTCGTCAACAGCTTCGTAAATAATATTGTAGTAACGAGCATCCACACCCAAGGTTTCTATTAGCTTACGTGCTCCTGAATCTGCACGCACGTTGAAGCCAATAATAACGCCTTTAGAAGCAGCCGCTAAGTTCACATCAGACTCACTAATAGCACCAACACCAGTATGAATAATGTTTACTTTTACTTCACTGGTTGAAAGCTTTTGTAAGCTAGTCGCTAAGGCTTCGTATGACCCTTGCACATCTGACTTAATGATGAGACCAAGTGTTTGCACTACGCCTTCACCCATTTGCTCAAACATATTTTCAAGTTTAGAAGCTTGTTGTTTTGCTAATTTAACTTCACGGAATTTACCTTGACGGAAGTTAGCAATTTCGCGCGCTTTACGCTCGTCATTTAAAACGATCATATCTTCGCCAGCACTTGGCACATCTGATAAGCCTTGAATTTCAACCGGCATAGATGGTCCAGCTTCTTTGATGTCGTTGCCAGACTCATCTAACATGGCGCGCACTTTACCAAAAGTAGAGCCCGCCAAAATCATGTCACCACGTTTAAGTGTGCCAGATTGCACTAAAATTGTAGCAACTGGACCACGGCCTTTATCTAAACGGCCTTCAATTACCAAACCTTTGGCTGGTGTATTTTTAGGGGCCTTAAGTTCTAGTAGCTCCGCTTGTAACAGCACAGCTTCTAGAAGCTCATCAATACCTTGTCCAGTTTTAGCCGATACTTCTCTAAACATAACATCGCCACCAAAGTCTTCTGGCACAACCTCTTGTGCGACCAACTCAAGTTTAACGCGCTCAGGCTCCGCACCCGGCTTATCAACTTTGTTAATTGCAACAACCAAGGGTACGCCTGCCGCTTTCGCATGGTGAATTGCTTCTATTGTTTGTGGCATAACACCATCATCGGCTGACACCACTAAAATTACTACGTCAGTTGCTTTAGCTCCACGTGCACGCATGGCGGTAAACGCTTCATGGCCTGGAGTGTCTAAAAAGGTCACCATACCGCGTGGCGTTTCAACATGATAAGCACCAATATGCTGTGTAATCCCGCCAGCCTCACCGGAAGCCACACGGCTACGACGAATATAATCTAGCAATGATGTTTTACCATGATCTACGTGACCCATTACGGTTACAACTGGTGGGCGCGCTTCAATAATTGCGGCCGCATGCTCGGCTTCTTCAATAAAAGTATCTGGGTCGTTAGGCGCAGCTGCTGAAGCTTTATGGCCCATTTCTTCCACAATAATAATCGCAGTGTCTTGATCCAGCACTTGGTTAATTGTAACCATCATGCCCATGCCCATTAGCGTTTTGATCACTTCACCAGACTTAACTGACATCTTATGAGCCAACTCAGCCACGGTAATGGTTTCTGGTACTAATACTTCATAGACAATTGCTTCTGTAGGCGCATTAAAAGCATGTTGTGCATCGTCATCTGATTGATGTCTATGCTTACCTTTAGGTGCACGCCAGCCTGGCTTACCTGCGGT
The DNA here is from genome assembly GCA_903838125.1 of uncultured Pseudomonadota bacterium. GTDB lineage: Bacteria > Pseudomonadota > Gammaproteobacteria > Burkholderiales > Methylophilaceae > Methylotenera. The sequence continues at coordinate 3,470 of CAILXF010000013.1, read as the reverse complement.
TGTATCACCACGAGTTTTTAAGCCACGCTTCTTATTCTCAGCATCAGTCCACTCTTTATTGTTGCCTTTGCCTTTTTTCGCTTCTTTAACTGCGGGTTTTGCAACACCTTCTTTGACGACAGGTTTGTGCAATGTTCCTTCAGAAAGTTTGGCTGCCTTCACTTTTGCTTCCTCTGCTTCAACTAATTTCTTAGCCTCATCATCAGCTCGGCGCTGGGCCATATCTTGTTTTTTTCTTAAATCATCAGCTTGCATTGCCGCTAAAGTTGCATGACGCTTAGCCTCATTTGCACGCAATGCGATTTCATCTGCGCCCAATAAATCTTTGCGGCTCAATGTTGTTTTAACTACAGGCTCAGCGACTGGCGCTTCAATAACCGTCTCTACTTTCTCGGCCACGACTTCAATCGTTGGTGGAACAACTTCAGGTTCAACAGCAACTGGCTCAGCAACAACTTCAGGGGCTACAACCAAGACTTCTGGCACTACCTCAATTTGCACTTCTGGAGTTTCTATGACATCTTCGCTTGGCACTGCTAATGTTTCGACCGGCTCAATGGCGTCAACAGACTCTCGTTGTTCAATTACACGTTTTTTACGAACTTCAACTTGGATAGTCCGCGCCTTACCTGTGTTGTCGGTTTTTTTAATTTCTGTGCTAGATTTGCGCGTCAACGTAATTTGACTCTTAGGCGCAAGGGTGCCGTGCTCTTTACGCAAGTGATCAAGCAAAGCAGTTTTATCCGTTTCACTTAATTTATCTTCCGCGTTTGATTTATGCACGCCAGCACTTTTAAGCTGCTCTAATAACAATGCTGTTGGTAGCTTTAATTCGCCAGCAAATTGTTCTACGGTTGTTTGTGCCATCTTGTTGCTCCAGTGTTCTTTTTCTAAGCTTTATTGCCTAGCATTACTGCTGTATTACTTTTAGTACATTGAATATTGCAGGCTATTTTTATCTGCCGCACTTATTCAATGTTTTCGTTATTTAAACCAAGGTGCACGTGCAGTCATAATTAAGGTTTTTGCACGCTCAGGATCCATATTAGTTAGTTCTACTAACTCATCAACAGCTAGCTCAGCTAAATCATCCATAGTTGGCACGCCCTTAGAAGCTAAAAGATGTGCAGTTGGATCATCCATACCTTCCATAGTCAACAAATCTTCTGCCGCCTCTTCAACTTTTTCTTCCTTAGCAATAGCTTCGGTCAATAGTGCTGCACGTGCACGCTTACGCAGCTCTTCAATAGTTGCTTCATCAAAAGCTTCAATTTGATTCATTTCTGCCAATGGGACATAGGCAATTTCTTCTAAGGTACTGAAGCCCTCTTGCACTAGAATTTCAGCAACTTCAGCGTCAACATCTAACTTGTCCATAAACAACTGACTTACTCCGGCAAATTCAGCCTGATTTTTTTGCGCAGCTTGATCTACAGTTAAGATATTTAATGTCCAACCAGTAAGTTCAGAAGCCAAACGTACATTTTGACCATTTCGACCAATCGCCAACGCTAATTGTTCTTCATCTACAACTACATCCATACTGTGCGCATCTTCATCCACGACAATGCTTGATACTTCAGCTGGCGACATGGCATTAATAACAAACTGCGCAGGCTCTATACTCCAAAGAACAATATCTACACGCTCACCAGCCAACTCGGCTGTGACAGCTTGAACACGCGAACCACGCATACCTACACATGTACCAACTGGATCTATACGCTGATCGTTACTTTTAACTGCAATTTTAGAACGTAAGCCTGGATCACGTGCAGCAGCACGAATTTCTAACAATCCGTCTTCGATTTCTGGCACTTCTAGTTCAAATAAGCGAACCAAGAAATCAGGAGTAATTCTAGATAAAATCAGTTGCGGTCCACGGCCACCACGCTCTATACGAGACAAATAAGCGCGTACACGATCGCCTACACGTAGATTTTCTTTTGGGATCATCTGTTCACGTGGCAATAAAGACTCAATACGACCAACCTCAATAATCGCATTACCTTTTTCCATGCGTTTAATAACGCCAGTTACTAACTTTTCATCACGCGCTAGGAAATCTTCTAATATTTGTTCACGTTCAGCTTCACGCACTTTTTGCAAAATAACTTGTTTAGCAGCTTGTGCGCCAATACGGCCAAACTCTATGCTTTCTAGTGGCTCTTCATAATACTCACCAATAGTTAAGCCTTTTGACCTGTCATCTTCCTCATCTAATTGATAGGCTGAATTTTCCAATAAGTCATATTCCACATACTGCCAACGCCTAAAGGTTGAATACTCGCCAGATTCACGATCAATAGATACACGAATATCAGCATCGTCATGGTGTTTTTTCTTGGTGGCTGATGCTAAAGCTAGCTCAAGCGCCGTAAAGATGACCTCTTTACTTACATTTTTTTCATGCGCTAAGGCATCTACCAATAATAAAATTTCACGACTCATTTTCTATCTCCGACTAATAATTACACAATGCTTGGTTTTAAATAACAATATCTAAAACGCATCAATTTAAAATACTGGGTTTAAACGCGATTTATCTATGTTTGTCAGCGCGATTTTATATGTTTTACCATCACACTCAAGAAGCAAATTACCATCTTCAACACCACGTATAAATCCTACAAAATTCTTTTTAGTAACCTGCTCTTCTTTGCCGCCAGCTTTGGCACTTATACCTACTTCTATAATAGGCACATGTAATTTTACGGTAGCGCGCTCACCATTAAAGCGTATGAAATCAGATTCTTTTTTTATTACTCGATCCATACCTGGAGACGACACTTCCATACGATCATATTCAATCTCATGCTCAACAGCGAGAAAATTACCTAACTGGTTACTAACCAAAACGCAATCATCAATATTAACGCTATCTTTAACATCCACTGGATTTTGCTTATCAATAAATACACGCAGCACTTTTCCGCGATTTGAAATCTCAAGGTCAACCAAGGCATAGCCTAATTGGGTAACCGAATTCTCTATTAATGTATGCAAATCTTGCATGATAAAACCCCTTAATTCTGCAACAACGTCTTTGAAAGCTACATAAGTTGCAGAAACAAAAAATGGGCACAAAGCCCATCAACAAATTCTTGCCGCATTATACCAATCAATTCAATGAATTGGAATGACTGAGTACAATTGTTTTTTAATAAATAAGGAGTAGTCGACAGTAATCTATGGGTTGATAAAAAATTCCATCATTAGCGTTGCAGATCCAAACATCCGAATTATTGATTCTAAGCTGTAAATTAAAAAGCAAAAAGCCCCACTATTCACATAGAGGGGCTGTTGCTGCCTCGTTTCCGAGGACGGTATAAATAGCTTGGCAGTGACCTACTTTCGCATGCAAAAAGCATACTATCATTGGCGCTGGTTCGTTTCACGGCCCTGTTCGAGATGGGAAGGGGTGGGTCCAAACCGCTATGGCCGCCAAGCATAACTGGTAACTCTTGTGC
>CAILXF010000012.1 GCA_903838125.1 uncultured Pseudomonadota bacterium | reverse complement strand
TTTGTGACGGTTTAGGTGGACGCACAGCTACCCCCGCCATAATGTCATTGATTTGATCGGCATCAATAGTTTCATATTCCATTAACGCTGCCATCATCGCTTCCACTTTATCGCGATTATCTTCTAACAGTGTGCGTGCAATCCCATATTGTTCATCAAGTATGCGTCGAATTTCTGCGTCTACTTTTTGTTGTGTGGCTTCAGATACAGTTTTTGCGCTCATATTACCAAAGAAAGAATCTTGGTTATCGCCAGCATAAACCATCGTTCCTAGCGCATCCGACATCCCGTAACGCGTTACCATATCACGTGCTAATTTAGTAGCGCGCTCAAAGTCATTTGAAGCGCCCGTCGACATTTGATGCATAAATAACTCTTCAGCGATACGTCCACCAAACAAGATAGAAATTTCTTCCAGCATTTTGTCTTTGTAATTGCTAATGCGGTCAAACTCAGGCAACTGCCAAGTCAATCCCAATGCCCAACCACGTGGCATGATAGTAACTTTATGTACAGGATCAGCTTTAGGCAAAAGCTTAGCAACAACAGCATGACCAGATTCATGGTAAGCGGTATTGCGACGCTCTTCTTCACGCATCACCATTGATTTACGCTCAGGACCCATAAAGATTTTATCTTTAGCATCTTCAAAATCCTGCATATCAACTGTACGTTTATTGCGACGTGCTGCATATAAAGCGGCTTCGTTCACCAAATTAGCCAAATCAGCGCCAGAAAAACCTGGCGTTCCTCGGGCTAAAATATCGGCTTTTACGTCTGCATCAATGGGTACTTTACGCATATGGACCAATAGGATTTGCTCACGGCCTTTGATATCTGGCAATGAAACCATAACCTGACGGTCAAAACGGCCTGGGCGCAATAAGGCTTTATCCAACACATCCGCTCTATTGGTTGCAGCAATAACAATCACACCGGAACTACCCTCAAAGCCATCCATCTCAACTAGCAACTGGTTTAATGTTTGTTCACGCTCATCATTACCACCACCAGTACCAGCACCACGACTACGACCTACCGCATCGATTTCATCTATAAAGATGATACAAGGGGAGCTTTTTTTAGCCTGCTCAAACATATCACGCACGCGTGAAGCACCTACACCAACAAACATCTCAACGAAGTCGGAACCGGAAATACTGAAAAACGGCACTTTGGCCTCGCCGGCGATTGCACGTGCCAACAAGGTTTTACCCGTACCCGGTGGCCCTACCATCAATACGCCCCGCGGAATACGACCACCAAGCTTTTGGAACTTGGTCGGGTCACGTAAAAACTCTACAATTTCAGTGACTTCTTCTTTAGCTTCATCACAACCCGCAACATCTGCGAATGTAGTTTGATTAGTGCTTTCATCTAATTGACGTGCTTTGCTTTTTCCAAATGAGAATGGACCACCGCTTTTGCCGCCACCTTGCATTTGACGCATAAAGAATACCCATACGCCAACCAATAAAATCATTGGGAACCATGACACAAAGAGGCTCATCAAAAATGATTGCTCTTCTTCTGGCTTAGCTTCCACTGTCACATTGTTTTTAAGTAAATCAGAAACCATCCATGGGTCAACGGGCGCATAAGAATTGAATTTCTTACCGTCTTGAGTAGTGCCATGCAATACCTTGCCGTCAATTTGGACTTTTGAAATACGGCCATCTTTTACCTGTTGAATAAACTGTGAATAGACAATTTGGTTGTCGGCACTGTTTTTTACACCGGTTAAATTGAAAATTGCCATGAGCACCATGGCAATCGCCAACCAAATGGCAATATTCTTAAATATGTTATTCAAAATCTCGTTCCTTTGTTAAAAAGGTCTATCAAATTCAGTCGATCTTTTTTAGAAGATTGTGTAGCTAGGCTACAATTTTATCAATCTACAGACTTTATGCCACTATAGCCTTACGGCCTAATCCTAACAAATAAACCTCACTACTCCTGCCTCGCGATGCTTTAGGTTTACGTGTTACCACTTTATCAAACATTTTGCGCATGTTGAGCAAAATTTCGTCAAATCCTGCACCAACAAATACTTTGACCAAAAAATTACCGTTCGGTTTCAGCCAGTCACGGCTAAAGTCTAGTGCCAACTCAGTCAAGTAGGCAGCGCCAGCCTGATCCACATCAGCAATACCTGACATATTGGGTGCCATATCAGCAATTACAAGGTCAACCTGCTTGTTATTTAACGATTGTTCTAACAATTTAAGCACGGATTCTTCACGAAAGTCACCTTGGATAAACTCTACGCCATTAATAGGCTGCATTTCCAGTAAATCTAAAGCAATCACTCGCCCTTGACCTTTTAATCGCTGCACTACCACTTGCGACCAACTCCCTGGGGTTGCACCCAAATCAACGATAATCATGCCAGGCTTAATGAGTTTATCTTTATCGTCAATTTCCGTAAGCTTATAGGCAGCGCGCGCGCGATAACCTTCTTTCTGGGCCCGCTTTACAAATTCATCATTGATATGCTCGTGTATCCAAGCTTTGCTGGAAGGTTTTAGTTTCATCTGTTAAACTGCTCGCCTATATAAATCAATAAGATAACTCAAGAAGATAACCCCGTGAATTCAAAACAAATTAGCTACTTACGTGGCCTAGCCCATAATCTTAACCCTGTCGTCATGATCAGTAACAAAGGCCTGACTGAAGGCGTTTTGAAAGAGATCAATATCTGTTTAGACGCGCATGAGTTAATTAAAATTAAGGTAATGAATGATGATAAGGCATTGCGCACGCAAATGCTGAATGATATTTGTGAGCAAACGATGGCAACCGCAGTACACCATATCGGCAAACAATTGGTCATTTATCGCCAGTCAACCAAACCGAAAATAGTAGTGCCAAGCAAATAAATCAATGTGCTCTATATGAGTGACTTTAAAAAACGCTGTAATAGGCGCTTTTTTGTCTCTTATTTAGCGCGCAACACCACCACAATGCCTAGCAAACACTGGATCAAATAAGCGATACTGGCTACACCATGCCAAGTTTTGAATCGATCAGAAAAAACACTCTGCATCACATCACTTGGTAATGCATCCGCCTTCAATTGCGCCAATAGTGGCTGAATACCAAAGTGACCGGCCAACACCAACAATAGCATCAGCACTAGCGCCCAAAAATAACCTTGTTTTAATGCTTTGGTGCCGAAAGCGAATAAACGCTGTAGTAACAAGTATCCTGCTGCAAACATACCCAAGTAAGACAGATAATGAAAAAACTTGCCCGCCAGCTGTCCAGCTAATTGCTTATCCTCTAAGGTATCAAAGAGCAGATAAGCCATGGCCCCGGAAGTCCACAAAGCCCCTACCCATAAGGTAATGACTATCAATGCAAATTTAGCGGACCAGTTATTCATAACGATATCTCTTTAGCTTTTGGGGTAGTGTTTTATTAAATGTATTGTACGTCTAATATCTCATATTCCTTTACACCGCCAGGAGCAAGTACCTCGGCAACATCCCCTTCTGATTTGCCAATGAGACCACGTGCAATCGGCGAACTGATTGAAATCTTACCATTTTTAATATCAGCTTCATCATCGCCTACAATCTGATAGGTAATAATGCTTCCACTATCTAAGTCTTCTATTCTTACAGTAGAACCAAATACACAACGGCCATCAGCGTGCAATGTCGTTGGGTCAATAATCATCGCATTGGAGAGCTTAGCTTCCACTTCATTAATACGGCCTTCAATAAAACTCTGGCGTTCTTTTGCCGCTTCATACTCAGCATTTTCAGACAAATCACCTTGTGCACGCGCTTCTGCAATCGCTTGGATAATATATGGGCGATCTACACTACGTAAACGATAAAGTTCTTCTTTTAATAATGCGGCACCTTTCACGGTTACCGGTATTTGCGTCACTGCCATACGAATTTCCTTAAACTAAAAAACAAAACCACACCCGTTTAAGGCGTGGTTAAGTATTGCCATCTTACTTGATTAATTGGAGTTTATTTTAACAATTTATGCAAATTCTGCAAAGACTCAACTTGTAGCTCTTGCATATGCGCCATGCCCACACAAGCCGCCTTAGCTCCAGCAATAGTGGTGTAATAAGTCACCTTATACTGCAATGCGCTACGACGAATTTCATAAGAGTCAGCGACTGCACGCTTATCGTCGGTTACGTTTACAATAAAGCTGATATCTCCGTTTTTAATCATATCAACGATATGCGGACGTCCTTCAGCAACTTTGTTAACCGAAGTCACAGTGAGACCGTTTGCAGTCAATGCCGCAGCTGTTCCCTTAGTCGCAACTAAACTAAATCCGAGTTCATGCAATGCTTGTGCAATCTCGACTACTTTTAAATAGTCCTCTTTGCGTACGCTAATAAATGCACGACCACCTTCTGGCAACTTGGTAGAAGCACCCAACTGTGATTTCAAGAAGGCTTCAGCAAAGGTTGCACCTACGCCCATCACTTCACCAGTAGATTTCATTTCTGGGCCTAAAATCGTATCTACGCCTGGGAATTTAATAAACGGGAAGACCGCTTCTTTAACTGAATAATACGGCGGAATAATTTCGCGCGTAACACCTTGCGATTTGAGCGAGGTGCCAATCATGCAGCGTGCCGCCACCTTGGCCAATTGCAGACCACAAGCCTTAGATACAAAAGGTACTGTTCTAGATGCGCGAGGATTAACCTCCAACACAAAAACCGTTTCACCTTGAATTGCAAACTGCACATTCATTAAACCCACTACGCCTAAGGCCATGGCCATTTGTTTAGTTTGCTCACGTAACTCATCTTGCAACTTAGGTGACAAGCTATACGGAGGCAATGAACAAGCTGAATCGCCTGAGTGAACGCCTGCTTGTTCAACGTGTTCCATAATGCCGCCGATAATCACATCAGTGCCATCACATAGCGCGTCCACATCAACTTCTAATGCATCATTTAAGAATCGATCTAACAATACTGGGGACTCGTTAGAAACTTTTACCGCTTCGCGCATATAACGCTCAAGTTGTGATTGTTCCTGTACGATTTCCATCGCACGACCACCCAACACATAGCTTGGGCGAACCACTAGCGGATATCCAATTTCCAAGGCTAATCGCACTGCATCTTCAGGCGTTCTCGCCGTACGATTAGGTGGTTGTTTCAACCCTAACTCTTGCAACATTTTTTGGAAGCGTTCACGATCTTCAGCTTTGTCAATCGCGTCTGGTGTTGTACCAATAATTGGCACACCCGCTTTTTCTAAATCACGCGCTAGCTTGAGAGGCGTTTGACCACCGTACTGTACGATTACGCCCACTGGTTTTTCTAGCGCAACGATTTCAAGCACATCTTCCAGAGTAACAGGTTCAAAATACAAACGATCTGAAGTGTCGTAATCCGTAGAAACAGTTTCAGGATTACAGTTAACCATAATGGTTTCATAACCATCTTCACGCATTGCAAATGCGGCATGTACACAGCAATAGTCAAACTCAATGCCTTGACCAATACGATTAGGTCCACCACCTAAAATCATAATCTTCTTATTGTTCGTTGGTGCGGCTTCGCACTCTTCTTCATAAGTCGAATACATATAAGCGGTATTGGTTGCAAACTCTGCAGCACAGGTATCCACGCGTTTATATACTGGGCGTACTTTTAAAGCTTGGCGATAGGCACGCACTGCATGCTGATCAGTATTAAGCAAACTAGCTAAACGACGATCTGAAAAACCACTACGTTTTAGTTTTAACAAAGCAGCTTTGTCTAAATCAGCAATTTGCTTGCCTCTAAGTGCTTGTTCACGATCAATAATGTCTTTGATTTGCACCAAAAACCATGTGTCAATTTTTGAAATATCGTAGACTTCGGCAACCGTCATACCCATTCTAAAGGCATCGCCCACATACCAAATACGCTCTGGTCCCGGCACACCCATTTCTTTGGTAATCGTATCTAGGTCTGTGGTTTTTTCATCCAAACCATCTACACCGACTTCTAACCCACGTAGCGCTTTTTGGAAAGACTCCTGAAAAGTACGGCCTATTGCCATCACTTCGCCTACCGATTTCATTTGCGTGGTTAAACGCGAATCAGCTTGCGGGAACTTTTCAAAAGCGAATCTTGGAATCTTAGTGACTACATAGTCAATCGATGGCTCGAAAGATGCTGGCGTAGCACCTCCAGTAATTTCATTTCTAAGTTCATCTAAAGTAAAACCAACTGCCAGCTTGGCAGCGACTTTTGCAATAGGGAAGCCAGTGGCTTTTGATGCTAAGGCAGATGAACGTGATACACGCGGATTCATCTCAATCACAATCATGCGGCCGTCTTCCGGATTAATGGCAAATTGCACATTAGAACCACCAGTATCAACACCAATTTCACGTAACACCGCCAATGAGGCGTTGCGCATAATTTGGTATTCTTTATCGGTTAGGGTTTGTGCTGGCGCTACGGTAATTGAGTCGCCTGTATGCACACCCATCGGATCTAAGTTTTCGATTGAGCAAATAATAATGCAGTTATCCGCTGAGTCGCGCACCACTTCCATTTCATACTCTTTCCAACCTAGTAGTGATTCTTCGATCAACAACTCTTTGGTAGGTGAGGCATCTAGACCGCGCTCACAAATCTCAACAAACTCTTCACGATTATATGCAATACCACCACCACTTCCACCCATCGTAAATGAAGGGCGAATAATGGCTGGATAACCGATACTAGGCTGCACCTGCAATGCTTCTTCCATACTGTGCGCAATGACTGAGCGCGCTGAACCTAAACCAATTTTGGTCATCGCTTCTTTGAACTTTTGTCTGTCTTCTGCTTTATCAATCGCTTCTTTTGAAGCGCCGATGAGCTCCACATTATATTTTGCCAACACGCCATGCTTATCTAAGTCGAGCGCACAATTCAGGGCCGTCTGTCCGCCCATAGTCGGAAGTAAAGCATCTGGACGCTCTTTAGCAATAATTTTTTCAACCACTTGCCAGGTCACAGGCTCAATATATGTCGCGTCAGCCATTTCTGGGTCGGTCATAATGGTAGCTGGATTAGAGTTCACCAAAATAACGCGGTAACCTTCTTCGCGCAACGCTTTACAAGCCTGTGCGCCAGAATAGTCAAACTCGCAAGCCTGACCAATAACAATTGGTCCTGCGCCGATGATCAATATGGATTTAATGTCGGTACGTTTAGCCATTAGCTAGCTTTCCTTTCTTGCATCAAGCTAATAAAGCGGTCAAACAAATAGCTCATCTCTGTAGGGCCTGGACTAGCTTCAGGGTGACCCTGAAAGCTAAATGCGGGTTTGTCAGTACGTGTAATACCTTGCAGACTTCCGTCAAACAATGATACGTGCGTAGTTTTAATATTAGCCGGCAAACTAGCCGCATCCACTGCAAAACCGTGGTTTTGACTGGTAATGTAAACACGTTTAGTGTCAACATCTTGGACAGGGTGGTTCGCGCCATGATGGCCGAATTTCATTTTATGTGTTTTGGCACCACTTGCTAAGGCAAGTAATTGGTGTCCTAAACAAATGCCAAAAGTTGGCATACCTGAGTCAACGATAGTTTTAATTGCCGCAATCGCATAATCACATGGCTGAGGATCACCGGGGCCGTTAGACAAAAAGACACCATCAGGTTTGTAGGCCAATGCTTCAGCCGCTGATGTTTGCGCAGGCAACACTGTCACCTTACAACCGCGCGACACTAGCATGCGCAGAATATTGCGCTTAACGCCATAGTCAAAAGCGACCACATGGAATTTTGTTGCTGGCGCCGTAGCGTAGCCTTGACCTAAAGCCCACTCACCCTCTGTAGCTTCGTAAGCCTTAGTACAGCTCACAACTTTAGCCAGATCCATCCCATTTAGCCCGGGAAAACCTGCAATTAAAGTTGCGGCATGCGCTAAAGCTTTAGCCTCATCCGCTTCACCAGCAATAATCACGCCAGTTTGCGCACCTTTTTCACGAAGAATCCTAGTCAATTTACGCGTATCAATATCGGCGATAGCGACAATTTTATTGTCTAATAAATACTCAGCAAGCGATTGAGAATTTCTAAAATTACTATGGGTCAGTGGCAAGTCGCGAATAATTAAACCGCTAGCATAAATTTGAGAAGACTCAACGTCCTCAATATTCACACCATAATTACCGATATGCGGATAAGTTAGTGTAACAATTTGCTTGGTGTAAGATGGATCGGTCAGTATCTCTTGGTAGCCAGTCATTGAGGTATTGAATACAACCTCAGCGACAGTATGGCCAGTGGCGCCAATTGATATGCCACGAAACACAGTTCCATCTGCAAGTACGAGTATGGCGGGCAGGTTTTGTGACACAGTAACTCCTTGGCGTTGCAAGGCTTGTGGCTTTGCAACCTAATTAAAATTTATTCTTGTTCCATCATGAGCAGATGGCAGATATGCAAAACGGGAGGAGTTGATAAACTCTTCCCGTTTCAGAATTGACGAATTATAGCGAAATAAATGCGACTAATCAATGCAAAATTACATTTTCATCAATTGCTAGGATGCAGTATTAACCACAATTCCAACACGTCTGTGGCAGATAATATAACCGATTAGCGTAAGTTCAACACATCCTGCATATCAAACAAACCACTAGCTTTACCATTTAAGAATTTAGCAGCGCGCAAAGCACCTAGTGCAAAAGTGGCGCGACTGCTGGCTTTATGCGTTAACTCTACGCGCTCTCCAATGCCGGCAAATAACACAGTATGATCACCCACAACATCGCCACCACGGACGGTAGCAAATCCGATGGTTGACGGGTCACGTTCCCCCGTCACGCCTTCGCGACCATAGATTGCGCATTGCTCTAAATTGCGACCTAAAGCACTCGCTGCAGCTTCACCTAAACGCAGCGCAGTCCCAGATGGCGCATCCACTTTATGCCTGTGATGGGCTTCTATAATCTCTATATCGTAACCCTCGCTAAGCACTTTAGCCGCCGACTGTACTAGGTTAATTAATAAAGTCACTCCCACACTCATGTTTGGCGCAAATACGATGCCGATATCCTTAGATGCTTTGGTAATGGCTAGCTTTTGTTCGTTAGAGAAACCCGTAGTACCAATAACCATAGCCACCTTCGCTTGTTGGCATGCCACGAGATAATTCATGCTTGCCTCTGGGCGCGTAAAGTCTACCAATACATCCGCACCCTTCAGCGCAGCAGCGACCTCATCAACTACTTTCACTCCAGATAGCTTACCTAACTGCTCACCAGCATCACGACCTAAATGTGGGTTAACGACTCCATCCACGTCACCTCGATCAACAGCGCCGTGCAGTACTAATTCACCATCAGCGAATACACACTCCAATAGCACATGTCCCATACGGCCAGAACAACCTACGATGACAATTTTTAAAGGATTTGCCATAAATTAAAAGCCGATTTTTTCAAGCATTTTATCAAAGAAGCCCGGCTCATTTTCTGCTGGCAATTCCTTCGCTTTAGGCACCACCGCATTATTCGCACTTGGGGTAGCCACTTCTTTCTCTACTTTTGACTCAGGGGCATTACCACTTAAGGACTTATCAATCTTCAGGCCTGAGGGAGATGGTGAATTAACTACCGGGGCAGGCGCTGAGGTTGCCGCGGGCTCATTGACCGGCACAGGCTTAAGTACTTTCACTTCTGGCGTTGGTTCAACTGCAAGAGGCTCAATCACTTTATCTTTAGCGGCAGCCCTTTCAGCCTCGGCTGCCTTTTTCATAGCCTCATCTGCACTTGCTTTTGCTTTTGCTTTTGCTTTTGCTTCAGCCGCTGCTTTGGCTCGTTCAGCCTCATCTGCACTTGCTTTTGCTTTTGCTTTTGCATCGGCCGCTTCTTTAGCTTGTTCAGCCTCGTCTTTTTGCCAAAACTTCAGTTTCTGCATTAAACTTTTTTCTTCAGGTTTTTTTGCTGGCTCAATGAGACGCGTGCCTGTATCAGCCCCCTCTACTCCACCCTTAGAGTCGACAGTAGCTGCCACGACATCACCACGAACCGTTTTCAATAAATCACTTTGAAAATCCAAAATCACTCGGCGCTGCTCGATTAACTTACCACCTTCGCGCAACTGATACGCGTAATCCCAACGATTACCATGAAAGCTATCTTGAATCAAAGGCGTACCCATAATAAAGCGCACTTGCGACTTGGTCATACCTGGACGCAACTGAAGCAACATCTTCGAGGTCACTACATTACCTTGCTGCACATCAAGCTTATAAGGCTTAATCGTAGGCAAAGCTGTGCCACATGAAGTACACAAAACAAATAATAATATGAAAACGTAGCGCATAGCATGACTCTTAATTTGAATTGGGGTTAATATACCACGTACACAGCTATCCCAAAACTCTGTAATTGTTAAATGTGAGTAACCATCCATGCGCGATCAAAAAGACTTAAAAAACGCAGGCCTAAAAGCCACGTTACCCAGACTCAAAGTTTTGAGCTTATTTGAAAATAGCAAAGAGCGTCATTTGTCTGCCGAAGATATTTATAAAGTAATGATTAACTCAGGTGAAGACGTTGGACTTGCCACGGTATATCGGGTGTTGACTCAATTTGAGCAAGCAGGATTATTAATACGCCATCATTTTGAAAGTGGGAAAGCCGTTTTTGAATTGAATGCCGGCGGCCATCACGATCATGTCGTTTGTATGAAATGCGGCAGAGTTGCAGAGTTTTACGATGAAGAAATAGAAAAGCGGCAGGAAAGTGCTGCCGCTAAATTAGGTTTTACTATGCAAGATCATTCGCTTACCATTTACGGCTTATGTAAACAACAACCCTGTACATCAGACTAATTTAAGTTCGTGTTAGCATTTCTTTCGCGTGTTGGCGAGTGGTGTCGGTAATTTCAACCCCCCCAAGCATACGCGCCACTTCAGCCACTCTTGCTTCGGTACTTAATACTGCAATGGTGCTTAAAGTTTGTCCGTCTACCAAGGCTTTGCTGACGCGTAAATGATGCTGTCCTAATGCAGCCACCTGTGGCAAATGCGTGATCACTAACACCTGGCGTTGACTAGCATCGGCTTGCGGTTCGCCTAACTGCTTCAGCAATTGGCCAACCACTTCAGCCACTCCGCCGCCTATACCCACATCAACTTCATCAAAAATCATGGTCGGAATACTTTCTTGCTTAGCTGTCACTACGCGTATTGCCAAACTAATACGTGACAGCTCGCCACCTGATGCAGCTTTATTAAGTGGGCGGGGCGCAACGCCGGCATGTCCAGCCACCAAGAATTCAACCTGCTCCAAACCCGAAGCAGTTGGAGCTTGTGCAGTCAGTGCCACCTCAAACTTGCCACCGCTTAAAGATAGACGTTGCATTTCTGCACTAATTTCAGCACTTAATTTAGCCGCAGCTAGCTGGCGACCGCTACTCAACGCTTGTGCTAGCTGATTATAACTTTCAAAAGCCTGCGCCTCATTTTTTGCCAACTCAGCATCATTAGCAAACAACTCTAACTCAGCCATCCGCGTCTGTGAGCGACTTAATAAATCAGCCAGCTCTTCAGGCTTAACCCGGTATTTACGTGAGGCATTGTGAATGACTTGTATTTTTGCATCCAATGTATCTAAACTGGACGGGTCAAGCTCAGTACTTTGGCAATAGCGATTTAAAAAGCGATCTGCTTCGGTTAGTTGAATAATGGCAGAGTCTAAAGCTTCAGTCGCCTCAGCTAAGCTTGCATCATATTCCTGTAAATTTTGCAGCTTATACTGCACCTGCGTCAGTAAATGTATGGCGGATACATCACCTTCACTTAGCAGTTCATGGCAGGACTCTGCGCCCGTAAGCAAACTGGCGCCATGAGACAAGCGCAAATGCTCTTGCTGCAACTCTTCCCACTCGTTGGGGCTAATGACCAACTGCAACAATTCATAACTTTGATCCCGCAAATCCGCTAATTCATCAGCATAGGCACTGGCATTTTTCTCAGCGGCCAAGCGCTGTTGATGCAGAAGATGCCAACCTTTGTAGTTAGCAGCAACCTCAGTCGCCAGTTCTGAAAGGCCAGCGAAATTATCTAGAACTATTCTCTGAGTGGCAGACTTTAAAAGCG
Organism: uncultured Pseudomonadota bacterium; assembly: GCA_903838125.1. GTDB lineage: Bacteria > Pseudomonadota > Gammaproteobacteria > Burkholderiales > Methylophilaceae > Methylotenera. The sequence continues at coordinate 20,408 of CAILXF010000012.1, read as the reverse complement.
AATGGTGTGCGTTTTGGCTGTAAATATCGACTAGCAACTCACCCAACTCTTTTAATTGCGCAATGCTGACATTAATACCATTAATAAAAGCACGCGATCTGCCATCGGCATACATCACGCGACGCAACACTAATTCGCCAGCATCGCATTCCATTTCAGCCTCAGCTAACCAACGCAATGCTTCTGAATTATGAGTGACACTAAAAATAGCGCTAATCTCGGCTTTATCACAATTGACGCGGGTCACGCCACCCTCACCGCGGGCACCCAAGGCCAACGATAAGGCATCAATCAATATAGACTTACCTGCTCCAGTTTCTCCAGTAAGCACAGTAAATCCAGAGGAGAACTCCAAATCAAGTGTGCTGACAATGACAAAGTCACGGATGGAAAGGCTCTGTAACATTAATTTAGCCCCAGTTTAACTTGTTGCGTAACATGTCAAAATAACAGTAGTCGCTAGGGTGTAATAGGGAGATAGTTTTTTCGGCGCGTTGCACCAACACCTTATCCCCAATCTGCAATGCCACTTGATATTGTCCATCAAAACTGAGTTGCGCCTCATCAAATTGCATTAGACTCACCTCAATGTGACTGCTGCTACTGACTGCAATTGGGCGGTTACTCAATGTGTGTGGGCAAATCGGCACCAGCGTTATCGCATCTAAATTGGGGTGCAAGATTGGGCCGCCAGCTGACATTGCATATGCGGTAGTGCCTGTCGGGGTACAAATGATTAAGCCGTCGCTACGCTGCTTATGCACAAATTGTTGGTTGATTTTAACTTCAAGCTCAATTAAGCGCAGATCACTTTTAATCACCGCATCATTTAAGGCATAGTTGGCATGTAACACTTTGCCGTCGCGTATTATCTGCGTCGCTAGTAGCATGCGTGGCTCTAAACTAAAACCACCTGCCAAAATGCGATCTACCGCAACTAGCATTTCTTCTGCGCGTAAGTCAGTTAAAAACCCAAATCGACCACGGTTAATGCCAACCAGTGGCACATCGGCATCAATCAAACTGCGCGCTACACTCAGCATAGTCCCGTCACCGCCCATCACAATAGCTAAATCGGCTATTTCACCGATTTCATCCAAGCCTATGGTTTTAAAACCATTGATTGGCGCATGTAGTGCCGTATTCTTTTCTATATAAACGGTGATATTGCGAGACTGTAAATGCTGCGCTAAATTAACCAAATCAGCTTGCATCTGCTGCAAAGCTTTAGGCGCCATGTATTTGCCAATAATGGCGATCGTTTTGAAAGAATTTTGCATCTCTAAATTAAATCACAGTTGTGGCTTCTGATAAAGCAAAACTAGAGCGCAAACAAATTAAATAAAATCAAAAGGTGAAAACCACTTAAATTTCGGTCAATTCCATACTAAAGCTACAAGACCATGTCTAATTAAGGCAAAATACACCTCTAGCATCATGCCATGGTGTATGGGATTAATCTGAGGTGTATGAGTTGGATAAACGCGCACAAATCTTGCTTAAAACTTTAGTAGAGCATTACATCAGTGATGGTCAGCCTATTGGTTCACGAACACTATTACAGCACTCTGGCCTAGACCTGAGTAGCGCCACCATACGCAATGTAATGAGCGACTTAGAACAGCTTGGTTTTATCGCTAGCCCGCACACCTCAGCCGGACGGATTCCTACGCAAAAGGGCTACCGTATGTTTGTGGACAGCTTACTGACCGTACAGCCACTAGAAGCACAAGCTTTGCAACAAATTAAAAGCGGACTATCCTCACCCAACCCCAGTGAATTAATCGCCAGTGCCGCCGATATGCTGTCGCAGCTTACGCAATTTGCAGGATTGGTGATGATTCCTAAGCGTAAACGTATCGCGTTTAAACATTTAGAATTTTTACCTTTATCTGAAAAGCGCGTACTAGTCATTATTGTCACGAGCGATGGCAATGTGCAAAACCGAATCATTATGGCGGATAAACCATACTCCGCCAGCGAACTCACCCAAGCCAGCAATTACTTTAACAGTCATTTTTCCGGTCATACATTCGATGAAGTTCAGCTAAAGCTACACCAAGAACTCAAACAAATGCAAAGCGACATGAACCGCCTAATGACGGCTGCGCTTGATGCAAGCAATAAGGGTGTTGAGAACGATGGCGTGGTCATTGCAGGCGAACGGAACTTACTACAAATTGATGAACTTTCGACCAATGTCAGCAGTTTAAGGAAACTATTTGAGATCTTTGAGCGTCGTACTTCGCTCATGCAGTTACTTGACAATAGCCAGCGCGCAGAAGGAATACAGATATTTATTGGCGGCGAAAGTGGTTATCTAGCCTTAGACGAGTGCAGCATGATTACCGCACCCTATGAAGCTGATGGCCAAGTAGTCGGCACCTTGGGCGTCATCGGTCCCACCCGCATGGCGTATGAACGGGTTATCCCCATTGTTGATATCACGGCAAAACTACTGTCAAACGCGCTCAATACTAACAATTAAGCGCTTTAAAGAATTTATACCAACTAACGATTAACCACTTAAAGACTAAATAATGGCTTATTACAACCCAGAACCTCCATATCAGCATGGCGACACCTTAAAAGTAGGTATATTGCTCGCCAACCTCGGCACGCCTGACGCTCCTACAGCCCCTGCACTGCGCCGCTACCTTGGCCAATTCTTAATGGACACACGTGTAGTGGAAATCCCACGCTTTATTTGGTGCTGGATTTTACATTGCATCATCTTGGTGGTACGCCCAAAAAAATCAGCGGCTAAATATGCACAAGTTTGGACATCAGAAGGCTCGCCATTGTTGGCACATGTTCAGAAACAAACACAGTTATTGCACAGTTTTTTAGGGCAAAAAATAAACTCGCCGTTTGCAGTTGAATTAGGTATGAGTTACGGAAACCCCAGCATGCAGTCCGCCATTAGTAAGCTACGCGCCCAGCATTGCGACCGTATTTTAGTGTTTCCTTTATATCCACAATATGCCGCAAGTAGCACCGCCAGCGCACTAGATGCAGTTTGGCGCGTATTGCTTAAAACACGCAACATGCCAGCGATACGCACCATACGTCATTATCATGATCACCCTGCTTATATTGCCGCACTCGCGCAAAGCGTGCGTGCCCATTGGGACACACATGGCAAACCGACTAAATTGGTGATGAGTTTCCATGGCTTACCGAAATTCCACCTAATGAAAGGTGACCCCTACCATTGCGAATGCTATAAAACTGCGCGTCTATTAGCAGAGGCGCTGGGTCTTGAAAAAGAGGCATTTATCGTAGCGTTTCAATCGCGCTTTGGTAAACAAGAATGGTTAAAACCTTACTTAGCCACAACACTGGCAGAGTTAGGCAAAGCCAAAACAAAACGCATTGATGTCATTTGCCCTGGCTTTAGTAGCGACTGCTTAGAAACGCTAGAAGAGATTGCGATGGAAGGTAAAGAAATCTTCACTCATGCAGGCGGTGGCGAATACCACTACATCCCCGCACTGAACGAAAATGAAGCTTGGATAGCCGCGATGAGCACCATTGCGCTAGAAAATCTGCAAGGCTGGATTAGTCCAGATTGGAATGCTGAGCAAGCTGCAGAACAATCTAAACTAACACTATCAAGAGCGCAGGCTTTGGGCGCTTCGCAATAGGAGTTATACTTCAATTTTTAGCAAAATAGAAAACGCTATGATAGTAATTACCGGCGGCGCTGGCATGATAGGCTCTATAATCGCTTGGCATCTTAATAACAAGTTGTCGCGTGATGATATGGTCATTGTAGATCGCATCACCCATCCAGATCAGTGGCAAAACTTAGTCAAGCGTCAATATGTGCAGTATTTAGACAAGGACCAACTATTATCTTGGCTTGAAGGTCGCAATGACGTTGCTGCTATTATTCATATGGGCGCGATCAGTGCTACTACTGAGCGTGATTTCAATAAGTTAGTCGCGGACAATATCCACTACTCGCAAGACCTTTGGCGTTGGTGTGCGCATAATAATGCCGCATTTTTCTATGCCAGCTCAGCTGCGACCTATGGGGATGGTGCCAATGGTTATGATGACAACTCTATAGCAAATCTGCGTCCGCTTAACGGTTATGGATATTCTAAGCACTTCTTTGATCAATGGGCTTTGCAACAATCAAGCACCAACATGCCAACACCAAGCGCGTGGGCTGGATTCAAGTTTTTCAATGTCTATGGCCCGAACGAATATCATAAAGAACGTATGGCCAGCGTGGCATTGCATAGTTTTAATCAGTTCAAAGAATTGGGTTGCGTTAAGTTATTCAAAAGCCATAAAGTTGGCTATGAGGACGGGATGCAACTTCGCGATTTTGTCTATGTAAAGGACGCAGCGGCAGTGGTAGTGCATTTCCTACAAATGGCCCTGCAAAATCAACCTTGCACTAATGGCATCTACAATATAGGCACAGGTAAAGCACGCGCATTTAAGGATTTAGCTACAGCCGTGATGTTGAGCATAGGTAAAGCCCCCAATATTACTTACATTGAGATGCCAGAAGACCTACAAGGTAAATACCAATACTTTACCGAAGCTACCATGAGCAAACTCGCTAGCACAGGCTATAAGCAAGATTTTTATAGTTTGGAAGACGGCGTACAAGACTACGTGCAAAACTATCTTATGCAAGACGATGCTTACTGCTAAACCAAAAAATATAAAAGAGATTTTACTTTGACCCAAACTACACAAACAGCATTCTTACAGCATGAATTAGAGGCGCATACGGCCATGTTTGCAAACTTAGCCGCCCTATTCCCACAAGTAGTTGCCGTGGCGAATGAGTTGCGCGCCACCATGCAACGCGGCGGAAAAATTTTGATTATGGGTAATGGCGGCAGTGCTGCCGATAGCCAACATATCGCCGCTGAAATTGTCGGTCGATATAAAAAAGAACGTCGTGGCTTGCCAGCCATTGCACTCACCACCGACACATCGATTATTACCTCCGTCGGCAATGATTACGGTTATGACTATATCTTCGCCCGCCAGATTGAAGCGCTGTGTCGCCCTGAAGACGCAGTAATTGGCATTACAACCTCTGGCAATAGCAAAAATGTGGTCAATGCCATTATTGAAGCTAACGCCATCGGCGCTACCACGATAGGCTTGACTGGCGGCAGTGGTGGAAAATTGCTGGCGCTTTGTAAATTTAACTTAGTCATGCCAAGTAGCGAAACGCCACGCATACAAGAAGCGCATATTTTTATCGGCCATAGCTTATGTGATATGTTGGAAGCCGATTAGATCAAATACAATCATTAAAAATTATGAATACACACTTAACTGAAACCGTACGCCAGTTCACCGACTCTAAAGAAGTTATTTTAGTCATAGGGGATGTGATGTTGGACCGTTACCTAATCGGTAACGTCAATCGCATTTCGCCTGAGGCGCCAGTGCCAGTAGTATTACTAAAGCAAGCTGAAGATCGTGCTGGTGGCGCGGCCAATGTAGCGGCCAATTTAAGTGGTTTAGGCTTACGCACCCAAATCATAGGCTGCATAGGCAATGATGATTCCGGTGATACCCTAAATAAACTTATGGCAAAAAATGGTATCGACATTAGCCATATGATGAGTTCATCATTCCGCCCTACTGTATCCAAAACTAGAGTCATGAGCGGTAATCAACAAATTGTAAGAATTGACGATGAAAGTAGCGCTAGTTTTAACGCCCAGGAATGCACGGAGTTAATAAACAAAGTGAGCATTGCTCTAAGCGCTAAACCTGCTATGGTGATTCTGTCTGACTATGCTAAAGGTCTACTCAGTGATAACACATGCAAGGCGATTATTACGCTATGCAAACAACTTGGCATTCCAGTGATCGCTGACCCTAAGGGCCGTGACTACTCCAAATATAAAGGTGCTAACGCACTGACGCCAAATAAAAAAGAAACTGCTGAAGCTTGCAATGTTGAGTTGCATGAGACCGAAGCGTTGCTCCATGCCGCACAGCAACTTAAAGATCAGTTAGGACTAGACTTCCTTGCCGTTACCCGTGGCGAAGAAGGCATTTCCTATATAGATCATACACAAATTCAACATATTCCTGCGACAGCAAAAAAAGTATTCGATGTGTCTGGCGCTGGTGACACGGTCATTGCAACCCTAGCAGCTGGTATGGTGCATGGCTTAAACGCGCATGATGCGTTGCAACTGGCCAATATCGCTGCAGCTATTGTGGTGGGGAAAGTGGGTACAGTTCCAGTCAGCCAAGCTGAGTTACTGCAGGCTTTAGTCAGTGAAGATAAGTTATCGCAAGCCGATAAAATTTGTAACCAAACCCAGTTAATGTCCTTGGTGAGTGAGTGGAAAGCTCATCACGAAAAAATCGTGTTTACCAATGGCTGTTTTGATTTATTACACGCGGGCCATGTGACTTATCTAGAGGCCGCTAAAAAAACTGGTGACAGACTAATTTTAGGCCTCAATACCGACAGATCAGTCAGCGCATTAAAAGGCCCAACACGGCCTGTGATTCATGAACAAGATCGCGCACGCGTTCTGGCGGCGCTGGCCGCAGTGGATGCGGTAATTCTATTTGATGAAGACACCCCCATTAATCTAATCAATGCTATTCAACCCGACATTATCGCCAAAGGCAGTGACTATACAGAAGCGCAAGTGGTCGGCGCTAAAGAAGTGAAATCTTGGGGTGGAAAAGTAGCGCTGATCGACTTGGTGGCTGGACGGAGCACTAGCGGGATTTTAGAAAAAATTGCCAGCTAAATTTTATTTGAATTGGCTGTCGCATTGAAACCTGAAAAAATTCTAGTACTCGGCCCAGCTTGGGTAGGCGATATGGTGCTAGCACAAAGCCTATTCAAAATATTGAAGCTACAGCACCCAGATTGCATTATTGACGTGGCGGCACCAGCATGGACGCTACCCTTAATTGCGCGCATGCCAGAAGTGAATAATGGAATTGCATTACCATTCAAGCATGGGCAATTTTCCTTATTTGAACGCATTAAATTTGGTAAAAGTTTGCGTTTAAAGGCTTACACTCAGGCTATCATCCTCACCAATTCATTTAAATCAGCTATTCTGCCCTATGCCGCTAATATCCCACAACGCACCAGCTTTTTAGGTGAAATGCGTTATGGCTTACTTAATGACATACGACCACTTGATAAAGCCAGATTACCACGTACGGTGGACCGATTTGTCACTTTAGGCCTGCCAACAGGGGCAGACTTACCTAAAAACATCCCGAACCCAGCGCTTATTTCTAATAAAGAAAATGCGGCAGCAGCGCTCAAAGTGTTAGGGTTAGAAGTTCCTAGAAACAAAGTCTTAGGTCTATGCCCAGGCGCAGAATATGGGGAAGCCAAGCGTTGGCCAGCAGAATATTATGCAGAAGTGGCGAATGCAGCTTTAAAGCGAGGCTGGCAGGTATGGTTATTTGGTTCTGAAAAAGACGCGGCAGTGACAGCAGAAATCAACCAACGCACATCCCAACAATGCCTAGATTTGGGTGGAAAAACCGCGCTGAGTGATGCGATTGATTTAATGTCGCTTTGTGAGGCCGTGGTAAGCAATGACTCTGGCCTAATGCACATCGCAGCAGCCTTAGATAAGAAATTAATTGCCATTTACGGATCATCCAACCCCCATCACACACCACCAATGAATAGCCAGGCAGTAGTGGAATACTTAGGGTTGGAATGCAGTCCATGCTTTAAAAGGGTATGCCCGCTAGGGCATTTGAACTGTCTAAAACAGATACCAGCGAGCCGAGTGATTGCTGGCTTAGCCTAACCTAACCAGTGCAAAGATCGCTAATACTGCCCAGCACCTCAATGTTATTGCTACTACAAAAGTCTTGCCAGTCTGCAACCTCGGTCCAATTACTTAGAAAGATAAAATCTAAACCCGCTCTAGTTGCAGCTTCATAATCGTACTTACTATCGCCTATATACAAGGCTGGAAATTGCAAATTTCCATTGGATTTTTTACGGGCCAACACTTCGTCTTTGTTATCTGGACTGCCAAAAATACCGCCATCAAAAAGATGATCGATATGTCGATTAGCAAATAATTTTCGAAGTTCTTGCTGATCACCACCGGACAATATAGACCACTTCGCATTGGGCGTACTAGCTCGCAGCACATCTAATCCTGACGCCATCTCACATTGCATTAAGCCGACCTCTAGCTCTCGACCGAATTCATCCAACAACACTTGAATGGCTTCTTTGGTAGCAGGCTTTTGCAAAATCTCGCGCAAATAAAAATCAAACTTGTGATAACGAGAAATTCCTCCTAGGCGAACATGATAATCAACCAATGCTTGTGCTTCCGCATCACTTGCACCTAGGTTTTTAGCGGTACGAAAATAAGCTTCCGTTTTTAACACGTTAGAGTCCAGCACTACCCCATCGCAATCGAACACGATAGATTTATATTGTTGCATTTCAATCTTCAAAATCAATCCCAATAAAAAAGGGTTTAGCACTTAGAAATATCTAAGCGCCAAACCCTAATTATAAATCAAGTGCTAAGTGAAGCCGCGATTAAGCCGCTTTAATAGCACTCGCTTCTTTAGCTAATTTGGTGATATGCGCCCAATCACCACGCGCAACTGCATCGGCCGGCGTCAACCAAGTGCCACCACAAACCACTACATTAGGTAAAGCCAAAAATTGTGGTGCTGAATCTACGGTTACGCCACCAGTAGGGCAGAATTTAACATCACCAAAAGGGCCAGAAAAACCTTTAAGTAAGTTAATGCCACCCACTGCAACCGCTGGGAATAACTTTAAGAAGTAATAATCATCAGCATTTGCCATCATGATTTCAGAGCCTGTAGAAACACCTGGCAATAATGGCAAACCAATCTTGCGGGTGAACAAACCTAACTCACTCGTGTAACCTGGGCTAACAGCAAACTGACAACCTGCATCTTTAGAGGCTTGTGCATCTTTCAGATTACGCACAGTACCTGAGCCCATAATGGCTTCTGGCAAAGCCTTAGCAATCGCTTCCATACCAGCCAATGCACATGAAGTACGTAAAGTTATCTCTAAAACGCGAATGCCACCTTCAAGCAAAGCTGCGGCCATAGGCACTGCATCTTCAACGCGATTAATAACGATGACTGGAATGACTGGGCCGTAGTTGGCTAAATCTAATGTGTTCATGTTTCTACCTAAGTTAAAATTAATTGATGACTCACTGGTGTTGAGCTACTCAGACAATACTGAACCTACTCAACATAAATTATATTTTTAAATGACTATAGCCAGGTGATTGCACCCTCTTCTGCTGACAATACATTACGTCGCATCCCACCAAATAACTCGCGACCAAAGCCGTGTGCATTCTGATGGCGCTTAGTATCTGACAATTCTGCTACTGCACGCTCCGCCCATTCATCCTCATCTACAAGCACGTTGACCATACCCACTGTTGCATTTAAACGAATAATATCGCCAGTACGCACTTTAGCTAAGGGGCCGCCGGCAGAGGCTTCTGGGCTTAAGTGAATAGCCGCTGGAATTTTTCCTGAAGCGCCGCTCATGCGTCCATCAGTCACAATCGCCACTCTAAATCCTTTGTTTTGCAGCACAGCCAAAGGTGGCGTCAGCTTATGTAGCTCAGGCATACCATTAGCTTTAGGACCTTGGAAACGCACCACCGCAATAAAATCACGCTCTAACTCGCCACGGTCAAATGCGGCCAACAGCTCTTCTTGAGCATCAAATACAATGGCTGGTGCCTCAATAATGTGGCGATCTTCAGGCACTGCAGAAATCTTAATGACACTGCGTCCTAAATTACCTTTTAGTAAACGTAAGCCGCCTGATTCGTTAAATGGAGATGCTGCGGTTCGCACGATAGTTTCATCGAGGCTTTCTTTCGGCAGGTCTTTCCACACTAACTTTTCATTTTCTTTCGTTGGCACTTTGCCATAATCACGCAAACCACCATGTGAAACAGTACATACATCAGCAAACATATAGCCTGCATCAATTAACTCACGAATCACAAAAGCTGGACCGCCAGCAGATTGGAACTCATTCACATCGGCCTTACCGTTTGGATAAACACTTGCTAACAATGGCGTTGTTTTTGCTAAGTGATAAAAGTCGGTCCAATCAATGATAATGCCAGCAGCACGCGCAATGGCTACCCAGTGAATCAAATGATTAGTTGAACCACCGGTCGCCAACAGGGCCACCATAGCATTGACAATCACATGCTCATCGACCAATCGACCAATTGGTGAAAATTGATCCTTCTTAGTTTTCTCTAGCACCAACTTGACCGCTTCACGCGTCAACAAATCCCGCATACCATCATTTGGATGAATGAAAGCCGCGCCAGGCACATGGAGACCCATGGCTTCCATTAGCATTTGATTGCTATTTGCTGTCCCGTAAAACGTACACGTGCCAGCACTATGATAGGCAGCAGACTCTGAAGCCAACAATTCCTCGCGTGTCACTTTACCTTGTGCATATTGCTCGCGCACTTTAGATTTGGATGTATTATCAATACCAGTGCTCATCGGTCCAGCTGGCACAAAAACGCATGGCAAATGGCCAAACTGTAATGCACCAATCAAAAGTCCCGGCACAATCTTATCGCAGATGCCTAACAGCAATGCCGCATCAAATACATCATGTGAAAGGGCTATGGCAGTACTCATAGCAATCGTATCGCGACTAAACAGCGAAAGCTCCATGCCAGGCTCACCTTGTGTAATACCATCACACATCGCCGGCACACCGCCAGCTACTTGTACAGTTGCACCGTACTTGTGCGCTTCATTGCGGATAATATCAGGGTAATTCACATAAGGCTGATGCGCTGACAACATTTCATTATAAGCCGTCACAATAGCGATATTAGGCGCTTTCTCCACGACTACACGTAACTTATCGTTGGCTGGCATTGCGGCAAACGCATGCGCAACATTTGCACAACCCAAACGATCTGCACCACGTTGCCTATTCACGATTTCATCTAAACGATGTAAATAAGCCGTGCGGGTTGGCCGGCTCTTCTCAATGATGCGTTCAGTAACTTCTAAATGGGATTGCTTCATTATGCTTGTCGTCGCTTTAATAAAATCTTATGCCCCGATTATCCTAAATACAGATGGTTAGGTCAAATCAATCCTTCTCTAAATAAGCCTCTAACTTAGTTTAAGTGCTTAATAATCACGGTCAATCGGATATACTAGAGCAGTTACTTAAGATCAAAAATAAATAATTTCTAAACTGCTTGTTTACGAATAAGTTAAGTAATGATATGTTTAATTTAAGATTTTTCGCTTCAGTCCATTGGCTTACGATATCGGATATTTGCGATAAAAATATTTATTAAATATGTCAATAATCCAATGCTATTAATGGTGGAAATGAATGAATTCTCAAAAATATGCCATTACCTTTGCCTGTTACAATCAAGTTGAATATACAAAAATGTGTATAGACAGCATGATTAAGCATGGGCTAGATTTAAGCCGCCTTGTCGTCGTAGATAACGCTTCAACTGACAGTACGAGGAGTTATCTTGAAACGCTACCTTTAGGTGGGCATATTTTCAATAAAACCAATCTTGGTTGTGGTGTGGCCTGGAATCAAGGCGCTCTCGCTTTACAGGCTGAGTGGACAATCATTATGAACAATGATGTGATTGTCACTAAAAACTGGATTGAAAATCTGATTGAAACTGCCGAGAAAAATAATCTTAAAGTTATATCACCCTCCTTAATTGAAGGCCCCTTAGTCGAAGGTATGCTTGATTATGATCTAGATGCTTTTACTGATAATGCCCACTTAAAAATGCAAAATGCAATGCGTTATAACGGACATCATGCTGTCTGTTTAGCCGTTCATCATTCAGTATGGCTGGAAGTTGGGTATTTTCAACCAATCCCAAAATTGCTGGGGTTTGAAGATACAATGTTTTTTAACGAATTGAAAAAGAACAATATCGCCGCGGGAATGACAGGAGCTTCTTGGTTACATCATTTTGGTTCAATTACACAAAGTGCAATGAAACAAGAAAGAGGGTTATCCCAAAAAGATGGCTTAGGCTATCGGTATAACTATCGCTTATTAAAGCAAAGCTGGCTGACGCGGAAATGTAATAAAATTAAAAAAAACCGTCTATTAAAATCATGGCTACATCAAGAGCTTAGTAAATATGGCATGACGATGCACGGTACGCGAGTTCAAGGTGACTTTGTTTGGCAATAGCGATGAACAACAACAGTCTTTCAATCATTATTATCACCAAAAATGAAGCGCATGACATTCGCGATTGCTTAAATTCAGTTGTTTGGGCGGATGAAATTATTGTATTAGACTCAGGTAGCACCGATGAAACACTGAATATCGCGAAGGAGTTCACCCCCAATGTATACCTGTCCAATGAATGGCAAGGATTTGGTATACAAAAAAACCGCGCCTTGGCCTATGCGACTAAAGACTGGGTGTTGTCATTGGACGCTGACGAGCGTGTAGATGGGAAGTTAAAAGAAGAGATTCAGAAAATATTGAAATCTCCAAAGTTTGAAGTGTATTTCATCTCTAGACTATCAAGCTTCTGTGGTCGATTTATTCATCACTCAGGGTGGCGACCAGATTATGTAGCGCGTTTATTTAAACGCGGTAGCGCCCAATTTAGCAATAATTTGGTTCATGAAAGCTTAACTTTTAATACAGCCAGCAGCTCCTTAAAGCAGCCCTTACTGCACCTAAGCTATAAAAATTTAGATGAAGTGCTAGATAAAATGCATCGCTATGCAATGCTAGGTGCAACAGAACTGCATGCTAAGAATAAACGTGCCACCCTACTGGGTGCTGTTGGGCATGGTATTTGGGCTTTTATTCGCACCTATATAATTCGACTTGGATTTTTAGATGGTGCACCAGGATTTATGTTGGCGATTAACAATGCTGAAACCACTTACTATAAATACTTGCAACTGTATTTTCTAAGCAAATAACGCACCTACCCTTAATACGCAAAACTCAGGTTATACAAAATGCATTCAACCTTTCTCACCACTGCCCCTGTTTTTAGCAAACATGCTAACTTAGCACCGCCTAGAGAATTAGTGTTCTCGATAATGATTCCTAGCTGGAATAATTTGGAGCTTCTAAAAACCTGTATTGATAGCCTGAGAAAAAATTCACGCTATTCGCATCAGATTATTGTGCACTTAAATGAGGGTTCTGATGGCTCGCTTCTTTGGGTGAAAGAGCAAGGACTGGACTTTACATATTCTGCTGAAAATATTGGCATTTGTTATGCTATGAACCTAGCAAGAACATTGGCTAATAGCGACTTACTTGTTTACTTTAATGACGACATGTACGCGTGCCCTGATTGGGACTTTTGGTTATATGAGGAAGTAAAAAAACAGGAGTCGCCTTACTTCTTCTTGTCTAGCACTATGATAGAACCACGTGAAACTGGTAATTCATGCGTCATTGCTCCATTTGACTTTGGTAGCAACCCCATTGACTTTAATGAGTCAGCACTTCTTGAAAACTTTGCCATACCAGTAAAGGCAGATTGGAGTGGTGCCACTTGGCCACCTAGCGTACTCCCAACAATACTTTGGGATTTAGTGGGTGGTTACAGTACTGAATTTTCACCAGGCATGTACTCAGATCCAGACTTCTCGATGAAACTCTGGGAATTTGGCGTGCGCAACTTTAAAGGTGTAGGTAAGAGTCGCGTGTATCACTTTATGTCAAAATCCACAGGGAAGCTCAAGTTTCGAAAGAATGGAAGCCATTTGTTTCTGCGTAAATGGGGGATGAGTTCCAATGTTTTCACTAAACACTATTTACGCAGAGGTCAAGCCTGGACTGGCCCTCTGGAAGCGCCATTAAATTCAAGCGCGCTAAGGCTAAAGCTTTGGTTGAGCAAAATAAAGCGAAAGCTCATTTAACTCATGTTTGCCAACAAAGCTCCTCCAAAAAAGGTGTTGCTCATCGCCACACAACAAATAGGTGATGTTTTACTTTGCACACCCTTACTTAAGTCCATGCGTATGGCATGGCCTAATGCAATTATTGACGTATTGGTATACAAAAATACTAGCGGGATTTTGGCAGGCAATGCCGATTGTAACAATGTCATAGAAAGTGACAACCATCCAAACTTAAGCGCCTACTTAAAGCTATTAAAAACGATATTTAAACAATACGATCTTGCCGTAACCTCACAAGGGAACGATAGGGCACATCAATACGCATTCTTAGCGGGTAAAACGCGTATTGGCTTAATCCCAAATCTTAAACGTAAACATTGGTGGAAAAAAATATCCTGCAAGCGCTGGAGTCTTTTAGAAGAAGACAACACCCATACCGTGATCCAAAATCTACTGCTAGCTGATCTTATGGGTATTAACAGGCAATATGAATTAACGCCACCAAATCTTAGCTCTGCAGATGTATTGCCTCGACTAAATCAATTATTAAACTTCAGCTTCTCAGATACGGCTTATACGATTGTTCATCCATTACCTATGTGGCAGTACAAGCGATGGACTGACGCTGGCTGGATTGCCTTAATTCAGCACCTACTCGATAAAGGACATCAAGTTATTATTACTGGTGGGCCAGCAATTGCAGAAATAAATTATGGAGAAAATCTAGCTAAAAATTTCCTAGGCTCCGCTAGTGGCAAGGTAATTAGCTTGGTAGGGAAAACTAGCTTTGCGGAAATGAGTGCTTTATTAACGCAGTCAAAGCTGTATGTGGGTCCAGACACAGCTACAACACACCTTGCGGCAGCATGTGGAACACCTACATTGGCAATCTTTGGCCCGACCAACCCCGTAAAGTGGGCTCCTTGGCCATTTGGTTACCATCAAGAAAAAAGCCCTTGGCAGCGCTTCTCCAGCCAATATCAGCTAGTTAACAATGTAATGCTACTGCAGGGTAGAGGTGTCTGCGTACCCTGTCATAAAGCGGGATGCGATAATCATAACAACAGTCATAGCCGATGTTTAGATGAGTTACCGGCGGAGCGAGTGATTGAGGCATTAGCCGTGCTCCTCAAATATAAATCTGCTGCACCGCTTCTAACACTTGTTTAACGGTTGGAGGGCTAGCCGTATCTCCTAGATTTTTAATCTTAGTTGACCAAAATCCCTCTGTTTTCCAACGTGGGGAATCGCAATAAATCTCTATGGTAGGTTTGTACATGATGGCTGAAAGATGTGTAAGCCCTGTATCAACCCCAATTGTCATCTCTGCACCCGCAATAATTGAAAATGCCTGCTCTAAACTAAATGCCTCAGGAACTACTGAGCCTGGAATTTTAGAGCAGAGTCGCTGGCTTATTTGCTTTTCTTTAGCATTGCCCCACGGCAAAATAACCCGCTGGCCTTTTGCTGCACTGAACCTGCCAACTTCAACCCAATGGGCTTCATCCCACTGCTTTGCAACGCGAGCTGTGGCATGAAAAAAAAGTACATAAGGTTGTGTAAAATCAGTGCTAATTTCACTACTTTTTTGGGCGAGTTGATCTACAAAGGCTTGCGGATAAAATTGAGGCGGCGAAGTCTTCATGTCAGGTTGAATGACATTCATAGCGACCGCTGCCACTAGCCTTGATCGATTCACGGCGTGGCAGTGTTTAGGCACGGGTACACACTTAGTGTAGAACCAGCGCGACATAGGCTCGTAACCAGAGTCTTCAGTTGCATTGGCTAGCCCAGCAATAACGGATCCATGACTACGTTTTGCTAATCTAGTAACGAGCGCCGCCTTTAATAAACCTTGCGTTTCAATCACTACATCGTATCTGATTGAGCGTAGATTCTTTAAGAATGATTTTAACTCCATACGTGTTTTTTTATTAAAGAGGCTTTTCTTCCATCGACGCATGGCTATTGGAATAATACGATCAATACCTTTAAATCCTTGTCGAGTAAGCAAAGGTTCGATTAAATGGACATAACCTTCTTCTACTACCCAGTCAATCTGAGCTTCAGGATATTGAGCCCGTAAGTCCCAAAAAACTGGTAGGTTATGGAGTACATCTCCTAATGAGGAGAGTTTAACAATAAGAATATTCAAGCAAAAACCTTAGTTAATTAACGAACGTTTTAACATTTTTTCTAACACACTTAATGGGGCAGTTTCTGGATTTTTGAGTCCAGAGACAGGTAAGTGGAAAGTTTGTTCGAACATGTATTGACCAGACATGGCCGCATGTAGAACTTGGTCAGAATAGACGATCCAAGTTGTTCCTGGCATAAAATTTACAGATTGTTGTGGGGAATTCTTCTGGTAATCCATATCTGCCTTCACTTGGTCATGTAATTGCAGCATACGATGATCATATTCAGTACGTGTTCTTTTTGTAATATGTAGCTGTTTCATGAGCCATGCCTGCAATGGAAACAAAGCCTTAGTTTTAGGTAAAAACTGCGTAGCCATTTGTGTAAACGGCTCTCCTACTCGCCAAACCCGAGGTTTGCCATCAGGATTTACATTATTAAATACCCGCAATAAGCGTGTACCTTGCGTTGGATTCGACGGGAAAGCATCTGGATGCAATCGTGTATCATCCTTACGATACGAGCTTACTCGCGCCTCAACTTCAAACGGTCTAAAGCTAGTATTAGCAACCGTTAAATTTGGCGTATAACTTGGTAAAATTTTTGAAATCAACTGTTGCGACTGGCTAGCAAAACGCTCAATCATTCCTCTAAGCGCAAGCATATCCAATTCACTCCCAGCTGCCCCTCTTAAACCAGCATTAGGTCTAAGTGAGATGTTTTTAGCTTTTTTATCAGACCAGATACTGGAAAGGAAACGCTCTTCTTCAGGTAATAAATTAAACGCCAAATGTGGCAACACAACAACCTGCCCACCCTCAAGCGCCGCAATAACTTGGTCGCTCAGTGATGAATTAATAATAGGATCCCAGCAATTAAAATCAAACTCTTTAAGTGAATTCATACAATATCTCAGGTCTTAATCAGACTGTAGGTTAAATTAAGTTTGTCGCAAACAGTTATAATACGCGAATGTCAGACCTATCATTTAGAATTGCTCGCTTTTTACTTACCTTATTGGCGTATATTCCTTTGTTTATTAACCATGCTTTAGGGGCACTACTAGGTTGGTTAGTTTTCTTTGGCTCACCAAGCTATGCCCGCCGCATTCGAAAAAACATCGAACAAAGCCATATTACACAAAATGAAAAGAGTCTATATCAACTAATTCAAAGCAATGTTGCAGAGTCTGGCAAAACCGTGATTGAAACTTTTGCCATATGGTTCCGTCGTGATAAATCTGTATTTAACTTGGTCAAAGCTTGCCATGGATGGGAACATGTAGAAATAGCACTTAAGCATGGGAAAGGTTTAATTTTTTTAACACCGCACTTAGGTTGCTTTGAAATTACCTCACTATATTATGGCGCACAGCATCCGATGACGGTGCTCTATCGCCAACCGCGCCACGCTTGGTTATTACCATTAATTACTTCAGGGCGACAACGGAGTGGCGTAACCTTGGCGCCAGCAAATGCAACAGGTATTAAGCAACTATTACAAACTCTTAAACGCGGTGAAGCCATCGGCATCTTGCCTGATCAAGCGCCATTTGAGGGTGAAGGCGTATGGGCGCCATTCTTTGAACGTCCAGCTTACACAATGACACTGGCGTCAAAGTTAGCAGAGAAAACAGGCGCACAAGTGTTTATGGCATTTGGTGAGCGCCTAAGTTTTGGGCGTGGCTACCATATTCATATCCGGCCGATTGAGGCCGGTGGCATCAATACGCCAGACTTACTTAATGCTGAAATTGAAACCACCATTCGACAATGCCCAGCGCAGTATTTATGGGGCTACGATAGATACAAAGATCGCCATCAAACCCTCCCAGCTAACCATCAGTAAAAAGAATTTACCCCCCCTAAAATTTAGGGGTCTAATATTTTGCTAATTATTTATCAGAATTTATCTTGAGATTTGGTAAGTAGCCCCCATTGTCCTCTCACTGTACAAAAAAATGAGGACGCTTCATGACCGAAAATAATCAAGAACCCCAAGTTGACGAAACTGGCGAGAATTT
This sequence comes from uncultured Pseudomonadota bacterium, assembly GCA_903838125.1. Classification (GTDB taxonomy): domain Bacteria; phylum Pseudomonadota; class Gammaproteobacteria; order Burkholderiales; family Methylophilaceae; genus Methylotenera. The sequence goes on along the minus strand of CAILXF010000012.1, from coordinate 2,314 downwards.
AGCCACAGAGTCAAATGACCCGTCAATCCGCATCGCAGAATTAGAAGCTGAGCTCGCTGAAGCCCAAGCTTCAGTGCTTTATGTAAAAGCGGATGGCGAAAATATACGCCGCCGCGCGCTAGATGATATTGAAAAGGCGCGTAAGTTTGCCTTAGAAAAATTCTCTAATGAATTATTAGCAGTAAAAGATAGCTTAGACGCAGCGTTGCTAATTGAAGCGACTGACGCACAAAGCTATAAAGATGGCGTGCAAATTACTGCCAACCAACTCTCTTCTGTATTTGATAAATTCAATATTGCTGAAGTTAATCCGGTCGGTGAAAAGTTTGATCCAAACAAGCATCAGGCCATCAGTATGCTCGATAGCGATCAAGAACCGAATACAGTGATTACTGTATTACAAAAAGGCTACACCTTGAATGAGCGCGTATTACGCCCAGCATTGGTCATGGTCTCCAAAGCTAAATAAAGAAACTGTAAGGCTTGTTTTTGCAAGCACTTGAAATAAATGAATTGAACACCACTAATACAACATGGTTTAAATAATCGCCGGTAGCGCAAAGTTGAAATTAGGCTTTACGCAGAACTCGGGCTAATTGGATATTAAAAAAGGAATCAAAATGGGCAAAATTATTGGTATTGACTTAGGCACCACGAACTCTTGTGTTGCTGTAATGGAAGGCGGCAAGCCACGTGTGATTGAAAACTCAGAAGGTACACGTACTACACCTTCAATTATTGCGTATCAAGAAGACGGTGAAATTTTAGCTGGTGCGCCAGCTAAACGCCAAGCGGTGACTAACCCAAAAAATACGTTATACGCGGTTAAGCGTTTAATCGGCCGCAGATTTGAAGAAAAAGAAGTACAAAAAGACATTGGCTTAATGCCTTACACCATTGCTAAAGCAGACAACGGCGATGCTTGGGTTGAAGTGCGTGGCGTGAAAATGGCGCCACCACAAATTTCAGCTGAAGTCTTACGCAAAATGAAGAAAACAGCTGAAGATTATCTAGGTGAAGAAGTGACTGAAGCGGTTATTACGGTGCCAGCTTACTTTAATGATAGTCAACGTCAAGCCACTAAAGATGCTGGCCGTATCGCTGGTTTAGACGTAAAGCGTATTATCAATGAGCCAACTGCTGCTGCATTGGCATTTGGTCTAGATAAACAAGAAGGCGATCGCAAGATTGCTGTGTATGACTTAGGCGGCGGTACTTTTGACGTTTCAATTATTGAAATCTCTAACATTGATGGTGAACATCAATTTGAAGTACTTTCTACTAACGGCGATACATTCTTGGGCGGCGAAGACTTTGATAACCGTTTAATCGACTTTTTAGCTGATGAGTTCAAAAAAGAAAATGGTCTAGATTTACGTAACGACCTGTTGGCTAAACAACGTCTAAAAGAAGCGGCTGAAAAAGCAAAAATTGAATTGTCTGGCGCTACGCAAACTGAAGTGAACTTACCATACATCACCGCTGACGCAACTGGACCTAAACATTTGGTGGTAAAAATCACCCGTGCAAAATTAGAGTCATTGGTAGATGATTTAATTGAACGCACCATGGCGCCATGCCGTATGGCGATTAAAGATGCAGGCGTATCCATTGATGATATTACTGATGTCATTTTGGTTGGTGGTCAAAGCCGTATGCCAAAAGTGCAAGAGAAAGTAAAAGAAATCTTTGGTAAAGAGCCACGTAAAGACGTGAACCCTGATGAAGCCGTGGCCGTTGGTGCAGCTATTCAAGGTGGCGTGCTTAAAGGTGATGTTAAAGATGTATTATTGCTTGATGTTACGCCATTGTCTTTAGGCATTGAAACTTTAGGTGGCGTAATGACTAAAGTGATTAAGAAAAATACCACGATTCCTACCAAGGCATCACAAACATTCTCTACTGCTGATGACAATCAAAACGCGGTAACGATTCAAGTGTTGCAAGGTGAGCGCGAGTTGGCTTCTGCTAATAAGAGCTTGGGTCAATTTAACTTAAGCGACATTCCACCAGCACCACGTGGCATGCCACAAATTGAAGTGACTTTTGACATTGATGCTAATGGTATCTTGCATGTTTCTGCCAAAGATAAAGCCACCGGTAAAGAAAATAAGATTACCGTTAAAGCGAATAGCGGCTTGTCAGAAGCTGAAATTCAGCAAATGGAAGAAGATGCAATTAAATATGCTGACGAAGATCGTCAATTGCGCGAGTTAGTAGATGCGCGTAATGCAGCTGACGGTATGGTTCACTCAGTGAAAAAATCACTGTCTGAGCATGGCGATAAGTTAGATGCTGCTGAAAAAGAAGCGAT
>CAILXF010000011.1 GCA_903838125.1 uncultured Pseudomonadota bacterium | reverse complement strand
TGGCGGAGAACGAGGGATTCGAACCCTCGATACAGGGTTAAGCCCGTATGCTTCCTTAGCAGGGAAGTGCCTTCGACCACTCGGCCAGCTCTCCGTTTATTCCAATTTCGCTTACATAGGCTTTCGCTTATGAGGGCGCGATATTACTCGAATTACAGACAAAAATCAATGACATCCTCAATCAATATTGACTAAGAATGCCTGATTTTAATTTAAGCAGCCTCTAACTCAAAAGCTTTGTGCAATACGCGCACAGCAAGCTCTAAGTATTTCTCATCAATGACCACGGCAATTTTGATTTCAGAGGTTGAAATCATTTGAATGTTGATGCCTTCTTCTGCCAATGTGCGGAACATTTGACTGGCGATGCCCACATGTGAACGCATGCCAACGCCTACGATAGAGACTTTAGCAATTTTATCGTCACCGCGAATTTCGCGTGCGCCGATATGGCCCTGTACCTTGTCATTCAAGATCGCCAAGGCTTTGTTCAAGTCGTTTTTATGCACAGTGAACGTGAAGTCAGTCGTGCCGTCCGCACCTACGTTTTGAATGATCATATCAACATCGATATTCGCATCGGCAATAGGCCCTAAAATTTGATAAGCAATGCCTGGTTTGTCAGGGGCGCCTAATACAGTGACTTTTGCTTCATCGCGATTAAAGGCTATGCCTGAGATAATTGGTTCTTCCATATCGTTTTCCTTACCATCTTCTTCAAATGTAATCAGTGTGCCTTCACCTTCTTCTTCAAAGCTTGAGAGCACGCGTAATTTAACTTTATATTTACCGGCAAATTCAACCGAACGTATTTGCAATACTTTTGAACCTTGAGAGGCGAGCTCTAACATTTCTTCAAAAGTGATTGATTTCAGGCGACGGGCTTCTGGCACCATGCGTGGGTCAGTCGTGTATACACCATCTACATCCGTGTAGATTTGGCATTCATCAGCGCCTAGTGCAGCGGCTAAGGCTACCCCAGTGGTATCTGAGCCGCCACGTCCTAGTGTCGTGATGTTGCCTTGCTCATCCACCCCTTGAAAGCCAGCGACGACACAGACATAGCCTGCGTCTAAATCCGCTTTAAGATTGTGTTGATCAATATTTAAGATACGTGCTTTGGTATGCGCGTTGTCAGTTAGAATTTTTACTTGCGCGCCAGTGTAGCTTTTGGCTTTAATGCCGAGCTCAATTAAAGCCAGCGCAGTTAAACCAATAGTGACTTGCTCGCCAGTAGAAATAATAGTGTCAAGCTCACGTGGATCTGGTTCTGCCATCAACTCTTTAGCGAGCGTAATGAGTCGATTGGTTTCGCCTGACATCGCTGAAACCACCACCACAATTTGATGGCCCATTGCTTTGTAGCGGGCTACGCGACGTGCTAATTCACGAATTCGCTCTGGATTAGCGACTGAAGTGCCGCCATATTTTTGTACGATTAGTGCCATGGTTAACTCTTTTGATTGACCTTAATTAAATTTGATACGCTATGCAATCTTGCTAGCGACCCACTCTATTACACTTTCTAATGCTTTTGGTAATTGGCTTACATCGGTGCCGCCCGCCATCGCCATGTCTGGCTTACCGCCACCTTTGCCACCCACTTGACTAGCGACATGATTGACTAAATCACCTGCTTTGATTCTATTGATTAAATCTGCAGTGACGCCAGCGGCTAAGCTTACCTTGCCATCACTACTTGAGGCTAAGACAATGACGGCAGATTTAAGTTTGTCTTTCAGTTTATCCATGGTTTCGCGTAGCGTGTTCGCGTCAGCACCATCTAAGTTTGCTACCAATAATTTGAAACCGCCAATATCAATCGCTTGGTCAATCAAATCATCGCCTTGAGCTGATGCCAGTTTTGATTTTAAGCGTGCTAATTCTTTTTCTAACGATTTCACGTGTTCTAGAATCTGTACAATTTTGCCTGGCAATTCATGGACAGGTGATTTGAGTTCATCTGCAGCAAGATGGAGTAGTGAACGTTGCGTCTGCATTAATTTCAACGCGCCGTTTCCAGTAGTGGCTTCAATACGACGAACGCCCGAGGCTACCCCAGATTCACCGATGATTTTAAATAAGCCAATATCACCAGTGCGCGTCACATGTGTGCCACCGCATAGTTCGCGTGAGCTACCGATATCTAGCACGCGCACTTCATCGCCGTATTTCTCGCCAAATAACATCATGGCACCCGTTTTCTGCGCAGACTCTATGTCCATCACACGTGCTTGCGTGGCTTCGTTGGCAATGATTTCTGCATTGACGATTTGCTCTACCTTAGCAATTTCTGCATCCGTGACTGGCACATTATGCACAAAGTCAAAGCGAGTTTTCTCAGTATCGACCAGTGAGCCTTTTTGCTGCACATGCTCACCCAATACTTCACGCAAAGCCTTATGCATGAGATGTGTGGCAGAGTGGTTTCGTATCGTGTTGGCACGGGCTTGTGTATCCACTTTAGCGGCAATTTGATCACCCACTTTTAAAGTGCCGGTGCTCAATACGCCGTGATGGCCAAATACATGAGCTTGAATCTTTTGCGTGTCTTCCACTGCAAAAATGCCATCACTGCTACGTAAGATTCCACAGTCGCCAATTTGACCGCCAGACTCTGCATAGAATGGCGTGGTGTCTAACACCACTACACCGAGATCACCTTCAGCTAATTGCGTCACAGCGATACCGTCTTTATACAGCGCTAAGACTTGTGCTGTGCTTTCTAAGGTTTCATAACCTTTAAAATCAGTGCCAGCTCCGCTGTATTCTAAGTTGGTGGCCATTTTAAATTTGCCTGCTGAGCGCGCTTGATCTTTCTGGCGGCTCATCGCGGCATTAAAGGCTTCGCTGTCAACGCTGACATTGCGCTCACGGCAGATGTCGGCAGTCAGGTCTAGCGGAAAGCCATACGTGTCATGCAATTTAAAGGCGGTTTCACCGTTGAATATGTCTTTGGTATGGCTGAGCTCAGCTTCTAATATCGCCATGCCATTATCGATGGTTTCAAAGAAACGATCTTCTTCCAGTTTGAGCATCTCCATAATGCGTGTTTGATTCGCGACCAGTTCAGGGTAAGCACTTCCCATGGAGGCTACTAAGTCAGGTACGATTTTATAGAAGAATGCAGCACGTGCATTGAGCTTATAACCATGGCGGATGGCGCGACGAATAATTCGGCGGAGTACATAACCGCGACCTTCACTGCTTGGGATGACGCCGTCGGCGATTAAGAAGCTACACGCACGGATATGGTCGGCTAACACTTTAAGTGATGGGCTATTTAAATCGCTGCTACGCGTTTCGCGTGCGGCGGCTTTAATAAGGTCTTGGAATAAGTCAATTTCATAGTTGGCGTGGACATGCTGCAATACAGCAGTGACACGTTCCAATCCCATGCCCGTATCAACACTCGGCTTGGGAAGTTTGTGCATTACACCCGCTTCATCGCGGTTGAACTGCATAAAGACATTATTCCAAATTTCAATAAAGCGATCACCGTCTTCATCTGGGCTACCTGGAGGGCCGCCGAAATGTTGTGGTCCATGATCGTAGAATATTTCGGTACAAGGTCCACAAGGGCCTGTGTCACCCATCATCCAGAAGTTATCTGAAGCGTAGCGTGCGCCTTTATTATCACCGATGCGAATCACACGCTCAGCAGGGACGCCCATGGTTTTAGTCCAGATGTCGTAGGCTTCGTCATCGTCAGCATAGACGGTAACAGTCAATTTATCTTTAGGTAATTTAAATACTTCGGTCAGCAATTCCCAGGCGTAAGCAATCGCCTCTTCTTTGAAGTAATCGCCAAAACTGAAGTTACCCAACATTTCAAAGAAAGTATGGTGGCGTGCGGTGTAGCCTACATTTTCTAAGTCGTTATGCTTGCCGCCGGCGCGTACACATTTTTGACTAGAGCTAGCGCGTGCATAAGGGCGTTTATCAAAACCTAGAAATACGTCTTTAAACTGATTCATACCAGCATTGGTAAATAACAGGGTAGGGTCACCTGCTGGAACTAGCGAGCTAGACGGCACAATTTGATGGCCTTTGGAGGCGAAAAAGTCGAGAAACGCTTGGCGAATTTCGTTGGTGCTGGGGTTGCTACTCAGTTTAATCGTCATTTTTTATAATTTTAGCGAATACAGCTTTAGCTTATTCGCCCTTAGTTTGGCTTAAAACCTGTTTAATAATATCAAAACCAAAACCGCGGCTTTGTAAAAATCTAGCGTGCTTGGCCCACTCTTCCCGAGTGGCCGGACTGTCTTTAAATTTCTTGCGCCAAACCTCGCGCGCGTTATCAAGTTCACTTACTTTAATCTGGCTGACCGCAACTGCAATCAGATCGTCAGCAATGCCTTTTTCACGCAGCTCGTTGGCGACGCGCGCACTGCCAAATTTTGCTTTGCGTGCATGCACCAACTGCTCAGTAAACCGCGCATCAGACAACCAACCACGCGTTCTAAAATCATCCAACAATGCACCTATGTCATCATCTTCTTCGGCAAAGCTTTTAAGTTTTTGACCTAGCTCAGCGTAAGAATACTCACGCTTAGCTAAATAATCGAGCGCACGCTGGCGCAAACTTTTGGCTGGGCTGTAAATGAGATGACCTTGCGTTTAAGTGCGTGCTGACTAATCTTCCTCAGGACGTGCAGCTGGCATGGCTTCACTCACCGCTTTTAAGTTGGCACGAATTTTCGCGTCAATTTCATCAGCGACTTCAGGATGCGCTTTTAGGTATTCACGCGCATTGTCTTTACCTTGGCCAATTTTTTCGCCATTGTAGCTATACCAAGAGCCGGCTTTTTCAACCAGTTTCAAATTAGAACCTAGTTCAATAATCTCGCCTTCACGTGAAATGCCTTCGCCGTACAAGATATCAAATTCTGCTTGTTTGAACGGAGGCGCAACTTTGTTTTTGATGACTTTAACGCGCGTCTCACTACCAACGACTTCGTCACCTTTTTTGATAGCGCCAGTACGGCGAATATCTAAACGCACTGAAGCGTAGAATTTAAGTGCATTACCACCGGTAGTCGTTTCTGGGTTACCGAACATGACACCGATTTTCATACGGATTTGGTTAATAAAGATAACCAATGTATTCGTGCGTTTGATGTTGCCAGTCAGCTTACGTAAAGCTTGGCTCATTAAGCGTGCTTGCAAGCCCATATGACTGTCGCCCATCTCACCTTCAATTTCAGCGCGAGGTGTTAAAGCGGCAACAGAGTCAATTACCACGATATCTACTGATCCTGAGCGCACCAACATATCGACAATTTCAAGTGCTTGCTCACCAGTGTCTGGCTGTGAAATTAAAAGGTCTGGCACGTTCACACCAAGCTTTGCTGCATATTGTGGGTCTAACGCATGCTCAGCATCGATAAAAGCGGCTACACCGCCGGCTTTTTGCATTTGTGCAATCACTGAAAGTGTTAGCGTCGTTTTACCTGATGATTCTGGGCCGTAAATTTCAACTACGCGGCCGCGTGGCAAGCCACCGATGCCTAGGGCAATATCAAGACCTAAAGAGCCCGTTGAAACGGACTGTATATCTTCGCCTATGTTGCTGTCTCCCATACGCATAATGGAGCCCTTGCCAAACTGCTTTTCAATCTGCGCTAATGCCGCGGCAAGTGCCTTGCTTTTGTTATCATCCATATGGTTTTGCCTTTGAGTTTTCTGATTAATTTCTAACCCTAATTATTCCATAAATCTAGGCTTAAAGTAAGCGTAATTAGTGTTTCTAAGGCATGAATAACCGACTGTTGACGAACGGCATCGCGATTCCCAGCAAAGTGCATGGTTTGGGTAATTGTTTGCTGCGTATTCTCTTGATTGGCTGATAAATTTGGGTAGCTAAAACCAAAACAAACTGTGCCCACAGGCTTACCCGGCATGCCACCATCAGGTCCAGCAATACCAGTAATCGCCACAGCCATTTGCGCATGGCTATGTAAGCATGCGCCTTGCGCCATTTCAGTTGCCACTTCTTGGCTAACTGCGCCAAAGTCGATTAACGTTTGCGCGTTAACCCCCAACATTTCTTGTTTGGCAACGTTGCTATAAGTGACAAACCCACGTTCAAACCAAGCTGAACTGCCAGCAATCGCTGTGACATACTGCGCTAGCATGCCACCGGTGCAAGATTCAGCCACGGTCAGCATTAATTTGCGCGCTTGCAGGGCCTGCCCTAGGCCTTTAGATAGCGCTAATAGTTTGTCGTTATCCACATGAGTACCTCTAGAGAAATGATGGCGTAAATCGCTGCGAGTAAATCGTCAAACATGACACCGAAGCCATTTTTAAGTTTGGCATCACATTGTCGAATCGGGTAGGGCTTCCAAATATCAAATAAGCGAAATAGCAAAAATGCGGTGAGCCACCATGGCCATTCGACTGGGCTAAAAGTCAGTACGAGCAACATTGCTACAATCTCATCCCAGACGATCCCGCCGTGATCCACCACCCCTAGAGCCTTGCCCGTAATGGTGCAAATGGGGATACCTATTAGGAATAGACCTGCGATGACTGCCCACTGAATAGGGAGAGGTAATGCAAGGCTCATCCAGGCTAGCGGGAATGCAGCTAACGTTCCGAATGTGCCAGGTGCAATTTTGGCTAAACCACTCCCAAAACCGAGTCCTAGAAAATGGGCAGGATGCTGCAATAAAAACTGCAGATTGGGTGTTTTAGTTGAAGTGGTCAAAACCAGTTTCCTTTAATTCTACAATTTCATGATGCATGCCATGGACGACAATGCCAGTCCCTGCTGAAATCTCACCAATTAAGGTTAATGGCAAATTGAGTTGCGTGCTTAGTTGAAGAATTTCAGCGCGTTTCGTCGCTGCCGCAGTGAAGCACAGTTCGTAATCATCGCCACCTGCTAATACTATTTTTAATTGCTGCGGATCACGTAAGTCGTTCACAAATACGTCACTTTGTGTATGCGGAATGGTCCTTAGTTGTAAGGTCGCGCCAAGTGTCGATGCCTCTAAAATATGACCTAAATCGGCCAGCAATCCATCCGAAATATCAATAGCACTGTGGGCGATGTCGCGCAGGGCCAAGCCCAATTTGACTCTAGGTTGTGGCGTATGCAGTGCAGTAGCACACGTTGCTAATAAAGCTTCTGGCAAGACGAGTTGGCCTTGCAAGTGCGCTAAGGCTAATGCTGCGTCACCTAGTCGTCCAGACACCCAAATGTCATCACCTAATTGGGCGCCACTTCGCTGTAGCGCTTTGCCAGTAGGCAGTTCACCCATGATTTGCACGCTGATCGTTAAAGGGCCTCGCGTGGTGTCACCACCAATTAAATCCACATGAAACGCTTGTGCACAGGCAAAAAATCCAGCAGAAAATTGCGCAAGCCATGCTGTGTCATTGTTAGGTAGGGCGATGGCCAGCGTTGCCCACTTGGGATCTGCGCCCATAGCCGCCATATCGGAAATATTGACAGCCAGTGATTTCCATCCAATCGCATAAGGGTCAGCATCGGCAAAAAAGTGGGTGCCAGAGACCAGCATATCGGCGGAAATGGCAATCTGCATACCAGCGCCGATAGAAATTAAGGCCGCATCATCGCCGATTCCCAAATCAGTGTTTTGGGTGGTGCGGGTGAAGTGCTGACGGATTAAATCAAATTCTGACATAGGAATTTATGTAGGCTTAGGTTCGGCAGGTTTGGGTGAGGCAGATTTTGGTCTAAATGCTTTGACGATGTGCTCCCGCGTTTCTATAAATGGGGCGCCGATTAAGTCTAGGCAATAAGGCACAGCAGCAAATATGCCATGTACAGTAATTGCGCCATTAGCATCTTTTAACCCTTCTAAGGTTTGCGCAATCGCTTTGGGTTGACCTGGCAAGTTGATAATTAAGCACTGTTTGCGAATCACGGCCACTTGCCTAGATAAAATTGCAGTGGGTACGAAATTTAAACTAATCTGACGCATCTGCTCGCCGAAGCCAGGCATTACTCGATCGCCTACAGCTAAAGTGGCTTCAGGGGTGACATCACGCAAAGCAGGCCCAGTTCCACCAGTGGTGAGAATTAAACTGCAGGCTTCATTATCCACGAGGTCCACTAAAGTGGCTTCAATGACTGATTGCTCATCGGCGATTAAGCGCGCTACAATTTTTACTGGCGTGATCAAGGTATTCTCTAGCCAGACTTGAAGTGCGGGAATGCCTTGGTCGGCATAGACACCTTGACTGGCTCGGTCGCTGATAGAGACTAAACCAATTTTAATGAATTCTTTTGTCATTCGTGGGTCGTATAGTTTGAGTGAAGGTTTAATCATACCATTAGCAACCAACAAGGACTTTTTCATGGCACTTATTACCCGTGACACCCAGCGTCAAAAAACAGCTATTGCAGCGAAATCAAGCACACTGAAAATAATGATTAGTGGCTTGATGCTGTTAAGTTTAGGGGCCCTATTGTTCGTGACGCAATCGCATGCGGCTGAGCTAAACCTCTATGCAAAAAATTATAAAGAACAAAACAGTAATCACCTAAAGTCCTTAGACGAAAATCCAGAGACTAAGATGTATGTCAGCAATCATAAAGAGGATGACAATATCAGTATGTTAGAGGCTGGCTATGACATGATCGGTTCATCTGGTTTTGATGGGGCAGCAGTGCCCGTTGAGGGGGCGCTTCTACAAGGGAAGGCAGTAAAGGCTGACACTGTATTGGTTTACAGCAAATACGCCACCACCAAAACGACTAGTTCAAAAATGCAATTGGTCAAAGAGGCGGCTAAAAAAGGGGGTGAAATTGACGCTAAAGATTTAGTCGATGAGCCTACGCAACACGCATATTACGCGAGTTATTGGGCTAAATTGCCAATGCCTTTATTGGGTGTGCATATCATTAAATTAAAACAGAAATCACGTGATGACGATGATGTGAAAGCGTCCAAGGAAGAGCCTGGCCTAAAAATTATTGCAGTGATTAAAGCTTCTCCAGCCGATACTGCACATATTGTTAAAGGCGATGTGTTGTTGAACATAGGCGATGTGGAGTTGGCTAAACCAGACGATTTGTTTGCTGCGGTGCAGCGTTATGCGGGTCAGTCAGTCGTGGTAAAAGTGCTTCGTGAAGATGCTACGATGAATATTACAGTGGCTTTAAATTCAAGACATTGATGTATGTGGAAGCGCTAGATTAAGACCTGCCGATTTCAGCAGGTCTTAAGCCTTACAGTTCGTCTTCAGTAGAGGTTTCTTCACCGTCTGTTTGTGCTGCACTCTGAGTAACTTCACGTAATATTTTGAATATTTCGCGGCTGCTTTTCGGGGGCTTGCCAGCTGCCAATTCTTTTTGCGCATTGCGGACCAAAGTACGTAATTGCTGAATATCCGTTTTTGGGTATTTCGCAATAAATTCTGATAAAACATTGCCATCCGCAATCATGCGATCACGCCAGTTTTCTAGGCCATGGAAATAAGCATTTTCAGCCGTATGTTTGCCATCCCAGCGTGCAAGCTGTTCGAGAATAGGCGCGTTATCAATTTCACGCATTAATCTACCTAGGTACTGCTTATGGCGCCTAGTCGCACCATTGGCGGTAATTTTTTTGGTATCCAAGATGGCCGTCAGTACGGTATCTGGCAAGTCCAACTTAAGTAACTTATCTTTAGGCAGTTCAGACAGGCGTACACCTAAGTCTTGCTGTGCGTCAGCTTCTGCTTTTAGTTGGGTTTTGCTGATAGGGGTATCGGCGTCCAAAGTGGAGGCGAAATTAGCATCTTGATTGAAATCAATGCTGGTGTTTGTCTTTTTAGGTTTCATGGTTGCTGTATGATAGCATTTTTGTGCACAGGTTTAGCGTGTACTGGGCTTATTTGGCAAGCGCGCTTTATTAATATGACGGGGCAATATGGCAGATTCAGGATTTAGTTACAGTTTAGATGAAATTAAGCAGATGTCTGCCGACGTGCTTAAAGTAGCTAAAGGACATGGGGCAAGTGCTGCGGAAGCTGAGCTAAGTTTAAGTATCGGACAGAATGTTTCTGTGCGTTTAGGGCAAACTGAAACCATAGAATATAACCGCGATAAAGGCATGTCAGTGACTGTGTATTTTGGCCAGCAGAAGGGTCATGCCAGCACCTCTGATTTAAGTGCACAAGCTTTAAAAGACACCGTGTTAGCGGCTTGTAATATTGCTAAATATACCGCCAAAGATGAGTTTTGTGGTTTGGCAGATGCCAACTTGATGGCGCAGGATATTAAGGATTTGGATTTGCATCATCCGTGGCAGATTTCTGTCGATGAAGCGATGTTGATTGCTCAAACTTGCGAAGCAGCTGCACTGGCAGTGGATCCGCGTATAAACAACTCCGAAGGGGCTAGTGTATCTTCTGGCAGTGGCTATTTTGCTTATAGCAATAGTCATGGCTTTACAGGCGGTTATGCCAGTTCTCGCCATGGGATTAGTTGCTCAGTCATTGCCGAATCTGGCGATACCATGCAACGCGATTACTGGTACAGCACAGCGCGCGCGGCAGCGGATTTACAATCGCCAGAATACATTGGAAAAGTAGCCGGTGAGCGCACGGTGCGCCGCTTAAATTCTAAGAAAATTAAAACTTGCCAGGTGCCGGTGTTTTTTGAAGCACCATTGGCCAGTGGCTTAATCTCATCACTCATTAGTGCAATCTCTGGCGGTAATTTATACCGTAAATCTTCTTTCTTATTAGATAGTTTGGGCAAGCAGGTTGCGAGCCCATTGTTAAATATCTATGAGGATCCACACTTGCCTAGAGGCTTGGCAAGTTGCCCGTTTGATAATGAGGGTGTGGCAACCCACGCGCGGCAATTGGTGAAAGAGGGTGTGCTGCAAGGGTATGTATTGGGTAGTTATTCCGCGCGTAAATTGGGCATGCAAAGCACAGGGAACGCTGGCGGGAACCATAATTTAATCGTGCAATCAGGACATTCTGATTTTGCCGCCTTGTTAAAGCAAATGGGCACTGGTTTATTGGTGACGGAATTATTGGGTAGTGGTATGAATATGGTGACTGGGGACTACTCTAGAGGCGCTGCTGGTTTCTGGGTAGAAGAGGGCGTCATTGTGCATGCGGTCGAAGAAATTACGATCGCTGGCAATATGGCAGACATGCTGAAGTCAATTGTCGCTATTGGGAATGATGTGTTGGTGCAGGGTTCTAAGCAAGTTGGATCTATACTAATTGAACGTATGACCATTGCGTCAGATTAAGTCACACTTAAATCTTCACTTCCGACCCATGGCAGTCATTGGCAATGAAGATAATTGAATGGTATCCCGTTAGTTCTTTAGCATGACTTCGCTGATAAGGCTATTCAGAACATCTATTTTGAGGGGCTTGTAGCAAACCTTGATGCTATGTTTAGAAAATAATTTGATTAATTTAGGGTCGGTGTCTCCCGTAATCAGAATAGCTGGCAAGTCTTCGCCAAACATTACCCTTGCCTTTAGAATTAAATCTAAGCCGGTTTTGTTATCTGCTAACCTGTAATCAGAGATAAGGATATCGGGCTCTTGGTATCCAATGTTTTTAAATAAGTCCAATTCAGACTTACCAACCACCACTTGATGACCTATTGCCTTCAAGGCGAAAGAAGTAGCGTCAAGGACCATTTGATTGTCATCGACAAGCGCAATCAACCACTTATCAGCGACTGTCTTTGATTCTGATGAAGTCTCAATCAGTGAAACCTCTCCTTGAGGGATTTCAATAGCAAACATGGACCCTCGACCTAGTCGTGAGTGTACCCTTAGTTCTAAACCAAGTAATTGTGCTGACTTACTCACAATCGCAAGACCAAGACCACTACCAACACTCCTCGAGTTATCACCTAATTGCGTGAATTCTTCAAAAATATGTTTGGCCATGCTAGAAGGAAAGCCTACGCCGCTATCCCAAACTTCAATCCACTGCTTACCGTTGTGACGTCTACACCCAATCAATACGCCGCCTTTGTGCGTGTAGCGAATGGCGTTGGCAATCAGATTGCCCAGTATCCGCTGCAATATCGTTTCGTCAGTATGCGCGATTAAGTTAGTTGGTCGTAAATGCAAGCTGAGCCCCTTCAGAGTAGCCTCAGCAGCATGTATGTTAACGAGTGACGTCATTACATCCGCCAACCTAAAGGTGGTCTTGGTGGGGACTACAGCGCCAGCATCCAACTTGCTGACATTAAGTAGGTTATCAAGCAGCTCACTTAAGCTGCTCACGCACCCCTGAATCTTTTTACCTAACCCAGAATCGTTACCATTGTTTTGCTTAGTCAGCACATCAACATAAAGCGATAGTGCAGTCAGTGGTTGTCGAAGGTCATGACTAGCTGCGGCAAGGAACTTTGATTTGTCTTGGTTGGCCTTTTCGGCTTCAGACTTTGCAGCCAATAATGCCTGCTCTATGTTTTTTAGAGTGGTAATGTCTGTATGGGTCCCTATCAAACGGAGAGGGTTGCCATCAGCGTCACGGGATGTGATAACGCCGCGTGTGAGAATCCACTTATAACTTCCGTCTTTGCACCTCAATCGGTGATCATTAACGTAGCGTGGGGAAGCCCCGTCCAAATAAGACTGTATGTCTGACATTGCTTTTGTTTGGTCATCAGGGTGAACGCGTGTTTCCCATTCTTTGAATTCGTCTTTAAGTTCGCCTTCACCGTAACCGAGCATACCCTTCCATTGTTTAGAGTAAATTACTTGACCAGAGATGATATCCCAGTCCCACATACCGTCGCCAGAACCTTCAAAGGAGAAGTTGAGACGCTCTTGGGAGTCCAGTAGCGCAGCTTCTGTGTTTTTTTGCTCTGTGACTTCATAGAACCAGCCTAGATAAACTGGTTCACCTTCAAAAACCATTTCAATACCAGATGCTAGTGCCCATTTAGTTTTATTGGAAAACGTAAGTTTAACGAGCTTACTCTGCCCTGCAACCTTCTTAAGCAGGCTTTTGGTTACCTCGTCGTAGTCTAAGTCAGTCACATCAAACCGCTCCCGAGTAGTGCCAATTAAATCTTGGGACGGAAGTTCAGCTAACTCGCAATACTTTTTGTTCACAAACACCAATAACCCCGTTTTCTTGCTTGCTATACGAATAGCAATGGGGCTATTTTCTAGAATAAAGCGGAAATTTAAGGCGGTCATCTGCAGTTTTTCTGCTTGATTATGACTCTCTGTCACATCTCTTGAGAGCACAATGAATCGTGGAAGGCTAGAAGGTACGTGATAAATTCTCACCACTGTGAGCTCAAACCAGTAATGGGTATTTTGGAGTACCAACGTAAAGAGCTTGCCGCGTGATATCCCCTCTACATTGGCTTCGAGCAATGCGCTCATGACAATGTCGGCAGCTTCAACTGGCAGAACCTCTGACACTAACTTGCCTAAAATAGCTTCTATAGGGGCTGCCAGCAGCTCATTTTTAATGGCATAGCATTCATGATACCGACCATCTAAGTCCAATTCAAATATGGGGTCAGGTATGGCGCTTAAGGTGGCCTGTAACTGTTGATGTAATGAAAATAACAGATTTTTTTGTAGCGTTAAGTCTTCGTTTTTATTGATTAATTCTTTGTTTACTGCGATTAACTCATCCTTATATGATGATAATTCCTTCTCTCTATTCTTGAGTTCCGTGATGTTATGTTGGATAGCAATCCAATGGGTAAACCACCCACTTTCATTGGCTATAGGGAAGATGGTAAGATTTATCCATAACTCTTCACCATTCTTTTTGTAATTGAGTATATCTTCACGAATGGGTTTCCACTTCTTCAAACTATCACGTATTCGACCAATCGTAATGGGGTCAGTTTTTGGCCCCTGAAGAATTCTAGGGGTTTTCCCCATTACTTCTTCAGACGTGTAACCTGTTTCTTTTACAAAAGTTTCATTGACATAAACAATACGGGGGTCAGGTTCATCAATAGGCTCGGCTTCGCAGATAATAATAGCATCCGTCGAGGAGTTGATAATGTGATAAGCAAATTTGAGAGATTCGTGAATATGATGCTGATTCTCAGCATCATTATTTGGCAATAAGTGCACGGCATCAAATAAATATTTCACAAAAGTCCTTGATTAAGTGATTAGCTATAGTCGGCTTTAATTTTTCATTAATAGCTGTAATATATCTACATATATCACAAAACAACAACTATCGTATATATGATAAACATATTTAAATCATCAAACTAAAGAAATTGTTAGAAACTGTAATGACTGCTTCTTGGCCCATAACAGCCTAAACGGAAAATTAATCAAACTAAATCTAAGTAGGCATCGGCAAAGAAAAAGGGCTGGAGTAACTCCAGCCCTTCATCTTTTTATTTTTTGTCGGTCAACAGCGCATTAACAACTGTTTTTAAAGAAACCTTATTTTGCTGGAGTATCATCACCTTCATCAAAGTTCTTTTGTTTAGACGTATCACCATCTAATATCTGGGTTTGACGTCTTTGCAGAAAGGCATCACGCGTAAAGGCGTAAGGATCTAATGAGGCTTCGTCAATCAAATCATTTGCCGTCAGCAACTCTGTACGCGCATCTAAGAATTGCGCTAAGCGGAGTTGATTGGACAATTCAATTTGACCGCGATTGTGAACGTAGGTGATCGGGTCTGTGGTGATGGTATCAAAAACTCTACCAGTAACATCGCGCACACTAGATGGGCCTAAAATTGGTAAAACCAAGTATGGGCCACTACCAGCACCCCAATAGCCGAGTGTTTGACCAAAATCTTCTTTACGGTATTGAATGTTATCCATAGCGGCTACATCAATAAAGCCTGCAAGACCAAATGTACTGTTGATGACAAATCGGCCAGCATCAGTAAAGGCATGATTAAATTTAAATTGTAGCAAATCGTTAAATACGGTGGTAAGTGACCCTAGGTTATTAAAGAAGTTATTAAAACCTTTACGAACGGGGGTTGGCGCTACGGTTTTATACACGGTGGCCACAGGTTTAAATACCGCTTTATCAGCAACATCGTTAAATTTATAAATACCGCGATTGATACTTTCTAACGGATCTTTATTGGCTTGCGAGGCACAGCTACTTAGTAATGCCATTGTGGCTAAGGCCATTGCTAATTGCGCTAATATTTTTTGCATTTGAGTACTCTTCATATCTATGATCCATGATTTATTCAATTATTCATCAGACTGCATGTTATGTCCACATGTATTCAACGTTTTAGTTTGATACACCAGATTAATTTCCATAAAACAGGGAGATGTCGTTAATTTTTGCCTATATAATCATACTGTTGTATAGCGACCTACATTGCGGCCTCATAGAAATCGCGCCCTGGTTGCACATCATTAGTGGCTGTTTTGTAAAGTTGCAACGTTAATAACCTTTGTGTTGCATGATCAACGACTGGCTTGGGGTAATCTTGCCCGATCTGGATATTTAATTGTTGCTGGCGGATAGGCGATATTAGCCAAGGCGCATGAATCTCCTTGTGATCACACTGCGCTAATTCCGGCACGTATTTGCGTATAAACTTTCCAGCAGCATCAAATCGCTCACTTTGGGTAATGGGGTTGAATATTCTAAACCAAGGTTGCGCATCACAGCCAGTACTGGCCGCCCACTGCCATCCACCATTATTCGAGCTGAAATCAAAGTCGATCAATTTCTGTGCAAAATAACGCTCACCCCAACGCCAATCGACTAATAGATCTTTTACCAAAAAACTGGCCGCCACCATGCGTAGGCGATTATGCATAAAACCAGTGCTATTAAGTTGGCGCATCGCAGCATCCACTAAAGGGTAGCCAGTTTTTCCATCGCACCATGCTTGGAATAAGTCGGGATCATTAGGGAATCTTAGTTGGTCAAAAATGCTTTTGTACGCATGCCCTGTCGCTACTCGCGGGTTATGGTGCAAAATTTGCACATAGAATTCTCGCCAAATCAATTCATTTAACCAAGTCTGCGCGCCAGTATTAGCGGCTTCCATGGCGGTGCGGGCTAAATGGCGTATAGAGACTGTGCCAAAACGTAAATGCACTGATAAGTAAGACACGCCTTTAACCGCAGGAAAGTCGCGTGCTTCTTTGTAATGCTGAATGCGATCCTTAAAGTCATCAAAAAGGCTTAGCCCCCCACTCATGCCGATGGGCAGGCGCATATTAGCTAAGTTGGTGCGCTTAAACCCCATACTTTCTAAGCTCGGCATGATTTGGTTGTCGGTAAATTTTGCTAGATGGTGTATGTAAGTGTCGACTGGGTAAGGCTGTAGATGAAAATCAGTGACAGTTTTAAGCCACATATTTTTATAAGGAGTAAACACTGAGTAAGGCTTACTAGCTAGCGTTAAGATTTCATCTTTTTCAAAGATGACTTGGTCTTTTTCATGATGAAAGGAGATGCCGTCTTTATGTAGTTGCGCTTCTACTTCATGATCTCGTGCAATGGCACTAGGCTCATAATCATGGTTAGTCCATACGGCTTCCACATCCAGCACACGCGCTAACTGTACAATTTCAGATTGCGCTGAGCCATGCAACACAATCAGGTCGCCACCTTTAGCGACTAAGGCTGATTTTAATTCTTGTACACTTTCCCAAATAAACTCAACACGACGGTCGGCTTTGTCGGCCAGTAGGTCAAGGATATCGGTGTCAAATACAAAAGCACAATACACTTGGTCTGAAGATTCTAGGGCATGAAACAGGGCTGCATGGTCGTAATCGCGTAAGTCACGACGAAACCACACTAGTGATTTTTGGTAAGGTAAAGACAAACTATTCTCGGTGGTAGGGATGGTTTTGTATGACTGAGTGGGCGCGATATAGTTGCTCAGCGAGCATTACGCGCACCATGGCGTGGGGAAGTGTGAGTTTAGATAAGCCCCATAACCAATCAGCTTTTTCTTTTACTGAGGAGTGCAGACCATCAGCGCCACCAATAACGAAGGAGATATCACGACCGCTCGTCGTTGCCCCATCTAGCCAAGCTCTAAATTTTTCCGCCAGTTGCAAAGTGGTGACTTCCTGACCACGTTCATCTAAAGCAATTAAATAGTCGCGACCGACCGCATCCAAAATACGTTTGGCCTCTATGAGTTGGATGTTTTCTGTGCTGTTACCAGCAGCGCGCTTTTCCGGCTTAATCTCAACAATCTCAAGCGTTGCTTCACGCGGCATACGTTTGGTGTATTCTAGACAGGCGGTCTCAACCCAGTTAGGCATTTTATGGCCGACCGAGATGATGCGCAGTTTCAATGGATGTACTCTAGATTAAAAGCGAATGGTATTTTTTAAATCAAGTTGCCATTAGCATTATTGCAAGGAGTTAAAAACTAGACTGGTTTGATGTGGCCGCGACGTGATTCAGCTTCGCCCCACAATTGCTCAAGATTATAGTAGGCGCGAGTGGTTGGCACCATGATATGGACAACGATATCGTCCAAATCAACCAATACCCATTCTCCCTCTTTTTCGCCTTCAGTACCGCGAATGGCATAGCCTTTTTCTTTCAGTTTTTCACGCACATTGTCTGCAACCGCTTTGGCTTGGCGGCTAGAAGTGGCTGAAGCCACAATCATGTAGTTAGTCATGCTGGTAAGCTTGCGCACATCCATCACGGTAATATCAAAACCTTTAATATCTTCAATCGCATCAATTACTGCGAGCTTCATTGTTTCTAAATCAAATGTCATTTATGCGGCCTGTACTGGAATTGCGTTGCGTTGGGATTGTATGCGATTGTTATCATCAACATACACAAGTTGCGGACTGTATTTATTAAGCTCAATCTCGTTGTAAATGGCAAAGCTGGCGATGATCACAATATCGTTAGGATCCGCTTTATGTGCAGCTGCACCGTTAACTGAAATAATGCCTGAATGCCTGTCCGCGCGAATGGCGTAAGTAGTAAAGCGCTCACCATTGGTGACGTTGTAAATGCTGATTTGTTCGTATTCGTGAATATTGGCGGCTTCAAGCAACTCTTCATCAATCGCGCAACTACCTTCATAGTGCAATTCAGAGTGCGTAACATGCACGCGGTGCAACTTGGATTTAAGCATGGTTCTTTGCATGTGCTTAACCGTTCTTGAAATGGGAGTGCATTATAGTCTTTTCAAACACTTAGCGCAAAAGATCCACGTTATCAATTAATCGGGTATTTCCTAACTTTGCTGCCGCCAATATCACAATCGTCTGATCTTGGCTTGCCGCCGGAGCCAAACTGATGGAGTTTCTAACTGAAATGTAATCCACTAACCAGCCAGTAGCCTGTAAGCGTTCACTGGCATCCATGGTTAAGGCGTTAAAGTCAGTATTGCCATGCTGAATTTGCAACTTAATAGCGTTTAATTCCTGATGCAGTTGTGCTGCGGTATTTTTCTGAGCTGCAGTTAAAAAGCCATTACGTGAACTCATGGCTAAGCCGTTGGATTCACGCACAGTGTCGCCAGCGATAATGGTGATGGGCAGGTTAAACTGTTTCACCAGTTCCCGGATAATGTGCAGTTGTTGAAAGTCTTTCTTACCAAATACCGCCAGTTGTGGCATCACTATATTAAATAGCTTAGCCACTACAGTGGCAACGCCTGAGAAATGCCCAGGACGCGATGCGCCGCAAAGTTCATTGGCGATATCAGGGGCTGTAATGGTCATGGTTTGATTGAGCTGGTCGCCATCAAACTGCGGGTACATTTCAATGACACTAGGGGCAAATACGATATCTACCCCCGCCGCCGCTAGTTTTTCACAATCAGCTTCAAGGCTACGTGGATAGTTGGCTAAATCTTCATTGGCACCAAACTGCAATGGGTTGACAAAAATACTGACCACCACGCATGCGGCTTGTTGTTTGGCGAGTGCCACTAAGTGTAAATGACCCGCATGCAAGTTGCCCATGGTCGGCACTAACGCTGTGTTGGTCTGGTGTTTTAATGCACTTCTTAATGCCGCAACCGTTTCAATAATCTGCATGATTTAGAATTTGTCTACGCTAGTAAGAATGCTCAGGGGCTGGAAAAGTTTTTTGTTTGACGGCCAGCACGTAAGCACTAATGGCAGCTTGAACGCTGCTAGTACCTTGTAAAAAGTTATGCACAAATCTTGGCGATTTAAAATCACTGGGATTTTTATGAGCAGGGCCGGTGTAAATACCTAGTAGGTCTTGCAACACGAGCACCTGACCACTGCAATCAGGTCCAGCGCCGATGCCAATAGTAGGCGTCGCAATGCTAGAAGTGATTTGCTTGGCGAGCGCGGCGGGCACCATTTCCAATAATACAAAACCAACACCAGCATTACTCATGGCAATGGCATCTGATGTAATGCGCTTAGCGCTATCCTCAGTTCTCCCTTGAATCTTATAGCCCCCCAACTCTTGCACAGACTGTGGTGTAAAGCCTAAGTGCGCACACACTGGAATGTGATGATTGACTAGATGTCGTGCGATCTCAACCATAGCGCCACCACCTTCTAGTTTGACCATATGCGCCCCGGCGTCAATCAGTTGTTTGGCGTTGGTGTAGGCCTGCTCAGGATTGTCGTAGCTAGAAACTGGCATATCGGCAATCAGCCAAGTACTTGGCGCACCTGCTGCCACGCAGCGTGTATGGTAAATCATGTCTTGCATCGTAACGCTTAGGGTATTGTCAGCGCCTTGCAGCACCATACCTAGAGAATCACCAATCAGTAAAATATCCACCCCAGCTGCGGCACTTAATTTTGCAAAAGTCGCATCATAGCAAGTGAGCATCGCAATCTTTTCTCCCAAGCCAATGAGTTGACTAAGCTTACTATGGGCTGATGAATGATTGTTAGGCATTGAGTTGGCGTGCGCCCTCACTTAATCAAAGTTAGGGTTGAAGAACTCGCGCTGCCCTATAATTTGCCCAATGCGATTAATGAGCAATTTGAGCGCGCTTGGATTTTTTAATATATTCAGCTTTTCATTATTGACGATTAGCACAGGCGAGGTATCGTAATTATGAAAATAGGCGCTATAAGCGTCAGATAGACGTTCAAGATACTCGCGTGGCATGTCTTGTTCATAACCGACATTGCGTTCTTCTATGCGCTCCACTAATGCGTCTAGCGGCGTTTGTAGGTAGATTACCAAGTCGGGCTTAGGCGCGTTGAGATGCAGGTGTTGGTAAATTTGGTGATATAAAGCATATTCTTCATCATCTAAATTCAACCTAGCAAATATCGGATCTTTTTCTAAGAAAAAGTCGGCCACAATTGGCTTGGCGAACATGTCGCGTTGGTTCAAATCTTTAATTTGATTGGCGCGCTGAAATAAAAAGAATAGCTGCGTTGGCAACGCGTAACGCCGAGCATCCTGATAAAAGCGCGGTAAGAATGGGTTGGACTCTGCCTTCTCTGACAAATAATCTACCGGAAATTGATCAGCCAGCATTTTGGCTAGCGTGGTTTTCCCACAGCCAATTGGGCCTTCAACCACAATATAAGGAAATTTTTTAAAAATGCTCATGCGTTTAGTTTCTTTACACCTGTGAGTAAATGATCATTCATCAATAACGCTATTTTGCCATGTTTTGCTAAGGATAGATGCGGCGCTATTTCAAATAGTGGCAATAAAACAAATCCCCGCTCGTGCATGCGCGGATGTGGCAATGTCAGTTGAGGGCTATTCAGTTCTATGTTGCCATAGATTAGCAAATCACAATCTAGCACCCGTGGCGCATTTTGGTAAGGGCGTTGCCGTCCAGCCGTATGTTCAATCGCCAATAAAGCTGCCAATAATGCGGCTGGTTCTAACGCAGTTTCTAATGCCACGACTGCATTAATAAAGTCGGGGATTAGCGCTAATGTATCCTCAGCATAACCGATGGGCGCAGTTTGGTATAAAGATGAGGTTTTAAGTACCTGCGTATTGGGGATGTTATCCAAGGATAGCATCGCATGCTGGACCTGTTGTATCGGATTCTCTAAATTGCTACCCAAGGCGACGTAAGCGAGCGTCATTTGAAACCATATTGCGCAAGATGCAATCCGAAATTAGTCTGTCTATTCCTTAGCGGCGCTAACATCAGTATTACCTGGTTTCTTGCGATTTCTTTTTCTACGTTTTTTTGGAGCCGTATCTGCTTGCAGCATTTCTGCCCGCGTATCTCCTTCGGCGTTCGCGAATGCAGTCCACCACTCGCCAATTTCCATCGGTAATTCACCTGATTCGCAGCGTAGTAATAAAAAGTCATAAGCTGCACGATAGCGTGGATGCGTCAGCAGACCAAAAGGACGTTTGCCTGCACGCTGTTCAAATCGAGGTTGTAAACCCCAAATCTCTTTCATGGTTGCGGTGTAACGGTTGTGGATTGCGAGCTTTTCGGCTTGGGTAGCAATAACTTCATTCATTGCCATATGCAGTGCGGGCGTCAGATGATGGCCTTCGGCTTTGTAGATTTCCCATGCTGCTAGCATTTCATGCCAAAGCAGGGTGGCGAATAAAAAGCTAGGGTTAGCCGATTTTCCAGAGAGCACGCGGTCATCAGTATTTTTTAATGCCAGCATCACAAAGCGCTCCCCCATCGGTTGCTCTAGCACAACATCTAGCATCGGCAGTAAGCCATGATGTAAGTGTTGTTCGCGTAAGGCGCTGACACTCTCAATGGCATGGCCAGAGAGAAATAGTTTTAACATTTCATCAAATAAGCGGCTAGGTGGCACGTCTTGTAATAAATCGGCCATTTTGGCTATCGGTGCCTGTGTGGAGGGTTCGATTTTGAGGCCTAGCTTGGCTGACAAACGCACTACGCGCAACATGCGCACGGGGTCTTCGGCGTAACGGGTTTCCGGTTTGCCTATCATGCGCAATACGCCAGCTTTAATGTCAGTATAGCCCTGATGGAAATCCAACACTTGCTGGCTACTAGGATCGTAATAAAGTGCATTGGCAGTAAAGTCGCGGCGGAGCGCGTCGTCTACGATAGAGCCAAACACATTGTCACGGATAATGCGTCCTGAGTCGGTCACCTTGGAGTCGCCATCCGCCTCTAGGTGACTGCCACGGAAAGTAGAAACCTCTAAGGTTTCATCGCCAAACAATACGTGTACCAATCTAAACCTGCGCCCAATAATACGTGAGCGTCTAAAGACACGGTTCACTTCCTCTGGGGTGGCATCGGTGGCAATGTCAAAGTCTTTCGGGATGCGATTTAATAGCAAGTCACGGACGGCGCCACCGACGATGTAGGCTTCGAAACCAGCTTTTTGCAGACCTTCTATGGTTCTATGTGCGCCGCTACTGAGTAAATTACGATCTATTTTGTGGGCATGATGTTCAATTACCACGGCACCTTTTGTGCTGGCGGCATGATTGCTTCTATGGGTCGTTTTCTTGGTGCTTAGTGGAGGGCGGCTGGACTGTGGGTGTTTAGGTCTCGCACCGCCAGCCTTGATGGGTTCTGGCTTAGCGTTTTTAGTCTTGAAAATTTTAGCGAACAGTCTTTTAATCATGGGTGGATTATAACTTAAGCAACACCATAAAAATTAGCCCTGTGCATTTTTCCAAAGGACATCCAAAACGCCAGCCTCTTTATTCATGGTACGGCACATGACAAATAACAAATCAGATAAGCGATTTAAATATTGTAATGAAATGTCGGTGACGGTTTCATTGCGGTGCAATTCCACTAGCTTACGCTCTGCGCGGCGGCACACCGTGCGTGCTAGGTGGCAATAGGCGGCGGCTTTGTTGCCACCAGGTAAAATGAATTCTTTTAGTGGCTCCAACTCATCATTAAGGGTATCAATGGCTTCTTCCAAATCATCGATGCGACTTTGCTGCAAAATAACGTAGCCTGGTATACAGATTTCACCGCCAACGTTAAATAAATCGTGCTGAATTTGCGTCAATAAGCCTGTTAAATGTTCAGGCACTGGCTCCGTTAACATAATGCCAATAACCGAGTTGAGCTCATCCACATCGCCCATCGCTTCAACACGCAAGCTATCTTTGTTGATGCGACTACCGTCACCTAAGCCGGTCGTCCCATCATCACCTGTACGTGTATAAATTTTACTTAATCTATTGCCCATGATGCATTCCTTTTAGCGCTATTTTGCGACCAAGTCCCAACTAAGACTTATGCCCCAAACTGTATATAATATAGCCATTGTAACTGATGCTGGCCTGCTAATGAACGCTCATCTTAATAACACTAACGCTAGACCAATCGCCGTATTTGATTCGGGCGTGGGTGGCATTTCAGTTTTAAAGCATATACACCAACAACTCCCTAACGAAAATCTGCTTTATGTAGCCGATAGTATTCATGCGCCTTATGGCAATAAAAGCGCAGCCGAAATTCAAGCGCGGTGTTTTGCAATCGCTGATTTTTTAATCGCCAAAGACGCCAAAGCATTGGTCGTAGCCTGTAATACCGCCACCGCTGCTGCTATTGATCAAATGCGGGCCAAATACAGCTTGCCCATCATCGGTATGGAGCCCGCGGTTAAGCCTGCGGCAGAAGCTAGTCGGTCAGGCATTATTGGTGTGCTAGCCACCACCGGCACGCTTCAAAGTGCGCAGTTTGCGGCATTGTTAGAAAGTTATGGTCGTAATGTAGAAGTGGTCACGCAGGCGTGTGTTGGCTTGGTGGAATGCGTAGAGCGCGGCGAATTGAGTCAAGAAAGCACGCGCGCATTAGTGAAGCGGTATTGCCAACCTTTATTAGATGAGGGGGCTGATAGCATAGTGCTTGGCTGTACGCATTACCCCTTATTGAAATCGTTGATTCAAGAAGTGGTAGGCGCAGACGTGGTGCTCATTGATACTGGCGCCGCAGTGGCCAGCCAGTTAAAAAGCCGATTACTTGAACAGGGATTGTTGGCAGACGTTGATCAAATTGCTAGCATCAATTTTTGGAGTAATAGTGACAGTGCTAATGCCGAAAATGTAATCGCGCAGTTATGGGGTGAACCCATTAAGGTGTCAAATTTCTAGCCTTACCAGGCTAGAAAAGACTAGTGATGTTTGACGACTTCGCCAGCTTTAAGTTTGTATTGCGTGCCGCAGTATGGGCAAGCCACTTGACCCGTTTTAGCCACATCCAAAAAAACCCGCGGGTGTGATGACCAAAGCGCCACCTCATTGGTTGGGCAATGTAGAGGCAAATCTTTAGCGCTGATTTCAACTGGTTTTGCGGTGGACATGTTTAGTATTCCCAAGGGGCTATTTCTAAAGGGGACATTCTCATGGATGAGAATGTCCTTAGCTGGTTAAACCAATGTTAGCCAATCAGCGTGTTGAGGTGACTTGCCAGTAACCGCATCAAAATACATTTTCTGTAATTGTTTGGTAATAGGACCTGCAGTGCCTGTGCCAATATTACGGCGATCAAGTTCGCGAATCGGAGTCACTTCAGCGGCAGTGCCAGTAAAGAAGGCTTCGTCTGCAGAATACACTTCATCACGGGTGATGCGCTTTTCAATGACAGTTAAACCAATTTCAGCGGCCAGTTGCAAAATGGTGTCACGGGTAATGCCTTCTAGTGCGCTCGTTAAATCTGGCGTGTAGAGTTTGCCGTTACGAATAATAAATACGTTTTCACCAGAACCTTCAGCGACAAAACCATCAACATCTAATAAAAGCGCTTCATCGTAACCATCTTGTGCAGCTTCTTGATGGGCTAAGATTGAGTTCATGTAATTACCATTGGCTTTGGCTTTACACATGGTAATGTTGACGTGGTGGCGTGAGAATGAAGAGGTCTTGACACGAATACCGTTATCAAGGGCTTCTTGGCCCATATAGGCACCCCATTTCCAAGCAGCCACAATCACGTGGGTAGATAAAGTTTTAGCGGAAATACCCATCGCCTCTGCACCATAAAACGCCATTGGGCGCATATAAGCAGATTCCAAATTATTTTCGCGCACAGCCGCTTTTTGCGCTTCCATCATTTCTTCTTTGGTAAAAGGCATTTTCATTTGCAGAATATGCGCTGACCTAAATAAGCGATCGGTATGTTCTTTCAGGCGGAAGATGGCAGTGCCCTTGTCTGTTTTGTAGGCGCGTACACCTTCAAATACACCCATGCCGTAGTGCAAAGTATGAGTTAAAACATGGGTAGTGGCATCGCGCCAGTTGACCATTTTTCCGTCATACCAAATAACGCCGTCGCGGTCTGCCATCGAACTTGGAATTGCCATGTTGCTGCCTTTTGAACGAATTTTGTAAAAGCATTATTGTAAACTAAAGGATGGCTTTGTTTCAGCATGTTAAAATCTAATCTATCTAATTTTTAAAGCTTTCGGAGTTTTACAGTGCATTCTTTACTAAAAAGCCTCAGTTTTCTTTTATTGATCTGCATACTAACCGCCTGTAAGCCTGCAGCGGATAGCAATAAAACCGTGGCTACCGATATTAGTGGCGCTGACTTTGCACAAGGCTTAAGTCTAACGGACCACAATGGTAAACCGACTAGCTTGCAGGACTTTAAGGGCAAGGCTGTGGTGTTATTTTTTGGTTACACGCATTGTCCGGACGTGTGCCCAACCACCATGCTTGATTTAAAGCACACCATGAAACTCCTAGGTAAGCGTGCTGATGAAGTGCAGGTGCTGTTTGTTACCCTTGATCCAGAGCGTGATACGCAGGAAGTTTTGGCGAAATTTGTACCATCGTTTGATGCACGCTTTATTGGTTTACGCGGTTCGGTGGCTGAGATTAATGCCACGGCTCAAGTGTTTAAGATTTTTGCGAGCAAAGTACAATCCGAGGGTAAAGGGGCTTACACCATAGACCATAGCGCAGGCTTGTATGTATTCGATAAGGCTGGAAAGATCCGTTTGTATGTGGAGTATGCGGAGAAGCCTGCTGATATTGCGCACGATATTCTGCACATTTTGTAGAAATACTGTCCGCGTTTAATTGCGGTTCACATGACGTGCAGTTTTGGTGACCACGCTTTCAGTTCTTTTTCTGCGGCTTTGTAATCCGGATAAATGCTTGCGACTTCCGCCCAAAATTTAGCAGAATGATTCATCTGTTTTAAATGTGCCAGTTCATGGCAAATCACATAATTGATTAAATGTGGCGGCGCCTGTAATAGTCGCCAATTTAGTCGCACCTCTTTTCTAGAGTTGCAGCTTCCCCAACGCGTGCGTGCGCTCGATAATAATAGGGTAGGCATGGCTACGCCTAATTTAGTGGAAAATAGCGCTAGACGTCTTGAAAAATCAACGAGCGCCTGCTTTTTGTACCATTGCAACACTTTGCGCGCAACGGCGGCTTGGTCATCGTGATTAGGCATCGCTAAGTGCAATACACCTGGGCTGTAATCGACTGCGCGACTGCGGCTATCATGATCTAAAGCCAATGTGACGGTGTTGCCCAATAACAGCAATTGCTCGCTGTCTTGCCACTGCATGACTGGGATTTTTTGGTTTTTGGCGGTGGCGAGTTTTCTGAGGATCCAGTCTGCCTTCAGCGAAATGATCCGCTCTAGCTCAGCCATCGACACGCGCAGTGGCGCATGAATCACCAAGCCTTCAATAGTGATTTTTAAACCGACGGTGCGACGCTGTCTGCGCTCTAGGTGATACTGCAGCTGGTCACCAGAAGGTAAGGTGAGCGTGTGGGTCATGGGGTTTATTGAGGCTGATGCAGTGCTGCGGTTTCGGCGTTAATCCAAGTTTCGACTTGGCCATTGACCGCTTCTGGTTTTAAATGGGTGCAGTCTATGGGCTGGCCGATGCTGACCGTAATCACGCCAGGTTTTTTCAGCCAACTATTTTTCGCCCAGTGTAGTCCTGCATTATGCGCTACTGGCAACACGGTAGCTTTGGTGCCGCTAGCTAGCCAGGCGCCACCGATATGAAATTTACTTTTTTTGCCTGGCGCAATCCGTGTGCCTTCAGGAAATACAACCACCCACAAGCCTTGTGATAGACGTTGCTGACCAAGTTGTATCAGCTGTTTAAGCGCTTCACGGCCTGCACTGCGCTGAATGGCGATAGGGGATGTCATCGCTAGGCCCCAGCCGAAAAAAGGAATCCACAATAGTTCACGTTTCATCACATAGGCTTGCGGTGGAAAAATCAGCTGAAACGCTAATGTTTCCCATGCTGATTGATGTTTAGCCAAAATAACGCAAGGGCTGGACGGTATATTTTGCGCGCCTTTGACTTCATAACTGATATTGCAAGTCAAGGCTAACCACCACAGCATAATGCGTGCCCATGCGCTGATAATTTGATTGCGTCTAATGCGATTGAACGGGAATGTTAGTAAGGCTAGTACCGAGAAAATGGGGGTAAATAGCCATTGGCCCAGGCTAAAAACGAGTGAGCGCAGTATCAACAAACTTATGCGTACTCTGCAATAATACGTTGCACGGCTTCACTTAAATCCGCGCAGACCCAAGTGTTCTCAGGTAAGGCCTTTTCTGGCTGATTGGATTCAGATAAAGTCAGTTCGCCTTTGCCAGTGCGCACCAAAATTGGCTGGCAACCCGCCTTGGCGTAAGCCTGTAAGTCACGTAGTGCATCACCTACTGCAGGTACTTTATTTAACTCGACCGAAAAACGTTTTCCGATTTCTTCAATCATGCCAGGCTTAGGTTTGCGGCAACTACATTGATCATCTGCCGCGTGTGGGCAGTAAAATATAGCATCTACCCTCGCTCCCATTTGTGCGAGTTCGCGCTGCATTTTTTCGTGGATATTATTTAAGGTCGCCATATCAAACAAACCGCGACTGACTCCCGATTGATTGGTAGCAACGGCAATTCTAAAGCCAGATTGATTTAGTAAAGCCATGGCATCTAGACTGCCTGGAATCGCAATCCACTCGTTAGGGCTTTTAATAAAATTAGCGCTATCTTGATTAATCACACCATCGCGGTCGAGAATCACCAGTTTCATGCGCGTTTTTCCTTAGCTAGCCAATTTAGATAAATCTGCAACACGGTTCATCGCGTCGTGAAGCATGGCAAGCAAGCCTTGGCGGTTAGCGCGCAGTGCAAGATCATCGGCATTCACCATAACGCTATCAAAGAAGGCATCTACCGGCGTTTTTAATGCAGCGAGTGCTTGCAGTGAAGCGGTGTAGTCGCCACTGTCAAACGCGCGGTCTGCTTCTGGTTTGACTGCAACAAGTGCCTGATGTAATGCAATTTCAGCCGCTTCTTGCAGTAGCGCCACAGACACTTCAGCTTTGATTTCACCTTCTATTTTTTTCAGTATATTGCCGACGCGCTTATTGGCGGCGGCTAATGCTGGGGCTTCTGCCAACGTTGAGAAGGCGCGCACCGCAGTCAGTCGTGTTGGTATTTCTGTAAGCAATTGTGGATTTAACGCTAGTACGGCATCGACTTCTTGTGGACTAGCACCTTGGTCACGCAAATTCACGCTTAAGCGGTCAAAGCAGAAATCTTTGATTGATTGAACGGTGGCTTGGGTATTGCTTGCTTCAGCATGCCCTTCTTGTGCAAATTGTTGCAGCACATCTTGAATCAGTTGTTCAAATGGTAGGGCCAATTTAGCTTCAATCAGCATACGAATAATACCGAGCGCTTGGCGGCGTAAGCCAAATGGATCTTTATCACCAGTCGGTTTTTCACCGATGCTAAATAGACCTACTAAGGTTTCTAATTTGTCAGCCAGCGCCAATACAATGCCCACTTGATTGCGAGGCAATTCATCGCCAGCAAAGCGCGGTTTGTAATGGTCTTCTATGGCGTAGGCAATCGCATCGTCCCAGCCTTCATGTTGCGCATAATAGCGCCCCATAATGCCCTGCAGTTCAGGGAATTCGCCAACCATATCGGTCAGTAAATCTACTTTTGAAAAACCAGCAGCAATCGCCACGGCACGTCCCAGTTCGCTATCACCCACTTGATTGGCAATCGCGGAAGCAATTTTGACCACGCGCTGATTACGCTGTAGTTGGTTACCAAGCTTATTGTGGTAAACCACTTTCACTAAGTCGGCTACTCTAGATTCCAAGGTTTTTTTGCGATCTTGGTCAAAGAAGAATTTAGCATCAGCGAGTCGCGGGCGAACGACACGCTCGTTGCCGCCAATGACGCTACTAGGATCATCAGGACTAATGTTAGACACAATCAAAAACTGATTGCTTAACTTATTGTTGGCATCCAAGAGTGGAAAGTACTTTTGATTGGCCTTCATGGTCAAAATCAAACATTCCTGCGGTACTTCCAAATACACTGCTTCAAATTGGCCAAGTAATACATTAGGACGTTCAACCAATGCAGTCACTTCATCCAATAAGGCTTCATCCTCAATGGGTTTGAGGCCGGCACTTAAACCCGCAGCCTTAAGCTGACGTGCAATCTCGGCTTTTCGCTCACTAAAACTGGCGATGACCGCACCTTCAGTGTTGAGTTGTTCTGCATAATGATCCGCATGTTTTAAAACAAGCGGTGACACTTTTGCTTCGAAGCGGTGGCCTTGGGTTTGCTTGCCCGCGCTTAAGCCTAGTGCAGTCACAGCGACTACTTCGCTACCATGTAAAGCCACTAGACCATGAGCTGGGCGTACAAAGTTCACGCCAGTCCAGCCGTCAGCTAATTGGTAAGTCATCACTTTCGGGATGGGTAATTTACTAATTGCTTCATGCAAAGCGATTTGAAGGCCGTCTTTTAGCGCGACGCCCGCTTGCACCACATCCAAAAATAAAGCGGCATTCTTGCCATCCATTTGCTGCGTTAGATTGTTGACTGCGCTTTCATCTAAGCCCATGCCATTAAGACGTTTAATCAAGGCAGGGGTAGCCTTGCCGTCGGCATCTAACCCTACGCTCACAGGCATGAGTTTTTGTGTAATCGCTTTATCTGCTGAGGTCGCTAACACTTGCGTAATATGCACTGCCAAACGACGTGGTGAGGCATAAGGTGTTACTTCGGCAGTTGCATCAGCCAAGCCTTGTGCCACTAGTGATTCTGCCAATACATTGGCAAAGGCGTCACCTAATTTATTTAATACTTTCGGCGGCAGTTCTTCTACAAATAGTTCTACTAATAAATTTTGTGTACTCATTATTTTCTCGTTCGTGTCCGTCATAGCCAATTAAGCGACTTTTTTAGCTAACAGTTCTAGCACTTCGCCGGCATGGGCTTGATTGGCCATGGGAAAGCCCAAGCGTGCGCGACTTTCTAGATAACTAGCGGCGACAGAACGCGCTAAATTACGAATGCGACCGATATAGCCTGCACGCTCAGTGACTGAAATCGCTCCACGGGCATCGAGCAAGTTAAAGGTATGCGCTGCTTTTAGAATTTGCTCATAGGCGGGCAACGCCAGTTCACTTTCCATTAAGTGCTTGGCTTGTTTTTCATGGGCATTAAAAGCGGTAAACAAAAACTCAGCATCAGAATGCTCAAAGTTATAAGCACTTTGTTCTTTTTCATTTTGCAGGTAAACATCACCATAACTTAAACCTTCAGTCCAAGTCAGGTCGTAGACATTGTCTACCCCTTGAAGGTACATGGCCAATCGTTCTAAACCATAGGTAATTTCGCCGGTGATGGGTTTGCAGTTAATGCCACCCACTTGCTGAAAATAGGTGAACTGCGTGACTTCCATACCATTTAACCAGACTTCCCAACCTAAGCCCCAAGCCCCTAAAGTTGGATTTTCCCAGTCATCCTCAACAAAGCGAATATCATTCTTTTTTAGGTCAAAGCCCAAGGCTTCTAATGAACCAAGATACAGTTCAAGAATATCCGCAGGGGCAGGTTTAAGTACGACTTGAAATTGGTAGTAGTGCTGTAACCGATTTGGATTTTCACCATAACGGCCATCTTTAGGACGGCGGCTAGGTTGCACATATGCGGCTTTCCATGGTTCAGGTCCAAGTGAGCGTAAGAACGTCGCAGTATGGCTAGTGCCAGCGCCGACTTCCATATCGTATGATTGTAGTAGGGCGCAACCGCGCTCAG
>CAILXF010000010.1 GCA_903838125.1 uncultured Pseudomonadota bacterium | reverse complement strand
AGGTTTTCTTTATTGGCTTCTGTCATCGCTGCAATCAATGTGGGTTCGATACGAGTAATTAAGTGCTCATAGGCGTTGATGCCATGGCCTTCTACTAATGATAAGTCTACGCTTTGCCAAGTCAGGGCTGGAATATTAAGAAACTGTTCAATTTCTAATGCTAATTTTGGTAACACTGGCTTGAGGTACAACGTCAGCAATCGGAACATCTCAAGTGCAGCTGAGCACACTTGCTGAAGTTCAGCGTCTTGTCCTTCTTGTTTCGCCATCACCCATGGCGCTTTATCTGCGACATAGCCATTAGCAATATCGGCCAAACGCATAATTTCACGAATAGCCTTGCCGTATTCACGCGCTTCATAGGCGCTAGCAATAAGCGTAGCCGCAGACTTAATCTCAGCGACCTCCATGTTATGTGCTGCAGATTGCAACTTACCGGCAAAGCGTTTGTTAATAAAACCTGCAGTACGACTAGCAATATTAATATACTTGCCAACCAAATCGCTATTCACTCGCGCCACAAAATCATCCAAACTCAGATCAATATCTTCCATACTGCTATTTAGTTTAGCGGCATAGTAATAGCGCAAATATTCAGGATTTTTAATATGATCCAAGTAACTACGGGCGGTAATAAAAGTGCCGCGTGACTTACTCATTTTTTCGCCATTAACGGTTAAAAAACCATGAGAAAAAATCTTAGTTGGTTTACGGTGACCACTAAACTCTAGCGTTGCAGGCCAGAATAGAGCATGAAAATACAGTATATCCTTACCAATAAAATGGTATAGCTCAGTCGTAGCATCTGCTTGCCAATACTCATCAAAATCCAAGCCTTGTTTAGCACACAGATTCATAAAACTGGCCATATAGCCTATCGGCGCATCTAACCACACGTAGAAATACTTGCCAGGCGCGTCAGGGATCTCAAATCCAAAGTAAGGTGCATCGCGTGAGATATCCCAATCATTTAAGCCGCTCTCAAACCATTCACCCATCTTATTAGCTGCTTCGCCTTGAAGCGTGCCTGAACGAGTCCATTCTTTTAGAAAATCTTCACATTCTGAAAGTTTAAAAAAGTAATGCTCCGTTTCTTTGCGAATAGGTGCTGCACCAGACACTGCAGAATAAGCGTTAATTAGCTCCGTCGGATTGTAGGTTGCGCCACATACTTCACAAGAATCGCCGTACTGATCTTTGGCGTGGCATTTTGGACATTCACCCTTAATAAAGCGATCGGGTAAAAACATGTTTTTTACTGGATCATAGAACTGCTCTATGGTTTTAGTCGCTATTTTCCCAGCGGCTTTCAGCTTTTTATAAATACTCTGAGAAAGCGCTTTATTTTCTGGCGCATTAGTTGAATAGTAATTGTCAAAATTCACTAAAAACTCTGCAAAATCAGCTGCATGCTCTTGATGCACGTTCTCAATTAAAGCCTCTGGAGTAATGCCCTCTTTTTCTGCACGAAGCATAATCGGCGTACCGTGCGTATCATCAGCACAGACATAATGCACAGTATGGCCTTGCATTTTTTGAAAACGCACCCAAATATCAGTCTGGATATATTCAACCAAATGTCCAAGGTGAATACTGCCATTGGCATACGGTAAAGCAGACGTGACTAAAATTTTGCGTGACATGAGATAAATGAATCTTTGAATATGCTAAAGGTTCTATTTTAGCAAATGTGCATCTAATGTAGTAATTAAACTGCCGATTACGCTAAACTAATGCTTCAAAAAATATTAGAACTTAAAACCATGGTCATTAACGAACAAACCATCACCCAATCCCTACAAACACTCATCGATCCTAATACTGGGCGTGATTTTGTTACCAGTAAATCGGTGAAAAATATTAAAATTGATGGTGATAATGTCAGCTTAGATATAGTCCTTGGCTATCCCGCTAAAAGTCAATTTGATAGCTTAAAATCATTGGTAGTTAAACAGTTGATGCGCATCGATCAGATTGGCTCAATTACAGTGAACATTGGCAGTCGAATCGTCACGCATAGCGCACAGCGCGGGGTTAATTTACTCCCTAATGTTAAAAATATTATCGCAGTTGCTTCTGGTAAAGGTGGTGTAGGAAAATCCACTACCTCGGTCAACTTGGCGCTTGCTTTAGCCGCTGAAGGTGCAACAGTTGGGATACTTGACGCTGACATCTACGGCCCTAGCCAACCACAAATGTTAGGCATTAGCGGTCGTCCAGAAAGTGCTGATGGAAAAAGCATGGATCCGATGATGGGTCATGGCATACAAGCCATGTCGATTGGGTTCTTGGTTGATGTTGACACTCCTATGGTTTGGCGCGGACCGATGGTCACTGGTGCGTTAGAACAATTATTGCGTGACACCAAATGGCGTGATTTAGATTACCTCGTCATTGATTTGCCTCCTGGCACTGGAGATATTCAGTTAACGTTGGCGCAAAAAATTCCGGTAACTGGAGCAATTATTGTCACTACACCACAGGATATTGCGCTACTTGATGCCCGTAAGGGTTTAAAAATGCTAGAAAAGGTTGGCATCCCAATTTTGGGTATTGTTGAAAATATGAGCACCCATATCTGCAGCCAATGTGGTCATGAAGAGCCTATTTTTGGTAGTGGTGGTGGGGCCTTAATGTGTAAAGACTATAATGTTGATCTGCTTGGAAGTTTACCTTTAGATATGCGTATCCGGATACAGTCTGACGGAGGCCAACCTACAGTGATTGCGGAACCTGATGGTGATATTGCGGCCATATACAAACAAATCGCTCGTGCTGCTGCGATTAGAATCGCTAACTCTAGTTTGGACCATAGCAGTAAATTCCCTAACATTGTGATCCAGAACAGTTAACGAAGCTATGCTAAAGCCAAAGTCGCTAACTTACGGCCAGTGGTTTAAAAAATTAGGGCCAGGATTAATTACTGGCGCTGCCGATGACGATCCCAGTGGTATTGCAACTTACTCACAGGCTGGCGCACAATTTGGCTTAAATATGCTGTGGACGGTAGTGTTCACCTATCCATTAATGGCTGGAATACAAATGATTAGCGCAAGAATTGGTCGTGTTAGCGGTCATGGTCTTGCGTCCAATATACGTCAGCATTACCCAGCATGGCTACTGTATGGCATCGTCGGCCTTCTCCTAATTGCCAATACCATTAATATCGCAGCCGACATTGCAGCGATGGCCGATGCACTGAAGTTACTCATGGGCGGTCGCATCCACTTTTATGCCATAGGGATAGGCTTGCTTTCACTGCTATTGCAAATCCTAATCCCCTATCGTCGCTATGTACGCGTGCTGAAGTGGCTAACACTGAGTTTGATGGCTTATGTTGCGACCGTGTTCGTGGTGCAGATCCCATGGCTACAAGTGCTTAGCGCGAGCCTTTGGCCAAAGCTTTCATGGCAACCCAAATATGTGATGACCGTAGTGGCGGTATTTGGCACCACAATTAGCCCCTACCTCTTTTTTTGGCAAGCTTCACAAGAAGTAGAAGAGCAACTCATGAATCCTGGTCAAGAGCCCCTCATAGTTGCGCCTAAACAGGCACCAGAAAACTTTAAGCGCATTAAAATTGATACTTATATTGGCATGGGATTTTCCAATCTAGTGGCATTTTTTATTATATTGACCACAGCGGTAACACTCAACTTACATGGCATCACTGACATTCAAACCTCAGCACAAGCGGCCACAGCCCTAAGACCGATTGCCGGAGAATTTGCATATTTCTTATTTAGCGCAGGCATAATAGGCACTGGCTTATTGGCAATCCCAGTATTGGCAGGCTCAGCAGCGTACGCCATGGCCGGTGCATTTGAATGGAGTAGCAGCTTAGAGTTAGAGCCTATGCGAGCCAAAGGCTTCTACAGCATTATCGCCACCTCCACTTTAATAGGTGTGGCGCTTTGCTTTACCGCAATCGATCCAATCAAAGCCCTTTATTGGAGCGCAGTGATTAACGGTGTGATCTCAGTGCCAATAATGGCATTGATGCTCTTTATGGCAAGCCGCCCAGAAATTATGGGGGAATTTACGTTAAATCCAGCATTAAAGCTGATGGGATGGCTATGTACTGGGGTGATGGCTGTGGCTGTAATTGCCATGTTTTGGACCATAGGTACATAGCAAACGTTAGTTATCCCTAAGCGTCTAAGTCTACTTCGTAACAAAAGACCTCTACACTTTCTTTTGGTGAAATTAAGGTTGCAGGTATTGCCACCCCATTACGCCAATTATCTACCGCCTGCTGCTTGCCGGCGCCAGTCACCAAAAACAACACTTCGCGACTATTATTAAGGCGTTTCTGACTTAGGGAAACCCGTTCAAGTGGAGGTTTAGGTGAGTTAAATACAGGGACTGCATCGGCACTATTATCAACTACCTGCCCAGGGAATAAGCTAGCGGTATGCCCGTCTTCGCCCAACCCTAGCAGCACGACATCAAAAGTGCCCGCCTCTTTCAGCGTTTGTGCATAAGCACTTGCACCTGCTACAGGACCCAATTCAG
The DNA here is from genome assembly GCA_903838125.1 of uncultured Pseudomonadota bacterium. Classification (GTDB taxonomy): domain Bacteria; phylum Pseudomonadota; class Gammaproteobacteria; order Burkholderiales; family Methylophilaceae; genus Methylotenera. The sequence continues at coordinate 3,504 of CAILXF010000010.1, read as the reverse complement.
CGCGAATATCATGTATCTGACTTTCTGGAATCGCTACATATTGCAGCCATGCCTGACGTGCCATTAAGCTATTTCTATCCACATGATCAGGCGCTAGACAACGTTCATCACCATGGTAAACATGCCAATGCGCCCAATCTGCTTTCACATCACGTAATAATCGATACACAGCCCGCGGTGTATGACCGCCAGCAAGTACAATGGAAAATTTTCCGCGTTTGGCAATCGCCTCAGCTGCGCGCTGCACAATTTCATCACAGACTTGATGGCGTAAAGATTCAATACTAGCCAAGCGATGCCATTGAATATTATTAGTCTGCGTCATTGATAATTCCCATCTCAAAAAAGTCAGGGCGAATTTGACACGAAATCTTGATTATTGTCATGCTTTTTATGCTTTATTTACACTAGATCATTGTGTGCAATCGCCCCCTTGCTTTATTATATCGGGTTACGCAAAAGGACAAACAAATGCTAATCAAAGACAATGAAGTTGCTGACATTTCCACCCCAACTGGTGATATGCGCGCCCATATTTTTCGCCCTGCAGCCCCTGGTAAATATCCTGGCATACTCATGTTTTCAGAAATATTCCAAGTAACTGGTCCGATTCGCCGCACTGCAGCCATGTTGGCCGGTCACGGCTTCATCGTGGCTTGCCCAGAAATTTACCATGAACTAGAAACGCCTGGCACCGTGCTATCTTATGACGAAGAAGGCACAACACGCGGCAACGCCCATAAAATTACCAAAGAACTTTCTTCTTATGATACTGATGCGCGTGCCGTGCTGGATTATTTAAAGTCACGTGATGACTGTACTGGCCGTCTTGGCGTAATGGGCATCTGCATCGGTGGTCACTTAGCATTCCGTGCAGCGATGAACCCAGATGTACTGGCAACCACTTGTTTCTACGCTACTGATATCCATAAAAAAGGCTTAGGTCTTGGCAAGAACGATAACTCTATGGAACGCGCTGATGAAATTAAAGGTGAGTTATTACACATTTGGGGTCGTCAAGATCCGCACGTGCCATTGGAAGGTCGCAATTTATTAAAGGCACGCCTTGAAGAAGTCGGCGCGCGCTTTACATGGCATGAAGTGAATGGTCAGCATGCGTTTATGCGCGATGAAGGGCCACGTTACGATCCAGCTCTAGCTTTGCAAAGCTGGGGCTTATTGCTTGAGTTATTTCATCGCCGATTAGGTTGGGGTGACCTAGACATTCCAACTGACGGCTCTGCTGCTGAAAGCCGACACTAATAGCGAAAGTCCAATGAGCAAAAATCGTCATGTGGTTTTGCTGGGTCTCTCAGGATTGATTTACACAATATACTTTAAGGTTTTTAAATGAAAAAAATTGACCCCTGTACGCTAGTATTATTTGGCGCAAGTGGTAACTTATCCCGCGTCAAGTTGATGCCAGGCTTGTTTCGCCTAGATGCTGCAGGACGCCTGCCAGAGCATATGGCTATTCTAAGTGTAGGTCGGGGCGACGTTTCACGCGAAGCTTGGCAAGCAGATATTAAAGCAATGCTGGATACTAAATTTAAAAAAGGATACGACCCAAAGGACTTTGAGCGTTTTATCAACCGTAATCACTATCATGCCAACCCACCAACTGATCCTGACGCTTTCAAAAAAATGCAGGAAAAACTGTCCGATGCCTCAGTATTTCCACAAAACTTGGCTTACTTTTTATCAGTTCGTCCTACTGACTTTTCCCCTATCGTTGAACAGTTATCTGGGGTGGGCTTATTAGATGAGAGCCATTACTGGCGTCGCGTATTAATTGAAAAACCATTTGGTACTGACCTAGAAAGTGCTCAAGCATTACAAGCTGCAATTACGAAGCATTTAAAAGAAAGCCAGATCTTCCGTATCGACCATTACCTAGGGAAATCAGCGCTCCAAAACATCATGCTGACACGCTTTGCCAACACGATGTTTGAGCCGATTTGGAATAACCAATATATTGACCATGTGCAGATTACCAATAACGAAACGTTAGGCGTAGGTGACCGTACGCAGTTTTATGACACCACAGGTGCATTGCGTGACATGGCACAAAGTCACTTATTGCAAACCTTAGCTTTGGTGGCGATGGAAAAACCTAAAGATTTAAGCCCTGACAGTATTCGTGCGGAAAAAATCAAATTATTGCAATCAATTGAACCGATTCCAGTTGCCGATCTAAAGCACCACGCATTTCGCGCTCAATATGCTGCCGGTCGCGTATGCGCCGCTGATGGCCATGGTGAAAATGTGCAAGGGTATTTGGAGGAGTTGGCTAAAGATGGCATTACTGAAAGCGTGACAGAAACCTACGCGGCCATGAAGTTATTTATTAACAACCCGCGCTGGAAAGGCGTGCCGTTCTACGTGCGCACTGCGAAGCGCATGCATGAAGGCAATACGGCAATTTCAATACGTTTTAAAAAAGCGCCGATGCAATTATCAGCAGAGCAGCATCAAAACTGGCTCATCCTCAATATTCAGCCACATGAATGCCTAAAAATGGAAGTTGAATCTAAGATTCCTGGTTTAGACATTGCCACGCGCACGATGGCGATTGATATGCCACAACGTCTAGCTAGCGACGAGTCTATCGATTCATATGAATCGCTATTACTTAACTTGATGGAAGGCGACCCATCGCTATATCTTCATATCAGTGAAGTAGAAGCGCAATGGCGTTTAATTGATCCTATCGTTAAAGCCTGGGCAGCTGACCAATCAAAGGTGCATCAATACGTAGCCGGTAGTCACGATCCAAAAGAGTCAGGCGTTATTTTTGAATCTGAAGATCAGTTCTGGCGTTACAGCATCGAATTAGGTGGCGATAAACACTAAAAAAATACATATAAATCCTTATTTATTGTTATTATTTGCACTTACTAAAAGCGGGGTTAACACTCCGCTTTTTTATCTTGGTTAACACATAAAAAGCATACAGCGATGAGCATAAAATCAGACAAGTGGATCCGTAAAATGGCAGAGCAGCACGGCATGATAGAGCCGTTTGAGCCAAATCAAGTTAAGAATAACGCCAATGGTGAGCGTCTGGTGTCATACGGCACTTCAAGCTACGGTTACGATATACGCTGCTCCACAGAATTTAAACTGTTCACGAACATCAATAGCACTATTGTTGACCCCAAGAATTTTGATCCGAATTCCTTTGTTGAAGTGAATGCAGATTACTGCATTATTCCACCTAACTCATTTGCTTTAGCTCGCACCGTGGAGTATTTTAGGATCCCACGCAATGTGCTGACGATTTGCTTAGGAAAATCAACCTATGCGCGCTGTGGCATAATTGTTAATGTGACCCCATTCGAGCCTGAGTGGGAAGGCTATGTCACACTAGAGTTCAGCAACACCACACCACTACCGGCAAAAATTTATGCCAACGAAGGTTGTGCACAAGTACTGTTCTTTGAAGCCGATGCGGACGACGTATGTGAGACAAGTTATAAAGACCGTGGTGGTAAATATCAAGGT
>CAILXF010000009.1 GCA_903838125.1 uncultured Pseudomonadota bacterium | reverse complement strand
GTAATTCCTGAAGTAGTTTTTGTGTTACTAGAACGCCGTCCAGCTAACGCGCGCCGCTTTGAAATGCCTACAGTTTGCCCAGAGTGCGGCTCACATATTTTAAAGCAGGAAGATGAGGCTATTGCAAGGTGCACTGGTGGCTTATTTTGCCCAGCACAACGCAAGCAGGCGATTTCACATTTTGCTTCTCGGCGTGCCATGGATATTGAAGGCTTGGGCGAAAAGCTAGTGGATCAGTTAGTTCAAGCCAACTTGGTGCATACGCTAGCGGATATTTATAAGCTGGATCTTGCGACCTTAAGCCAGTTAGAGCGCATGGCGCAAAAGTCTGCACAGAATCTACTGGATAACTTAGCGCATAGTAAGACTACTACGCTAGCACGCTTTATTTACGCGTTAGGAATGCGTAATGTGGGCGAAGCTACTGCAAAGGACCTCGCTAAGCATTTTGGTGGTCTAACGGCGGTAATGCAGGCTGGCATAGAGGAATTGCACGCTGTGAATGATGTAGGCCCCGTAGTGGCTGAATCAATCATTAACTTCTTCTCAGAGCCGCATAATCAAAGTGTCATTACAGAATTGATTCATGCTGGTATTCATTGGCCTGAAACGGACGGTAAGCAAGCCCCAAGCGGCCATCTCGTTGGTAAAACGTTTGTGCTTACAGGAACTTTGCCAAACCTATCGCGCGATGATGCAAAAGAGTTAATAGAGGCGGCTGGAGGCAAGGTCAGTGGTAGTGTGTCCAAAAAAACGGACTTTGTGGTGGCCGGCAGTGATGCAGGTAGTAAGCTAGACAAAGCGCAGGAGCTTAGTTTAACTATATTAGATGAAAATGGCTTGCGGGCACTATTAAACTAGATCTATGTCCTAACGATGGCGCAAGACCATCCATATTTAGATAAATACCAACCAGAACACACGATTGAGATTAAGAATGAAATTACATATTACTTTAGCTTTACTTTTTAGCACATTGTTTATTAACAATGTTTACGCAGATAATGTCAATGAAAAAACCTGTGATCAAGCCTTAGAACAAGGGGATGTAGTGGGCGCTTTGACTGCCGCCAACAAGGCCTTAAGTTTTAATAGCCGAGATAAAGACACACTCATTTGTCAAGGTAGGGCCTTTAGTGCGCAAGGAGACCTTAATAAGGCTTTAACTGCATTTAGTACTTCAGCCAAACTAACTAAAGACCCTTTTGATCAAACAATTATTGCATTAGTGACTGGCCAGGCTTATAAGGCTGCAAAAAAAAATGAGATAGCCATTGCCAGCTTTGAAAAAAGTATAGATTTTGCAAAAGTAGCCAATAATCAGGCTTTTGTTCGCATTAATCAAAATGCGATAGGTGATATTTACTTTGAGAACAAGCAGTTTGATCAGGCACTTGCCCAGTATTTAGCCGGTAGTAAACTGGCTAATAATGACAATGAGCGTGGCGAGAGCTTTGAGCGTGTCGCATTAACTTATCACACACTGCAACAGCACGACAAGGCGCTAGAGTACCAACTCAAAGCATATTTAATGCATGAGCAAGTTGGCACCTTAGATCAATTAGCCCACTCTAGTATCGAGTTAGGCCACTATTACACCATGGTAAAAAGTTATGTCAGTGCCGAAAGAACTTTTAATAAGATTATTAAGTTAGCCAAGGAGCAGGGCGGTGCTTACTATGAAGCGCAAGGAAGTTATATGCTTGCCAAAGTTAAAGTCGCTATTGGGGACATCCCTGAAGCAAAAGCACTAGTTGAGCACGCTAAATCAATCGCTAAAACTACTAATGACAAGGCTTTAGCTGAAGAGATTGAGCAGGAAACCCACGATTTATTTTAACTTATTGATACTGATGTAACATTTTTAGATAATTACTGTCCAAAGGGTTAACTTTATTCTTGCGTGAAAGCGATGACCATGATTATTCAAACTAAATCTGACATAGCTCCATCGGAAATTACGCCCCTAGAAGTATTTCAAAATCGCCGAGACTTTATACAGAAAGTAGGACTAGGCTTAACGATGGGGGCTATATCGACTTTTACTCCGCCGTTATACGCCAACACAATCACATCATCAAACACACCTAGCAGCGGCAATGTTGCAACACGCAGCAAGTCTTTACAGTTTGCTAAAACCAACTATGGTGCGGGTGAAAAGTTAAATACTTACAACGACATCACTACCTACAATAACTTTTACGAGTTTGGCACTAGTAAAAGCGAGCCTGCCATGAACTCGAAGTTATTTAAACCGCACCCATGGACCTTAAGTATTGAAGGTGAAATCAAAAAGCCGAAAACCATCAGTATTGAAGACTTATACAAATTGGCCCCATTAGAAGAACGTATTTATCGCATGCGTTGCGTAGAGGGTTGGTCTATGGTCGTTCCATGGGTTGGGTTACCTTTAGCGCAGCTTATTAAATGGGCAGAGCCTAATAGTAATGCTAAATATATAGAGTTTATTTCCTTAGCAGATCCACAACAGATGGATGGCGTCAATTTACCCATACTTGACTGGCCATATACCGAAGCATTAAGACTAGATGAAGCTATGCATCCACTCGCAATCATGGCGGTTGGTCTGTATGGAGAACAACTACCTAACCAAAATGGTGCACCTATGCGCTTAGTGGTTCCATGGAAGTATGGCTTCAAAGGCGCTAAATCAATCGTCAAAATACGCTTTACTGACAAAATGCCACAAACTACCTGGATGAAGGCTGGCCCAAGCGAATATGGATTTTATGCTAACGTTAACCCGCTAGTTGAACACCCGCGCTGGTCTCAGGCCTCTGAAAAACGAATTGGCTCTGGTTTATTTGGTGGCCGCATTAAAACTCAGATGTTTAATGGATATAGCGATCAAGTAGGGCAGTTGTACGCTGGTTTAGATTTACGTAAAAACTTCTAATAGCTTTTATTTCTTTGGCTTGGTTGCTACTAATCCGATGCCATTTCTTGATAACTGGTTGAAAATCTACATAAATTGTAATAACATTGTGCTTTTATAAAAAGCTAAATGTTATTACAATATGCTTATGGAGAAATTAATGAAGGCAACACTTAGAAAAATGGGTAACTCTCAGGGAGTTCTAATTCCAAAGGCAATTATTGCCCAACTAGGGATAGGTGTAGACATGAGTATGACAGTAGAAAATGACACTATCGTATTACGAAAAGCCGACAAACCACTTCGTGACGGTTGGCTAGACGCAAGCAAAAAAATATCTGCGGCAGGAGATGATGCGTTAGTGTGGCCTGAATTTAGCAATACCGAGGACGCCGAGTTGGTATGGTGAGGCGTGGCGATGTATGGTTGGCATCGCTAGATCCAACAGTAGGTAGTGAAATTCAGAAAACTCGCCCTTGCGTAATAGTGTCTCCAGCTGAAATGCACGATAAGTTACGCACGGTTATAGTTGCTCCAATGACTACAGGAAGCCATCCAGCGCCTTACAGAATACCAGTGACGTTAAATAATAAGGATGGATTAATTTTAATTGACCAAATTCGCACTCTGGACAAGGTTCGATTGGTTAAAAAAGTTGGCGAAGTCAATGCAAAGGTGTTGACAGCAACTCTAGCTGTTTTACAAGAAGCGTTTACGGATTAATCTTAAATAGTATTTTAGTTTTCATTCATATACATCAACCTAATATCCTTAAAGTTCTGACATATTGTTAAATTCGCTAAAGAGGGCGCCTAATAAGAAGCAAATCTTGCTATTCAAAGCCTTTGTCTTTTTATTGTGTTTAGTACCCTTCTTTCGCCTTTTTGTTCTCGCACTTCAAGATAATTTGTCTGCTAACCCAGTTGAATTTGTTGAGCGTGCGACTGGGTTTTGGACCCTTTTCATACTATTGCTTACACTCAGTCTTACCCCGATTAGATTGCTTACTGGCATTGCCTGGCCGATTCAATTGCGGCGGATGACAGGTCTCTTTATGTATTTTTACGCCTGCCTGCACATCACGACTTATGTTTGGTTAGATCACAGCTTCTTATGGCCGGATATTTCCCATGATATTTTGAAGCATCCTTATGTCTTGGTAGGTTTTAGTGCATTCTTATTCACCACACCATTGGCGATAACTTCAAACAACTTCATGATTCGAAAATTAGGACGCCGGTGGAAGCAATTACATCGACTAGTCTATTTAATTGGGATTTTAGGTGTTGTGCATTTTTGGTGGTTGGTTAAGAAGGATATCCGTGAGCCATTATTGTATGGCTGTATTTTATTGGCGCTTTTAGCAATCCGAATTTACTCTAGCTACATTCGACCTAAGCGTACTGGCTAATTTATGCATTGCGGCTTTTCTAGGGCTGATTATTTTATTTAGGTGAGGGGTTAGCCTAGGGCAGGTGATTATTTTGTCTAATCGCTTATGGCTGTTATATCAACAATGGTGTTTATAGGTTAATTATTAATTTTACATAATATACATTATACGAAGTAGTTAGTTATTTAATAAGCCGAGGTTTAATTCGGCTTATATAAGTCAGTTTATTTAGATCTACAAATAAACAGCCTCTTCTATCAATTAACGATTGTTGAAAAAAGCAATATTCATCGCCTTATCATTCACAAAAGTAATTTCAGTTTCTTTGTACGTATGTTTTGGATCGTAGCGAACAATATTTTTGTAATACCACATTTCAACAGTCACTCGTTTAGAACCTTTTTCTTCAACACCCGCTTGACCAAGTACTGTTGATGCGCCGGTAGGCTTTACTGACAATTCTTTTTTAAATGGAGCACCCAATTTTTCAGCAATCACTTTCTGAGTCTTGCCACTGAATTTATTTAAAAACTCATCTTCGGTATAGGTTGTAGCAGCTTGAACTGAAGTGACTGCAGATACGAGCAAAGCTGCCATTGCAAAGCTAAGGCATATTTTTTTAACACTTAATTGCATTTTATTGATCTCCTAAGGACTGCAATATTATCTCACTTTACTAAGGTTTAGCATAACCAAACGCAGGTTTAGCTAAACAAGGTTACTAACAATACTAAGTAGCGCTAACCTTAAGGCCGTCATAGCCTACAAAGACGTTGTCAGGCAGTTGTGCTGATAAATCGACATACTCTAATTGGTGTGTCATATGAATCAAATACGTCGACTTAGCTTTAATCTGACTTGCATATTCCAAGCTTTGTTCCAAATTGATATGCGTATAGTGTGTTGTTAGGCGTAAGCAGTCTAGCAGCAACACTTTTAGGCCTTGTAGCAACAAAAGTGAGCTCTCTGGAATTAAAGAGACATCCGTTAAATATGCGATATCGCCTACCCGATAGCCATATATGTCACTGTTACCATGCTTGAGCGGGATTGGAATGATGGTTTGTCCAAATAAATCAAATGGCCCATCTACGGCATTTGCTTTTAACACCGGTAGATCCCAAAAGTTACTAGGTTCACGCAAGGTATAGCCAAACTTACCCTGAATATGCGCCACCGTTTCATTACTGCCATAAAGTGGTATTTGGGCGCGTTGAATTTGACAAAATGCACGTAAATCATCAATGCCGTGGATATGATCAGCGTGCGTATGCGTGTAAAGAACCGCATCAAGGTGCGTCAACCCTGCCCTAAGTGACTGTAATCGCAAGTCTGGGCCAGTATCGATCAATATTACCTTACCATTATCTAGCGTAATAACACTAGAGCAGCGCGTTCTGTTATTGCGAGTGTCTGTTGAGGTGCAGGTGTCACAATGACATCCCAGCATGGGCGTGCCTGCACTTGAACCAACACCTAACATTAATATTTCCATCTAACCCTTTGAATTACAATTAATAAATAGTTTTAATCAGCCTGATATTCCACACTTAAGCATGAGCATGTTTAAACAATTGGAAGAAATTTTCAGTGGTCGCTGTCGCTACCTCTTCAAAATTAATGCCACGCAATTTGGCAATTTCCTCTGCCACATGCTTTACATAACTAGGCTGATTAGTTTTTCCTCGATAAGGGATAGGCGCTAAATAAGGTGAGTCTGTTTCGATCAGCATTCTACTCAAAGGGACTTGTCGTGCAACTTCTTTAATGGCTACTGCATTTTTAAAAGTTACAATCCCAGAAAATGAGATGTAAAAACCAAGCTCAATCGCTTCTAACGCAACCTCTAAGCTTTCGGTGAAGCAATGCATGACCCCCCCTACGTTTTGGGCGTTCTCTTCACGCATTATGAGTAGCGTATCTGCTGCCGCATTGCGTGTATGGATTACCAATGGTTTTCCACACTGTATTGCGGCTTGAATATGAGTACGAAAACGAGTGCGCTGCCATTCTAAATCACCCGTCAGCCTAAAATAATCAAGTCCAGTTTCACCAATAGCCACTACTTTTTCATGATTCGCTAGGAGTAGTAAGCCTGCCACAGTAGGTTCTTCAATGTTTTCGTAATCTGGGTGCACGCCTACTGAGGCGAAGAAGTTAGCGTTGGTCTCAGCCAGGGCAAGCACTTGGGGAAAGTCCGGCAAAGTGACTGAAATGCACAATGCATGCCCTACTTCATTAGCCTTCATCGATTCCTTAATTGCAGGCAAGTTGGCTAAAAGTTCAGGGAAATTCAGGTGGCAATGAGAGTCTACAAGCATGATGTTTCTAATTTGGATCCATTAATTAATGTTCATTCTTTATTTAGAACTAAATGCACGCGTGTATTCTAGCAGTAAGCTTTCCATTTGCAGTTCATGGTTCAATGGATGCAAGGCAAGCTTGCGAAGTTCATTACATTTTTTTTGCAATACGAATAATCGGTCTAAGTTTACCTTTTCAGCTAGCACTTTTAGCACATCCGCATGTGCTAAGTGATAACGATTATGTTGCCCTAGTCGCATCGCTAGGAGGTCATATAACCACTTTTGTAACGCAATAATGCCAGACTCTACTGAATTAGCAATTAAAGCGGGCGCTGCGATGTGTGGTTCTAACTTATTTGCCATCGCTAATAATCGCCAAATTTCAGATAATTGATTGAACTGCGACTGCTCAGAAAACACTTTAATAGGTGAGCCCTCTAAGTAGGCTAATTGCTGCTTAGCATTTACTACACCCTGCTCTTCCAACCACAGCATGGCTTGCGCTTCATCAGGAATCGGCATGCTAATTTTTTGGCAGCGACTGATAATCGTTGGCAACAACCGTTGAATTTGATGGGCAACCAAGATAAAAACGACGCCATCTGCGGGCTCTTCTAGCATTTTTAATAATGCATTCGCCGAAGCTAAATTCAACGCTTCTGCTGGATGTATTAATACGATGCGCAAACCGCCGCTACGATGGCTAGAAAGACTTAGAAAGCCAGCAAGATCGCGAATCTGAGCTACTGAAATCTGTGTTTTCTTCTTGGTTTTTTTGGTAGAAACAACCTCATCTTCAGCTTCAACTTCTTGTTCTGGGCTTAATAAACGAAAATCTGGATGACTGTCGTCATTAAACCAATTGCAACTAGAGCAATGACCGCAGGCGAATCCTTGTTCACTCTTATCTAGACATAACAGTGCCTGACTAAAATGGCGTGCAAAATCATACTTCCCAATACCTGATCTTCCATGCAGAAGCAGGGCATGAGGCATACGCTGCACATCCTGATTGAGATGCTGCCAAACCTGAGTTTGCCAAGGGTAAAGTTTGCTTAAACTAGACATTCTGATTAATCACCAATACTAAATAGTGGCAAGAATGCCTTCAACATTGGCAACTACCTCTGTTAAAGCAACGCTGGCGTCGATGACTCTAAATCTTGCCGGATTTTCTTGAGCGCGCTGTAAATAAGTTTGCCTAATACGACTGAAAAAATCTGCATCCTCACGTTCAAACTTATCTGGCACGCGTGTTGCTGCGAGTCTTTGCATGCTTACTTCTACTGGCACATCAAATAACAGTGTGACATCTGGCTGCAATTCAGATTGCACCCATTCTTCCAAAATTTGAATTTTTGTAGCGGGCACGCCCTTAGCGCCACATTGGTAGGCATAGGTTGCATCCGTAAATCGATCTGATAGTACGTAGGCACCTCGGACTAGCGCTGGTCTAATCACTTCAGCAATATGTTCACGGCGCGCAGCAAACATTAATAACGTTTCGGTTTCAGCATGCATCGGTTCATGTAGTAAAAGTTCACGTAAACGTTCACCAAGTGCAGTACCACCGGGCTCGCGAGTTGACACTACCTCACAACCTCTAGCTTGTAATATTTTGATAATGTTTGGGATATGCGTGCTTTTCCCAGCGCCGTCCATCCCTTCTAATGTAATAAACTTTCCGCTCATAAGTTAATGATTATTTCCTAATTGATAATGAACAACCGCACGATTATGATCGTCAAGGTTGTTAGAAAAAGCGTGGCTACCATCTCCTTTTCCTACAAAATAAAGTGCTTTAGTCTTAGCTGGATGTAATGCCGCTTCAATTGACGCGATACCAGGCATTGCGATAGGCGTTGGTGGCAGACCGTCACGCGTATAAGTGTTGTAAGGGGTATCGGCCATTAAATCTTTTTTACGAATATTGCCATCAAATTGCACGCCCATGCCATAAATAACTGTGGGATCAGTTTGTAGTCTCATGCCAATCCGCAAGCGATTGATAAATACGCCGGCAATCATCGGACGTTCGCTTGCCCTACCCGTTTCTTTTTCAACAATCGAAGCCATAATAAGCGCTTGGTAGCTATTTTTATATGGGAGATTTTCGTCGCGGTTCGCCCATGCTTTAGCCAGTTTAGTCTGCATGGCCGTGTAGCTACGTTTTAATAAGACAGTGTCTTCAGTATTGCGATCGAAGTAATAGGTGTCAGGAAAGAATAATCCTTCCGCCACTTTATATGGCGCGCCAATCTGTTTAAGTATTTCAGCTTCTGACATTGTGGTAATGGTTTGCTTGACCGCATCATTCACTTCTAGCTTAACAAGCATTTGAGAAAAAGTGCGCCCCTCAATAAAGGTAACACCACCCTGAGTGGTTCTACCATGGTTAAGCGACAGCAGTAATTGATACGGCGTAATGTTTTTATTGAGCGTGTAATCACCGGCCTGTAAATAGGACTGCTTATTTAAGAGCTTCGCTAACAAGATAAAACGCCAAGGTTCTTTCAGTACGCCTTGCGCTACCAACTGGCTAGCGATACTTCTTAAGCCGCTCTTAGGCTGAATCACAATTTCCTGACTAGACGGTTGCAATCTAAGTGAAGAGATTGCGTAATAAGTTAACCCTGCGCCTAGTAGTAGGGCCACAAAGGTCGCTAACAATAAACGGTGTTTGATCTTTTTAAGCATAGGCAAGTGCAGCCCTGACGTTTTCGGCTAGATTAAATTGTGGCCATACTTTCTGATTTAGGCTACGGACTTGAAAAGCGCCATAGAGGCTATTACAAATCATCACTTCATCCGCTTGCAATAACTGCTCTAATGAAAGTGTTGCGACCGTTACCTCTAAATCTAACGTATGTGCTAGCGCCATAATACGTTGCCGAGTAATACCTGCAACCCCACAACGACTTAAATCAGGGGTGGTTAATTTTTTGCCAAACCGAGCAAAGAGATTGCTCATGGTACATTCAATCACATTACCTTCTTGATCTTGTAAAACACCATCAAACAGGCTTTCATCGCGCCACTCCATGCGGGCCATCACATTTTCAAGGCGATTTAAGTGTTTGATACCCGCGAGTTTAGGCTGATCTGCAAGACGTGTTTCGCATAGATGCAAGTCAACGCCAGCACTATAGTTTTTTGTAGCATAAACGCTAGCGGCCGACTTAATGACAACGCGCGTTGGCATCGTAATTGACGGTGGTGCGTAACCGCGCTCACCTTCACCTCGACTAATAATTACCTTAGCGATTTCTATTGTATCAATAAGGGCATGGGTAATCGGGAATAGCTGTTGTATATCACCCATTAATAGCTCAGCACTAGGGCAAACGATACCAATGACAGCGCAATCAGCCACTAATTTCTGGTAGTGCTGTGGCCAACTTTCAGGCACGCCGTTACGGACAAGCATAGTGCGGAAAACACCATCGCCATAGGCAAAGCCACGGTCTAGCGGGGAGATGACTTGGTTAAAATCACCGTTAATTAAATATGTATGAATAGATGCCATGAGCTTGAATTAAACCATAGCCTAAGGTAATAGACTAGTTGAAAAAGAAAAGCCTGCGTGTTGTGGTTGCGCAGGCTTTTCTGTTGCTATCAGCAACGTCGTGTTTAGGGTGTCGACTAGATTTTTTTAAATACTAGACTGCCGTTCGTGCCGCCAAATCCAAAGTTATTCTTCAAGGCATATTCAATCTTCATATCACGCGCAGTATTTGCGCAGAAGTCTAAATCACACTCAGGGTCTTGGTTAAAAATATTGATTGTCGGTGGTGATACTTGATTGTAGATAGAAAGAACAGTAAATACTGATTCTAAGCCACCTGCACCGCCTAATAGATGACCTGTCATTGATTTGGTCGAGTTAACGACTAACTTGCTTGCATGGTCACCAAAAGCGGCTTTAATCGCATTGGTTTCATTAGAGTCACCTAGGGGTGTTGATGTGCCGTGTGCGTTGATAAACTCCACAGCATCAACATTAATCCCTGCATTTTGCATAGCATTACGCATCGAACGGCGTGGTCCATCCATATTTGGGGCTGTCATGTGGTACGCATCAGCACTCATGCCATAGCCACTTAACTCAGCATAAATTTTAGCACCACGTTTTTTAGCGTGTTCATACTCTTCTAACACCATGACGCCAGCGCCCTCACCTATCACAAAGCCGTCTCTATCTTTATCCCAAGGACGACTTGCTGTTGCTGGATCATCATTACGCGTTGATAACGCACGTGAAGAAGCAAATCCGCCTACGCTTAGGCGAGTAATTGCGGCTTCCGCTCCCCCTGCAATCATCACATCCGCATCACCGTATTCAATCATACGTGAAGCATCACCAATTGAGTGAGTCCCCGTCGTACAGGCTGTTACGATAGCTACATTAGGGCCTTTAAAGCCAAACATAATCGACAGATTACCTGAAATCATGTTGATGATAGTGCCAGGGATAAAGAATGGTGATATTTTACGTGGGCCTGAAGCTTGGTAGAGAATGTCAGTATCTTCAATATTTTGCATGCCGCCAATACCAGAACCGATGGAAACGCCGATACGTTCTGCATTTTCTTCAGTGGCGACAATGCCAGAGTCTTTTACCGCTTCAATCGCTGCAGCCAATCCGTATTGAATAAAAGCATCCATTCTTCGTGCATCTTTAGCTGGAATGAAATCTTCAACATTAAAGTCTTTTACTTCACCTGCAATGGTGGTGGTAAAAGCGCTCGCATCAAATTTAGTAATTTGTGCAATGCCAGATCTTCCAGCAGTAATATTGTCCCATGCGGTTTTAACTCCAATACCAACAGGAGAAACTACACCAAGGCCAGTCACGACGACTCTACGTTTATTCATAGGTTTAGACATAAGATTGTCTCTTATATAGGATTAAGAAACGAATGGTTAAAGCAGCAAGCTTCTTTGATAAAGAGGCTTGCTGACCATGTTTGATTTACTTGGAATTACTTGAGGTTTGTATTGATGTAATCAATCGCTAATTGTACTGTAGTGATTTTTTCTGCTTCTTCGTCTGGGATTTCGCAGTCAAATTCTTCTTCTAATGCCATTACCAACTCAACTGTGTCGAGTGAATCAGCACCTAAATCATCTACAAATGATGAAGCATTTTTAACATCAGCTTCGTTTGCACCTAATTGTTCAGCCACAATCTTTTTAACGCGTTGTTCGATGTCAGACATCTAATTACCCCTTTTATTGAAAATATAGCTTAATACAGCTAAGACGACATTCTACCTAAACTCAACCAGAATGCCAAAATACTTAAACAAAAACTCGATACGATAATGAAATAAGCTTAAGCTTACACCATCAACATGCCACCATTCACATGGATTGTTTCACCTGTAATGTACGCTGCGCTTGGTGATGCTAGAAATGCGACAGTTGCGGCAATTTCTTTTACATTACCCAAACGGCCAGCAGGAATACGCGCCAACATTTTATTAGTAATCTCTTCCGATAACTCAGCCGTCATATCGGTATCGATAAAGCCAGGCGCTACACAATTCACGGTAATGCCACGACTGCCTACTTCTGATGCTAGCGACTTAGTAAAGCCCGTCATGCCAGCCTTAGCAGCAGCATAATTAGTTTGCCCAGCATTACCCATATGGCCGACCACTGAAGAAATGCTAATAATACGGCCAGTACGCGCTTTCATCATTGGGCGCAATACAGCCTGACTCATGCGGAATACCGACGTTAAATTGGTGCCAATGACAGCATCCCAATCCTCATCCCTCATGCGCATTAATAAGGTGTCGCGCGTAATGCCTGCATTGTTGACCAAGATACTGACATCACCATATTTTTCGGCAATCGCTTTTAATGTCACTTCTACTTGTGCAGCATCATTGACGTTTAATGCCATGCCTTCGCCCTTAATGTCGGCATTAGAAAATGCTTGGCTTATCGCCTGCGCTCCAGCTTCTGAAGTGGCAGTGCCGACCACGATGGCACCCTGTTCGCCTAGCGCTTGTGCAATAGCAGCGCCAATTCCGCGGCTCGCGCCTGTAATTAAAGCAATTTGTCCAGTTAACATAGTAAGCCTCTGAATTTATTAATTATATTTAATCTAATTGTGCTTGAAATTCTTCTAGCGCAGCATTACTAGTGAGCGCAGTCGCTGGCAACTCAGCCACGATACGCTTACTTAACCCTGCCAGCACTTTGCCTGGGCCGCATTCAGCCGCTTGAGAAATTCCTAGCGCATAAATGGCTTGTACAGTTTCCACCCAACGCACTGGGCTGTATAACTGGCGTACTAGCGCATCCTTAATTTTGTCACTTTCATTATAGGCGGCGACATCAGCATTGTGAAGTACAGCAATACTTGGCGTATTGAACGTCACGTTTTCTAGATAAGCTTTTAATTGAACCGCGGCAGGTTGCATTAAAGCGCAGTGCGAAGGCACGCTGACTGGCAACGCCAATGCACGCTTAGCGCCTTGAGCCTTTGCCAACTCCATGCCACGCTCTACTGCCGCTTTATTGCCAGCAATCACAACTTGACCAGGCGAGTTAAAATTAACAGCTTCTAACACCTCATTTTGTGCTGCTTCAACACACAAAGCGCGGACGCTAGTATCCTCTAGACCAAGTATAGCGGCCATTGCGCCAACACCAACTGGCACAGCATTTTGCATCACTTCAGCACGGTAGCGCACCAGTGGCAAAGCGTCTTTAAATGACAAAGCGCCCGCAGCCACCAGCGCCGTATATTCACCCAGGCTATGTCCCGCCAAAATGCTAGGTTGCTTATTGGCAGTCGCTTGCCAAGCACGCCATGTAGCAACGCCGGCAATCAGCATAATCGGTTGTGTATTTGTGGTTTCGTTAATCTGCTCGTTCGGCACTGTTGCCATCGCCCAAAAATCTGCGCCTAGAATATCGGAAGCTTCTGCAAAGGTATCACGGACAATACCTGCCACGTGCCCAGCTTCAGTAAAGCCCGCCATCATCCCTACTGATTGTGAGCCTTGGCCTGGAAAGAAAAATGCAAATTTATTCATTATATTTTAAGGACTTAATTTAGATTGCTTATTATAGACTTAGTACGTCTAGACTAATATTTAATAAGGGCTGAACCCCAAGTGAAACCACCGCCAAAAGCTTCCATCAATATAATTTCACCGCGCTTAATGCGACCATCACGCACCGCTACATCAAGGGCAAGTGGAATGGAAGCTGCAGAAGTGTTGCCGTGTTTATCAACAGTCACCACCACACGATCCATACTCATACTCAATTTTTTAGCGGTAGCTTGTAAGATGCGAATGTTAGCCTGATGCGGCACCAACCAATCGATATCTGATTTTTGCATGCCATTGGCGGCCAGCGTTTCATCCACAATGGCATCTAATGTATTGACGGCGACTTTAAATACGCCGTTGCCTTCCATCACAACAGTATCACAGCTATTCATGTCATTTTTGCGTGGCACATGAAGCATGTTTTCATAGCTACCATCTGCATGTAAATGGGTGGAGATAATGCCAGGCTCATGACTTGCTTGCAGTATCACAGCCCCCGCACCATCACCCCAAAGAATACAGTTGCCACGATCAGTCCAATCAGTGATACGCGAAAATGACTCTGCACCAATCACCAATGCGCACTTAGCGGCGCCTGCTTTAATAAAGTTATCAGCTGTTGCTAGCGCATAAACAAAACCGCTACAGACCGCCTGCACATCAAAGGCTGGACAACCAGCAACGCCTAATTTACGTTGCAAAATACAGGCTGTACTTGGGAATATTTTATCGGGAGTCGTCGTCGCGACAATGATTAAATCGATGTCCTCGGCCTTAATCCCTGCTGATTCAATCGCTTTGTACGCAGCTTGAAGGGCTAGATCACTGGTAAATTCATTGTCAGCAACAATATGACGCTCGCGTATGCCGGTGCGTGAAAATATCCACTCATCGGTAGTGTCCACCATATGCTCTAAATCGGCATTAGTCAGAACTTTTTCTGGAAGATAACTGCCCGTGCCTGCGATTCTAGAGTTTGTCATGCGTTGTCCGGGTTAACATCAAGCGCTTCCTGCGTTTGGATGTGTTCTATTTCTAATTGTTCGGTAATGCGGCGCAACACGCCACTTCGTGACTCTTCAATGGCTGTGTGAATGGCTTGTAAAAAGGAAAAGCTGTCCGCGCCACCATGGCTTTTCACAACTATACCGCGTAAACCTAAAAAACTAGCACCATTGTAGCGACGAGGATCTAAACGCTTTTTAAATGCCTTTAGCACCGGCATTGAGATTAAGGCCATAAGTTTGGTCAGCCAATTGCGCTTAAACTCCTCAGCAAGGAATCGTCCCATCATTTGCGCTAAACCTTCTGACGCTTTTAGTGCAATATTGCCCACAAAGCCGTCACACACCACGACATCGGTCGTACCTTTAAAAATGTCATTGCCTTCTACGTTACCGTAAAAATTTAAATGGCTTGCGCGCAGAAGTTCTCCAGTACGCTTAACTACCTCATTACCTTTGATTTCTTCAGAGCCAATATTAAGAAGACCTACGCTTGGATTTTCCTTATGTTCAACACATGACACAAGCATGCTGCCCATCACCGCAAACTGCAACAATTGCTCCGCCGTGCAATCCGCATTGGCGCCCAAATCAAGTATGTAGGTTTTGCCTTTACGGCTCGGGAATACGCCAGCAATTGCCGGGCGATCAATACCAGGTAACGTTTTCAATACGAAACGTGCTGTTGCCATTAAAGCACCCGTATTACCAGCGCTGACGCAGGCGTTAGCTACACCCGTTTTGACCAAATTAATGGCCACGCGCATTGAGGAGTCTTTTTTGTTTTTAAGTGCGCCTTGAGGAGATTCGTCCATGCCCACTAACTCACTGGCATGATGGATTCGCAAACGTGGTCCAGTCTTAGCTTTTTGTGCCTTGAGTTCAGACTCGATATCTGCACTTAAGCCGACTAGTATGATGCTAAGTTCCGCATCAGACGCTAGCGCTAACAGTGCCGCTGGTATGGTGACATGAGGGCCATGATCGCCACCCATTGCGTCAATTGCAAGAGTTATTTCCATCGTTTTTAATCACACTGGTAGTTAATTAAAGGTTAGTTCATCTATCCCACAAAAAACTAACGCCGATCCAGTGATTGGATCGGCGTTAAAATTTTTAGTAACTTTTTAACAAGCTTCGAAGCTTTAGATTCAATCTAAAGAGTATTACTCGCCTTTTGTTGACAGTACTTTACGACCACGGTAATAACCGCTTGGGCTAATGTGATGACGTAAATGTGTTTCACCTGTTGTAGGCTCAACTGCTAATGGTGGATTGTTTAAAAAGTCATGTGAACGGTGCATACCGCGTTTTGATGGTGACTTTTTGTTTTGCTGAACTGCCATAATAAACTCCAATAAAATGATTAAAACATCATCTCAATTACATACGAACTGGTGCACTGATTAATTCAATTCACCACTGATTTAAGACTGCGCTAAATAGCTAGTGCAACACTATAATATAAACCGAGAGTTTTGTCAGCCATAATTCAATGATTATGGCTTAATTAAACCTTTTAATGCCGCAAAAGGATTCGCCTTCTCTCCACTTTGGGTGATTATTGCGCCGCAGTTCTGCTCATGTATTGGAGCAATGGGCATGGCCATAATAATTTCATCTTCAATTAAGGCTTTTACATCCATGGCTACGCTGGCTTGCTGAAGGTCTAGATCATCACTACCTTCTATCTCGCTAGCCTCAATATCATTCACCGCAGCATCGCCGATTAAGTAATTGAAATCAAGCACTAACTTTAATGGCATTTCACCCATACAGCGCTGGCAGGTAGTTTTTAGGTTTGCGTTAAGCTTTAGGTGTAAATAATGCTGCCCTGCCGCATCGGTTTTACCTTGTAATGTGTAAATAATACTGGACGTTGCCACTTCCGTATTTGAAGCGACTGAATGAATGGCTTCAGATTGCAGTAATTCAGCTAATCTAGGGAAGTCTGTCAGGGTTAAAACCCCGGTTAACTGCTCATTATTTTTGGCGAAAACCAGGTTGTCTATAAGTATTGAATGATTGTTCATAATTTAAGTAGTCTAATTTTTATATAAAACTTTTATTTTAAGGTTGAAAACACCGATATCTTTAGCGTCAGCACTTTAAGCGCAGCACATGTGCATGTTACAATTGCCGGGTTTGAGTGACAAATAAGGGCTGTAACGTGTTTAAGAAAATTCTTGTAGCTAATCGCGGTGAAATTGCAGTGCGTATTGTACGCGCTTGCTCAGAAATGGGCATCAAGTCTGTTGCGATCTATGCAGATGCAGATCGCCAAGCTTTGCACGTCAAAAAAGCAGATGAAGCCTACAGCATTGGCGCTGACCCAGTGGCTGGCTATTTAAATGCACATAATATTGTGAACTTGGCCGTAGCGTCTGGTTGTGATGCTCTGCATCCTGGGTACGGCTTTTTGTCAGAAAATCCTGAGTTAGCTGAAATCTGTGAACGCCGTGGCGTTAAATTCATTGGCCCAAATGCCGATGTTATTCGCCAAATGGGTGACAAAATTCAAGCTAGAAATGCAATGACTGGTGCTGGCATCCCATGTACGCCAGGCAGCGATGGTAATTTAGCCAATCTAGAAGAAGCCGTAGCGCTAGCTGCTGACATTGGTTACCCAGTCATGCTAAAAGCTACTAATGGTGGTGGTGGTCGTGGCATACGTCGTTGTGATAGCGAGAAGGAGTTGCTGGGAAATTATGACCGCGTGATTTCTGAAGCGAGCAAAGCGTTCGGTAAACCAGAAGTGTTTTTAGAAAAATGTATCGTCTCACCGCGCCATATTGAAGTGCAAATCCTAGCCGACAGCGAAGGCAATGTGATTCATTTGTTCGAGCGAGATTGCTCTATACAGCGCCGCAATCAAAAGTTAATTGAAATCGCCCCTTCACCGCAATTAAGCCAAGCACAACGTGACTATATTGGCAGTCTAGCGGTAAAAGCTGCCAAAGCCGTTGGTTATGAAAATGCTGGTACGGTAGAGTTTTTACTCGCTGCGGATAACACTTTCTATTTTATGGAAATGAATACTCGTCTACAAGTTGAGCACACGGTTACCGAAACGATTACTGGCATTGATATCGTCCAAGAGCAGATTCGTATTGCTTACGGCTTACCATTACAATACCAACAAAAAGATGTGCAGTTTCGCGGTTATGCGATGGAGTTTCGCATTAATGCTGAAGATCCTAAGAATGACTTCTTACCTAGCTTTGGTAAGATTACGCGCTACTATGCCCCCGGTGGGCCAGGCGTGCGCATGGATGCCGCCATCTATAGTGGATATGTCATCCCGCCTTATTACGACTCTATGTGTGCGAAATTGACTGTTTGGGCACTAGATTGGGATAGTGTGATTGAACGCGGTCGCCGTGCACTAGATGATATGTTGATTTACGGTGTGAAAACAACAATCCCGTATTATCAAGAAATTTTAAAGCATGAAGACTTCAGAGGTGCAAATTTCAACACGAGTTTTGTGGAGTCACATCCTGAACTCACTAATTATGCCAATGAAATACCACCAGAACTCGTTGCGGCGGCTATTTCAGCTGCAATTGCTGCTTACGAAGGCGTTTAGGTTTAAGCAGTAAAAATAACTGATTGTTAAATATATAAATTAAAGAGTTAAATTATGGCCAAAATACAAGTTACCGAGCTAGTTTTACGTGATGGGCATCAATGCCATATCGCTACACGTATGCGCACTGAAGATATGCTACCGATTTGCGCCAAGCTTGATGCCATTGGATTTTGGTCATTAGAAGCTTGGGGCGGTGCGACCTTTGATGCTTGTGTACGTTATTTGAGAGAAGATCCATGGGAGCGTTTAAAAACGCTGCGTAAAGCACTACCTAACTCACGCATTCAAATGTTATTACGTGGACAAAACTTACTCGGTTATCGCCATTATTCCGATGATGTAGTGCGCGCTTTTGTAAAAAAGTCAGCGGATAATGGTGTTGACGTATTCCGTATTTTTGACGCATTAAATGACACGCGGAATTTACGCGTGTCTGTTGAGGCTGTAAAAAAAGCTGGCAAGCACGCTGAAGGTACTATTAGCTATACCACCAGCCCAGTGCATGATGTAGCACACTTTGTAGGGATTGCTAAAGAGCTCGAAGCCATGGGCAGTGATACGATTGCAATTAAAGATATGGCTGGATTACTAACGCCACAGGCAACCGTAGAATTAGTGAAAGCCTTACGTGCTAATGTTAGTTTACCTATCCATATGCATACCCATGCTACTAGCGGCCTGGCCAGTATGAACTTGCTGCGTGCATTAGAAAATGGCGCCTTAATGATTGACACTTGTAGCGCAGCATTTTCAGAAGGTGCCAGCCACCCAACGACAGAAAGCATGATTGCCGCATTACAAGGCACTGAATTTGATACTGGACTCGATATTGGTGCTGTGCAAGAAGTAACAGCTTATTTCCGTGAAGTGCGTAAAAAATACTGGCAATTTGAAACCGAATATTCAGGGGTAGATACACGCGTCCTTCTCAACCAAGTCCCCGGTGGCATGATCTCTAATTTGAGCAATCAATTAAAAGAGCAAGGCGCTTTAAATCGCATGGATGAAGTATTGGCTGAAATCCCGTTGGTGCGTAAAGACCTAGGTTACATTCCTCTTGTCACCCCTACTTCACAAATTGTAGGTACACAAGCGGTGTTAAACGTAATGACTGGTCAGCGTTACAAATCCATTACCAATGAAGTCAAAAACTACTTCTTAGGTCAATATGGTAAATCGCCAAGTGCTGTCGATGCCACAGTCAAAAAACTGGCTATCGGCAATGCAGTAGCTATCACTTGTCGCCCAGCAGATTTACTCGCTGATGAAATGGCAAAACTGACGGGCGAATCTGAGCGTTTTGCTCAGTCAGAAGAAGATGTGCTGACCTATGCCATGTTCCCAGATATTGGTAAAACTTTCTTACAAGAACGTCTTGCTGGCTCATTGGCGCCAGAGCCGTTATTAGATAAAGCAAGTGCCAGTGCTGCTGGACCAAGGTTTGCTCCTAGCGAATTCAAAGTCACATTGCATGGTGAAACCTTCCATATCAACTTAACTGGTAGTGGTCATGCGGGTGAAGAAAAACGTCCCTTCTATGTGTCGATTGATGGCATTGCTGAAGAAGTAATTGTTGAAACTTTAAGTGAAATTGAAGTTTCTGGTGGAAGTTCTGGTGGAAAAAAGAAAGCCACCTCTAAAGCTGGCAATGCTGGACGCCCTCGTCCAACCCACGCCGGACATGTAACAACCTCAATGCCAGGTACGATTATTGATGTGAAAGTGAAAGTCGGCGACAAAGTGAATGCTGGTGATGGCGTATTGGTCATTGAAGCGATGAAGATGGAAAATGAAATTCAAGCGGCAGCAACAGGGATTGTAGTTGCTGTGTTTGTGAGCAAAGGCGATACGGTAACACCGGATGAGTCTTTACTTGAAATTCAACCTGAGTAAATAAGCGACTGGCAATGGTCAGTCCAAAGGTAAGTACAAGTTTAAGCCGACAGTCTAGTGCTGTCGGTTTTTTTATTGATAGCCACAAAGTAAATTATGACCTCTAGCTTAATCCTAGCTTCATCATCAATCTATAGGCGAGAGTTATTATCTCGCCTGCAACTGCCATTTACTTGCATTGGGCCAGAAGTTGATGAAAGTGCGCTAACCCATGAGTTGCCACAACAAACTGCGCTTCGCCTTGCGCAAGTTAAAGCGCGTAAAGTGGGTCTTAGCCATACGCAATCGTTAATTATTGGCTGCGATCAAGTTGCCACGCTTGATAATATCCAGCTCGGTAAGCCTGGCAATCATGAGAATGCTACGTTACAACTTCGATTGATGCGTGGACGTGAAGTCGTGTTTCATAGTGCCTTATGTTTATACAACCCAACGACAGATCGTATGCAGGCTGAAGTAGTACCATAT
Organism: uncultured Pseudomonadota bacterium; assembly: GCA_903838125.1. GTDB lineage: Bacteria > Pseudomonadota > Gammaproteobacteria > Burkholderiales > Methylophilaceae > Methylotenera. The sequence continues at coordinate 1,340 of CAILXF010000009.1, read as the reverse complement.
ACTGTTAAGTTTAGAGAGTTATCTGACGCGCAGATCGAGAATTACCTTCAAAAAGAACAGCCTTACAACTGTGCAGGAAGTGCTAAGTCAGAGGGTTTAGGGATTGCAATCATAGAAAGAATGGTTGGTGATGATCCTAATGCGTTGATTGGCTTGCCACTTATTAAGTTAGTTAATATGCTACAAAATGAAGGTATTGCGGTCATTTAGACAAGGTAATCATTGAGAAAAACTGCATGCAAAAATTAGGCACCTTATATTTAATCCCAGTCACCTTAGGCGCTGACAATATAACGAAAGTATTGCCACCTGAAGTGGTTGCCATCGCACAGCAACTAGAAATATTTGTGGTTGAAAACGAAAAAACAGCACGCCATTTCTTAAGTACGATTAAAACCAATAAGCCAGTACGTGAACTACAGCTAAATACCTTAAACGAACACACAACCGATCAAGAGTTACCAGGACTCTTAAAGCCCCTGTTGGCAGGTATTGATGTCGGATTAATGAGTGAAGCTGGTTGCCCTGGCATTGCCGACCCTGGCGCTAAATTGGCACAGTTAGCGCATCAAAAAGGGATCAGAGTTTCGCCATTAGTGGGGCCGAGCTCTATTTTAATGGGATTAATGGCCTCTGGTTTAAACGGGCAACGCTTTACCTTTCTAGGCTACATTCCAGCTGACAAAGCGGCGCGTATCCAGCGCTTAAAAGAAATTGAAAGAATATCAGCTAAAAATCATGAAACGCAGATTTTCATTGAGACACCCTACCGAAATCAACATTTGTTTGAAGATATTCTAGCGCAATGTCAGTCTAATACGCGGCTATGCATTGCTTGTAATATTAGCTTGGAAGATGAATTTATCGTTACAAAAACCATCTCAGAGTGGAATAAGATGCAAAAAAACACCCTGCCAGACCTACATAAAAAACCAACCGTATTTCTAATCTTAAGTTAAGCAACTAGGCTACAGAAGCTTGGCTTAACAGCCTTTTTACAGGCGCATACGTCAGTCGATGTATAGGTGACACCCCATGCAAATTCAGCATTTCTAGATGATAGGCCGTTGGATAACCTTTATGCTGCGCAAAGCCATAAAGAGGATATTGTTGATCTAAAATATAAAGCTCGGCGTCACGTGCGGTTTTAGCCAAGATTGAGGCCGCAGAAATGGCTTGTACCTTACTGTCACCACCGATAATAGCTTCACAGGGAAGGCTGATATTGGGACACTTATTGCCGTCAACCTGCACTAAATCAGCCGTAATATGCAATAGCTCTATGGCGCGCTTCATCGCCAATAAGCTTGCTTGCAATATATTGATTTCATCAATCTCAG
>CAILXF010000008.1 GCA_903838125.1 uncultured Pseudomonadota bacterium | reverse complement strand
GGGGTCTCCAGTCTGCCAGTGATACATGGGTTAGCTGATGATAGGCTACGCATTAAAGTTGATGGCATGGACCTCATCTCCAGTTGCGCTAATCATATGAACCCACCCCTCTCGTACATTGACCCATCAAATGTAGCTACAGTTAAAGTATTTGCTGGAATTACGCCGGTAAGCTTGGGTGGCGATAGTATAGGCGGCACGATTATTGTCAATTCGGCTACACCCGAATTTGCGCAAGCTGGGCAGGGAGTATTGCTTAAAGGCCAAGCCACTAGTTTTTATCGTAGTAATAACGATGCTCGCGGGGTCAATCTTTCAGCCACAGTGGCTGGCGAATCTTTATCTATGCGCTACACCGGTTCAACCGTGGAAGCGAATAATTATAGGGCAGGTGGCAACTTTAAGCCTGCTGGCTTGGCTGCAACTGGCCGAGGTTGGCTAGCTGGAGATGTCGTTGGGTCATCTAGTTATAAATCTGAAAATCATGCGTTGGCATTTGGTTTACGCCATGAAAATCATTTATTTGATCTTAAATTAGGTGTTCAAAACATCCCCTATCAGGGCTTTCCAAATCAGCGCATGGACATGACCGGCAATGATAGTAAGCAGATTAATTTAGGCTATCGTGGTCAGTATCAATGGGGCGATTTGGAAGCGCGGGTTTATCACGAAAATACGCGTCATAGCATGCAGTTCGGTAATGATAAACAATTTGCTTACGGTACCGCACCAGGCATGCCGATGGATACTGAAGGTAAAAATACTGGGTTGACTGTAAAGGGCGATATTAAGCTTAGTCAGCGTGACAATTTGCGTATAGGCGCTGAATATCAGCGCTATCGTTTAAACGATTGGTGGTTACCTTCAGGAACTGTCGGGATGTTTCCTAATACTTTTGTGAATATTAATAATGGCCAGCGTGACCGTTATGATGTATTCGCTGAATGGGAGGCTAAGTGGAGTCAGCAATGGCTGTCACAGATAGGCTTACGGAGCAGCACGGTGCAAATGGATGCGGGTAATGTTCTGGGATATAAAGATGGCGCTCCTTACCTTAACGATACTTTAGCCTTTAATTCGGCCGATCATAAAAAAACTGACAATAATATTGACCTTACAGCACTGGGACGCTATACCCCAGATGCTAGCCAAACTTATGAGGCAGGGTATGCAATGAAAACGCGCTCTCCTAACGTTTATGAGCGCTATACTTGGTCTAAGGGTAGCAGTATGGTATTAAACATGAATAATTGGGTTGGTGATGGCAATGGTTATGTTGGTAATCTTAACCTTAAGCCAGAAGTGGCGCATACTTTCAGCGCAACTGCTGATTGGCATGATGCTTCGCAACAAAGTTGGCGCGTAAAAGCAACGCCATACTACACCTATGTAGATAATTATATTGATGCAGTTGCATGTCCAGATTGTGTTTCAGGCCGCACTGACGGTTTTGTTAATCTTACTTTAGCGAACCAATCAGCTCGTTTGTTTGGTATAGATGTTTCTGGAAAAATGGCCTTGGTTCAAGGCGGTGCATTAGGAAGCCTTAACGCGAAAAGCTTGCTTAATTACGTAAACGGCAAAAACATGACGACCGGTGATCATCTTTATAACATCATGCCTCTGAACGCAAAGCTAGCTCTTGAGCACCAAAAAGGCGGTTTGACTAATGTGTTGGAGGCAAAGTTAGTTGATGCTAAAGAGGATGTGCAGGCTGTGCGTAAAGAGCTTAAGACGGCGGGTTATACCTTGTTGAATTTATATAGCAGCTACGAGTGGAAACACGTGCGGTTTGATATTGGTGTAGAAAATCTGCTTAATAAATATTATGCTTATCCACTGGGAGGCGCATTCCTTGGTCAAGGAGCAACGATGATGTCCGCTACCATGAATTTTATTACACCACCATCTTACGGAACATCTGTGCCTGGAATGGGTCGTTCGATAAACACTAGTTTGACTTTGAAGTTCTAAGTTACGCTTGTATTCAAAAACAATAAACACCGCCAATATTGAACTGACACAGTAAGGTTAGACAGTTTTTTATTGGCGAACGATTGAGATTACGTTAATGGTTAGTTTTGATTATGTTAAACAGCACGCAAACTGATTTCACCTGATGAAAATCTTTGCTCACCGAGCGCAGTGCTCACTAAGAGGATACCATCTTCAGCCACATCAATCACCGTGCCATGCGTTTCGCGACCATCAGGGTGTAGCATTTTTACAGATTGCTGATGGTAAGCGTGGTGTTGAATCCACTCATCGCGCACTTGAGCAAAGCCTTGTTGTTCAAAATCGCTGAGTACTGCGGCTAAGTGTTTTAGCAGTACGCCTAACAATTCATTTGGATTGATTGCATTAGAAGTGACGCTAGCTAAGTCGGTGGCTGGTTGGTCTATATGTTGCTTTACCGTTTTAGGTAGATTTAAATTAATGCCGATACCAATCACGGCAGCACTAGGACCTTCCATATCACCTTGTAGCTCAATTAATATGCCTGCTAGCTTCTCGCGACCGATAAGTATGTCATTGGGCCATTTAAGCTGCGCTTGGCTGACGCCTAAGCTATGCAGTGCACGAATTAGCGCAACCCCAACAGCTAAACTTAAACCCGATAGCGCTGATGCGCCACATTGAAATCGCCATAATAAAGAAAAGGTGAGGCTGGCTCCTAGCCCAGCTTGCCAGCTACGCCCACGGCGACCACGTCCTTTACTTTGTAAATTAGCGGCCACGCAGGTAGCGTGGGCTTGTCCGCCACCAATTTTCTTCATTAAATAGCTATTGGTAGACTCTAGATGATCATACACTTCTAGCTTAAACCAAGCGCGCTGCTCGCCTATGGCGTTGATAATAGCTTCTTCGTCTAGAAGTGTGATTGCTTCAGGCAGTTTGTAACCGCGCCCACGTACTGAAAAAACCTCAACTCCTAACGCCTCCGCATCTTGTAGCGCGTTCCATACTGTGGCGCGACTTGTTTTTAATTGCGTTGCAATAGCTTCGCCAGAATGAAATTTTCCGTCGGTTAGCAGTCTTAAAATAGGGAAAGTCAGTGCGTTCATATGTGTGGGAATTTTAGCACAGGGAATATGATTCAAAACATCGTCATGATGCACACTTGAGGCGAGGTCTTTTTAGCGCAAGCGTGTAAAATAGCATCTATATTGACCACTCACTCATTGAAGTACACTTATGTCAGCAGAAAAAACACCTATTCCCCTCGGTTCCAATTTTATCCGCGCTATTGTGGAAAAAGATTTAGAGCAGGGTGTATACAAAAGTCGTCAATGGGCAGGTAGTCCTGGTGATGCAACCCATCACGCTGCGGGTCAGCCTGACCCAGCTAAAATTCGCACGCGTTTCCCACCTGAGCCGAATGGTTATTTGCATATTGGCCATGCTAAAAGCATCTTCTTGAATTTTGGTTTAGCGCGTGATTATGGCGGTGTCTGTCATCTGCGTTTTGATGATACCAATCCAGAAAAAGAGAGCCAAGAATACGTTGATAGCATTACCGATACCGTTAAGTGGTTAGGCTTCGACTGGCAGACGCCTGCTGGCTCTTATATGTTTTTTGCGAGCAATTACTTCGACTTTATGTACCGTGCAGCTGAATCGTTAATTGAACACGGCCATGCTTATGTCGATAGTCAAACGGCTGAAGAGATGCGTGTTTCGCGCGGCACATTGACTGAAGCTGGAAAAAACTCACCGTGGCGCGATCGCACTGTGGCTGAGAACTTAAGTTTATTTCGAGAAATGCGCGACGGTCAACATGCGGATGGAAGCCTTGTGCTGCGCGCTAAAATTGATATGGCTTCAGCTAATATCAATCTGCGTGACCCTGCTGTATACCGTATTAAACGCGCGCACCATCACAATACTGGCGACACTTGGTGTATCTACCCTATGTACACTTTTGCTCATCCGATTGAGGATGCTTTGGAGCAAATTACCCATTCAATTTGCACGCTAGAGTTTGAAGATCAACGCCCGTTTTACGATTGGATTTTAGGACGCTTAGCTGAAGCTGGTTTATTAGCTGACCCATTGCCTAAGCAATATGAATTTGCGCGGCTAAATTTGACCTATGTGATGTTGTCAAAACGTAAGCTCATTGAGTTGGTGGAAAATAAACATGTAAACGGTTGGGATGACCCACGATTGCCAACCATCGCTGGCACACGTCGCCGCGGATACGTAGCCGCAGGCTTCAAATTATTTACGGATCGTATCGGTGTTTCGAAAGCCGACTCTTGGATTGAATACACCATTCTTGAAGATTGTATGCGTGAGGTGCTAAATGAAGCATCTGAGCGTCGTATTGCAGTACTCGATCCAATTAAACTAGTGATTGATAACTACGCCGACAATCAAACTGAAGATTGCTTTGCGCCAAATCATCCATTAAAACCAGAGCTGGGTAAACGCGTGGTGCCGCTCACTAAAACGCTATGGATAGAGCGTGAAGACTTTATGGAAGTGCCAAGTAAAGGCTATTTCCGCTTAACACCAGAAGGCATGGTGCGCTTGCGTTATGGGTATGTGGTCAAATGTACTGGCTGTGAAAAGGATACTGAGGGTAATGTCACCGTGGTGCATTGTGAATACCTACCGGACACGAAATCTGGAACGCCAGGTTCTGATAGCGTCAAAGTCAAAGGCAACATTCATTGGGTTTCTGTAGCCCATGCTTGTGCAGCTGAAGTACGTTTGTATGATCGTTTATTTAAAGTAGCGCATCCGGGGGCGGGTGATACCGACTACCTGAATGATATCAACCCTGAATCAGTAAAAGTGATTAGTGTTCAATTGGAACCTAGCTTAAAAGACGCTAAGCCTGAAGATAAATTTCAGTTTGAGCGTCATGGATACTTTGTGGCCGATAGTCGCGACAGTCGGTCTGGACAACCTGTGTTTAATCGTACGGTCACCTTGCGTGACGCTTGGCAAAAGTAAGTATGCATTAGGTATTAGATATAGATCAAATGCTGTTATTGTTTAAACTGCTAGTCTGAATACTTCATCTTTAATGTGAATTTTATGCGTCGCATTCTTATTATCTTAAGTTTGATTGCTGGTGTTGCCGCTGCCGTTTGGTGGTTTAATCGTCCACAGCCAATCGCAGTATCTCTGGCTGAGGTTTCCTTGGGCGCCGTGCAATCCAGCGTGGCCAACACCCGCGCTGGAACCGTAGAAGCCTGTCAGCGTACCAAGTTGTCACCAATCAGTGGAGGTCGAATTGTTTTTATCGGTGCCAAGAAAGGTGAACATGTCAAAAAAGGCCTAGTGTTGATGCGGCTTTGGAATGACGATCAGCAAGCTCAAAGTCAACTAGCCCAAACCCAAGTGGAAAGTAGCCGTAAGCGTATCGCCGAAGCTTGCGCAATAGCGGAGAATGCTGAGCGCGATGCTGCCCGCATGAGTAAGTTACGCACCCTTGAGTTTGTTTCAGAAAGTGATGAAGAGAAATCTCGCTATGAGGCACAATCTCGTCGAGCTGCCTGTGATGGCGCACGTGCCGACGTAGTGCAGGCGCAAGCCCGGGTAAAAGTCACTACGGTTGAGCAAAACCGCACCGTGCTAATCGCTCCCTTTGATGGCGTTGTTGCAGATATTGTTGGTGAACTAGGTGAGTACACGACGCCGTCCCCACCAGGTATTGTCATGCCGCCTGCAATTGATTTAATTGATGACACCTGTCTTTATATTAAAGCACCTATGGATGAAATCGATGCGCCTAAGATTCGTAAGGGACAGCTTGCACGCGTGTCTTTAGATGCCTTACCGGGAAAGCCGTTAGTTGGTCATGTTAAGCGTGTTGCGCCTTATGTTTTAGCGGTTGAGAAGCAGTCGCGTACCGTGGATGTTGAAGTAGCCCTAGATAGCAATGTCGATAATAAAAAGTTACTGGTTGGTTATAGTGCTGATGTGGAAGTTGTCCTTGATAGCCACGAGCATGTATTGCGAGTACCAACATCAACGCTGATAGAAGGCAATAAAGTTTTGCTGTTTAATCCAGAGAGTAAAAAATTGGAGCAGCGTGAAATCAAAACTGGCATTACCAATTGGGAATATACCGAAGTGCTTGCTGGGCTTAAAGCAGGCGATCGCATCGTAGCTTCTCTGGAACGCGAAGGGGTTAAAGCTGGCGTACTGGTGAAATCTGAAACCAATAGTAGCAAGACAAAATAATGCCTAGCTTGCCTTCGGCTAATCAAGACCTCATTGAACTTAGTCAAATAAATCGCACTTTCTATTTAGGCGATAGTCAGGTGCATGCACTACGTAATGTAAATTTGCATATTGCTTCTGGCGAGTATATCGCTGTCATGGGCCCTTCTGGCTCAGGAAAGTCCACTTTATTAAATTTGATCGGCCTACTTGACCGTGCGGATGCCGGCACCTATAAGCTTCAGGGGGACGATGTCACTACTTTAGATTCAGACGCGCAGGCGCAGGTGCGTAGCAAGCGCATTGGCTTTATTTTCCAAAGCTTTCACTTAGTGCCGCGTTTAACCGCAGCTGCTAATATCGAATTGCCACTCACCTTAGCCGGCATGCCTACCGCTCAACGCGCAACACTGGTCGTACAGGCCTTAAAGGACTTCGGCTTAACCGATAGGGCGCAACATAAACCAAATGAGCTTTCTGGCGGACAGCGCCAACGCGTTGCGATTGCACGCGCGACAGTGCAACGCCCAGCAGTGCTACTTGCAGATGAGCCCACTGGTAATCTAGATCGCATCACAGGTGAGGAAGTAGTGCGTTTACTTGAAGCGCTTAATGCGCAAGGGATGACGCTCATTGTGGTGACTCATGATCCAGTGCTGGGTGCGCGTGCACGCCGCCAAATAAAAATGGAAGATGGCTGTATTGTAAGTGACAGCTTAAGTTCGTCGATAGCTACCTAGGGTTAAGCTTGAAACTTATTGATACCTTACGCTATGCCACTACCGCTGCAAGCGGTGCGCCACTTCGCACAGGTTTGCTAATGATAGCTATGTCGATAGGTGTTGCTGCAGTGGTCATTTTAACTGCACTCGGCGATGGCGCAAGGCGCTATGTGGTGGGTGAGTTTTCAGCCATAGGCACCAACTTAGTCATCGTATTGCCGGGTCGCTCTGAAACTCGCGGATTTAATCCTGCAAATCTAATTACTAGCACCCCACGCGATTTAACCGTAGATGATGCCAACGCCTTATTGCGCCTACCAGGAGTGGTGCGCATTGCACCTATTGTTGTGGCTACCACCGAAATTAATGCAGATGGAAAGTTGCGTGAAGCCATGCTGCTAGGCACGAATGAAAACTACCTACAGGTACGTCAACAAAAAATTGCATTAGGCCGTTTTCTTAGCCAAGACCGGTCTGGACATGGTACTGGCGAAGTGGTGCTAGGAGCTTTGATTCGTCGTGAAATTTTTGGTAGCGATAATCCACTAGGAAAAACTGTCCGTATTGGAGATAGACGCTTGCGGGTGGTAGGTGTCTTGGCAGAAGGTGGTCGCGGAATGGGAATGACCACTGACGAGTTACTCATTGTGCCGGTGGCGAGCGCCCAAGCCATGCTTAATTCCAATACCTTGTTTCGGATTTTGATTGAAGCGAGAGGCCGCGAGCAGATTGCCGAGGTTAAGGCGCAAGTGCTTAAAATGATTACGCAACGCCACGATGGTGAAGAAGATGTGACCGTGATTACTCAGGATGCGGTACTAGAAACCTTTGATAAGATTTTAAATGTACTCACACTTGGTGTGGCTGGAATCGCCGCCATCAGCTTGGCGGTAGCCGGTATTTTAGTGATGAATGTTATGTTGGTATCAGTAGCACAGCGCACCGCTGAAATCGGCTTACTCAAAGCTTTGGGGGCAACCGCCACCGCTGTCAGGGAGTTGTTTATGGTAGAAGCCTTACTGCTATCACTCACTGGGGGTTTACTTGGATTAGCCTTAGGTTATGTAGGGGCAGCGATTCTGAGGCATATCTATCCTAGCTATCCAGCATACCCACCGCTATGGGCAGTGGCAGCTGGATTAGGTACAGCCATGATTTCTGGCTTGGTGTTCGGTGTAATGCCTGCGAGGCGCGCAGCTGAACTTGAACCAATTCAGGCCCTAGCTAAAAGAGCGTAGATGCGACTCGCTGATTCAACCCGCTTTGCCTTACAAGCCATTGTTTCTCATAGGCTTCGTAGTTTTTTAACTTTGCTGGGCATTGCTGTGGGTATTGCTGCAGTAATATTATTGACTTCAATTGGTGAAGGCGTGCATCAGTATGTGCTGTCTGAGTTCACGCAATTTGGTACTAATGTCATTGCCATTGCGCCAGGTAAGGTGAAAACTGGTGGCCAGCCCCCATCAGGCATTCCAACTACTGCGCGATTACTTACCATGGAAGATGCGTTGTCACTAAAACATCTGCCCAATGTGACGGCGGCCACGCCTTTGGTTTGGGGTAACTCCGAAGTGAGCGGCAATGGACGCTTACGCCGTTCTACCATATATGGTGTTGATGCCGACTTTCCTCGCGTATTTAGCTCTAGCCTTAATGTCGGTAGCTTTTTGCCACGTACAGGCGCTGGTAGTCCAAGGGCATTTGTGGTGCTCGGAGCCAAACTACGTAATGAACTATTTGGTGACGTTAACCCATTAGGTGCAAGGGTGCGCATAGGAGGTTTACATTTTAGGGTGATTGGGGTGATGGCGCCTAAAGGTCAGTTTTTAGGCATAGATCTGGATGACACGGCCTTTATTCCAGCTGAGCGGGCTTTGGAGCTTTATAACCGTGAGGGCTTGGTGGAAATTCATGTGGCGTACGCTGAAAATGCTTCCTCAGTGAAGGTCGCCGATGCAATAAAGGATAGATTAATCATGCGCCACGGCCATGAGGATTTCACCATCACCACGCAAGAAGATATGCTAAAAACGCTGTCTAATATTCTAAATATTTTAACCATGGCCGTTGGGGCGCTTGGCGGTATTTCTTTGCTAGTAGGCGCGGTAGGTATTGTGACCATCATGACTATTTCTGTGACCGAACGCACCAATGAAATTGGCCTGCTAGTTGCCTTAGGCGCGCGCCGCCGAAGCGTTCTGGGTTTATTTTTAGGTGAGTCTATTATTCTTGCCGCATTAGGTGGGTTGATGGGGTTGTCGCTAGGTGCTGGCTTAGCGCAACTCTTACGCTTAGTGTTACCAAGATTGCCGGTACATACGCCGTGGAGTTTTGCGGTTGGTGCCTTGGTGATGTCGGCAGTAATTGGTTTGCTCGCGGGCGTATTGCCAGCTAGAAGCGCTGCGCGCCTTGATCCGATTGAAGCGCTGCGTGCGGAGTAGAGGTAAACGTTCTTTGGCAGACCCGAGCTGCGGCTATTATGGGTAACCTTTTATACGTATTGGCTAATACGAGTCTCCACTTTTAATTAACGCTGCATATTTTGCCCGTATCTTGGCAGACTTTGGTGCAGCGACTGCTAAGCAGTAGGGTTGATTAGGGTTATTGGCAAAATAATACTGATGGTAATCTTCGGCATCATAAAAGGTTTCTGCGCCGAGGATCTCAGTCACAATGGGTGCGCTAAATGCTTGGGTAGCATTGAGATCAGCAATCATTTTTACGGTGGTGTCATGTTGAGTTTTATTTTGGCAGAATACCGCAGATCGATATTGGCTCCCTATATCATTGCCTTGACGGTTGGGCGTAGTAGGGTCGTGTGAGGCAAAAAATATTTCAAGTAAAGTTTCAAAGCTAATTTTCTCAGCATCAAAGCTAATCTTTATAGCCTCAGCATGCCCAGTGTCACCTTGCCCTATGGTTTTATAGGTGGGGTTTAGCGTGTGCCCGCCAATATAACCAGACACCACGGCATTGACGCCTTTGAGTTGGCTAAATACTGGCTCGGTACACCAAAAACAGCCGCCTGCAAAAATTGCAATTTCTTGTTTAACCATTGTAATCACCATGAAGTCTTTCGTCGCTATACACCAAGTTCAGATATTGTAGCAGGGGTTTCTTAGACCAACGACCAGAGTGCAGGAATGAATTGCACGCGACCAGTCCTGTGAAGAACGGAACTGTGAAATTTTGATAACTCGCTTAGAGTTTGATTAAATCGTTAGTCCCAATGTTGAAAGCGCCTTGGGTGCGAAGATTTTTTCTTTTTAGGAGTTTAAGCTGAACTGGTTGCGGTAGATCGTTGATGCTCACTATAGACTTACTCACTAAAACATCAATAAGATCTTCAATCACCCTCACCATGGCTAAGTCGGAGGCAATGTTTTCGATTGATTTAGTACCAAGCATTGCAGATATGATCTGAATGGTCTCATGATCATCTTCAATCTTCTCATGACAATCATCATTTTGAATGAAACTGATTGCCTGTATGTTGCCATCAGAATCTCTTTTGATGTAAGCCATTTCTTACCTTAAATAATAATTAAAAACTGAGTTCTACTAATTTCTCAAAGAAATTGTAAACCTCAGTTTTTAAAAAGGTTCATTTTACATGTAGATTACTGAGGACTCCAGTCTACTATTTCTTGATATTGATCACTTCCATTGCGCGTGCATCAAGCTCTTCGCGGTTAAATTTATACTCAGGTGCTAATTCTGCAGGGCAGGCAGCAATGTTTGAGCCATCGGTGCTTTCAGGTAATGGCGCTTTATCACTTGCGAAGCGACTTAAGCCCAATGATGAGAGTAGGTTGCCCATTTGGAATTGAGTTCGAGCCTTTGCAACAGTGATATCATTCACAACGTTGGTATATAATCGTTTTGCTTCAAACACTTCATTTTCAGCATTGAGTAAGTCAACAAGGGTACGTTGACCGATGTCAAATTGTTTTCTGTAAGCATCGCGTGCTTTTTCAATAGCAATTTGGCGCTCATCAAGGAAGCTTGCTTCCGCAGACAATTTATTAATGTCGTTGTATGCGATTTGGAGTTCTAATCGAATATCGCGACATGTTTTATCACGTCTATTAGTTGCAGCTTCAAGTGCGCTGAGTTCTTTTTTTCTGAGGTTCGTATCAGTATTGCCGTTGAAAAGATTCCATGACATGACTACTTCAGCGACTTCATTTCTATGTACGCCACTATAGCCATTAATATCATTACCATAATCTGCACGTGCACGGAAGTCTAGCTTCGGCATGAACGCTGACTTTCTGTACTCAAATAATGCATTTTGAGAGGCTATATCTTGAATGGTTGCAAGTAATTTAGGGTTATGTACTTGTGCATATTTAATGGCTTCTACTGGATCTTTAGGAATATCTTGACCTAATGGCACTGCCGCATTGATATCTTTTGGTGGCAGGTTCCCCACCAAATTTTGATAACGTGACTCTATGTCATGAAGGTTAGACCCCTCAACAGACATGTTGTAGTCTGCTAAAGATAGGCGACTTCGTGCTTGTTCTACGTCACTCTTTTTACCTACACCAGCTTTTGCTTTAAGTTGGAGTTGTTCATAAATGGTTTTGTGCGCAACGTAATTATCTTCAGCTAATGTTGTGAGTGATCTATAACGAAGTAAATCAACGTAAGCTTTGGTTGCGTCAAGTGCAATCGACTGTGAGAGATTTTCTAATTCAAATAAACGCGCTTTACTCGTTTTATCTAATCGTTCCACTTCATTTTTAGTTGCGAAACCATCAAAAATTAGCTGCCTTAATGATAACGTTGTTTGATCCCTTGAGTAGGAGTGTCCTAGATCGCCCATCAGGTTTCCAGGGTCACGGCGGTGTTCTACACCAATAGAACTTGTTAGGTCTACTGAGGGTAGGTAGCGACCAGAAGCAGCATCAGTCTCTCTTAGGGCTGCTTCATAAGTTTTATAACTTTGAAGAATTTCAGGGTTCGTTAAAATGGCTGACTCTACTACCTGGGGTAGTGTCAGCAAGTCTGCTGCCAAACCTTGAATGGAATAGACGCCCATCGCAACTGTTGCAAGCAATATTGCTTGGTTTAATTTATTTTTTTTAATTGTAAACATTTGGTTCCCCTTTCTTTAAGGTATATGTTTGTATAATTATATGAGCAAAGTCTTTAATTTTACTAGTAATATTTAGTTACAAAATATCGTTTAGGGTTCTGGTTGTCAAGAGTCATGGGTCTATTTAGATGTTACTCTTTTAATGATGTTGTTTTTTTGTTTACTATCAACACCATTCTAGATATGTCGCCAACTTATTAAAAAAATAAATATGTTGTTTTAATGGCTATTTTTAACTCTATACTAATAGTTATCTTAGCTATTGGTATATTATAATTTGTCGACTACACTTAAAAAATTGTGAATATTTTTTTTAAAAAAACTCAAATAGTGTTTCTAATTACATTATTAATGCTATTGGGTGTTGCATCTGCATTTGATGTCAATAAGCTACAAGCTACACTCGTTGCCAAGTATGGGAGTGCTGCACTACCTAACTTTTTGGCGTGGCAGTCTATGATGATTGCGGTTAAAGAGAAAAGTGCAGATGATAAAATTAAGCGCGTGAATGAGTTTTTTAATCGACGGATCTCTTGGGGTGAAGATTTAGCAGTTTGGGGGCAGGTGGATTATTGGGCAACTCCCATGGACACATTGGGAAAGGGTGCGGGAGACTGCGAAGATTTCGCCATTGTCAAATATTATACTTTAATGATGCTGGGTATTCCGGTCAGTAAGCTTAGATTGGTCTACGTTAAAGCAAAGAATGCGAATGCGGTGACGGGTGGAGACCAGGCACATATGGTGATGGCCTATTATCCGACGCCTGACGCTGAACCGATGATTTTGGATAATCTCATTACTGAGATTAGGCCAGCTTCTAGAAGGCCTGATTTGCAACCAGTATTTAGTTTTAATAGTGACGGAATATATTCGGGTGCTGGGGGCCAAGCGGGTTTATCTGAGAATGCCAAGTTGTCAAAATGGCAGGACTTGTTGCAGAGAGCTCAAATTGAGGGTTTTAATTGAAGTTAGTCGCCTCTTTTATTTTAGGAAACCGTTAAATGTCCATGTACCGCCAGCTGTTATCTGTCATTATTTTAACTTCCCTTTTAGCCTTGATGGGGAGCTTATTTGCTTCCACGCTGAGTACACGCGCCTATCTTGTTGAGCAGCTTCGCGTAAAAAATCAAGACAATGCCTCAGCCCTTGCATTAAGCTTAAGTCAAACAGTGGATGATTTAGTTCAAGTGGACTTAGTCATATCTGCACAATTTGACAGTGGTAACTATCGATTAGTTCGTTTTGAAGATGCTTTTGGCAAGGTCGTGATTGAAAAAAAGGCTGACGATAACGTTAAAGGTGTGCCTGGGTGGTTCATTCAAATGCTCCCCATTGTGGTCCCTGCGGGCAATGCAAAAGTAAGCACAGGTTGGAAGCAACTGGGGGCAATTCGGCTAGAGAGTCAAAGTGCTTATGCCTACAAGGCTTTGTGGCAGAGTACCGTGCGAATGACGCTAAGTATGTTACTAACGGCTATCAGCGCCTGCTTTTTAGGGGCCATGATCCTTAGAAGAATCAATCGCCCATTAGATTTGGTTGTTGAGCAAGCCCAAGCGATTTCTGAGAAGCGCTTTGTCACCATCCCAGAACCTAGCGTCCCAGAACTTAGAAAATTGGCTTTGGCGATGAATTCAACCGTGGCTACATTAAAAAGCATATTTGAAACTGAGGCTCGACGCTTAGATGTTTTGAGGCGCGAGGCTAACTATGACAGCTTGACTGGCTTGCCTAATAGAAATGCTTTTATGACGCAACTGCAAGAAGCTTTGCTTAATGAAAGGACCTTCCTTGGTGCATGTTTAATTTTGCGATTAAGTAATCTAGCAGACATCAACACGCGGCATGGGCGTTCTGGTGCAGATGAAGTTATTAAGCGCGTAGGAAAAAGAATTTCGACTTGCTCTGAGGGTATTGAAGAAAGTTTTTGTGGTCGCTTAAATGGGTCAGATTTTGCTGTGTTTATTCCTTATGACCATCCTATAGAGACTGCACGGTCTTTAGTGGAAGAAATTGTGGCTGACATCTCATCATTTTATGAACATGATTTTTGTGCGTCTGTTGGGATTGCCTCTTGTTTTAAAGGGATAAGCTTAGGTGCACTGATGTCGAATATCGATATTGCTTTGGCTTCCTCAGAGGCTGAAGGCAATAATAGCGTTCATTCCGCCGATATTGCCGATGAACCAAACTATCCCAAAACATTAGAAGCTTGGGCGTTATTAATTCGCAAGGCCATTCGTGACCGTTTAATGGTGCTTCGAACATTCCCAGTGAAAAACTTCAATGGAGAAATCATCCATCTTGAAGGGCCTTTGCGTATTCGTGAGTCTGCTGAATCTGATTGGATTCCTGCGGCTAAGTTTATTCCAGTATCTCAGCGATTATTTCTGCATCACTCATTAGATCTTGCGGCAGTAGAGCTGGGCTTAATTCAGCTTAGCGAGGATAAAAATCTTCCAGGCTATGCTATTAACCTTTCTGCAAGCTCATTAAAAGTGAGCACTTTTGTGCCGGCCCTGAAGAAATTAATCTCAACTTACCCTGAAGACGCTAAAAGATTATGGTTGGAATTTCCAGAAGGTGGCACCTTTAAATTCTTTGAGGAATTCCGTAACCTTTGTATGAGTTTACAAGGCTCTTTTGTTAAGCTTGGCATTGAGCATTTTGGACGGCAGTTTGATCAAATTGGGTTATTACATGATTTAGGCATTAATTTTATTAAAGTAGATGTAAGTTTTGTCCGAGATCTGGATACCAATAAGGGTAACCAAGCCTTCTTAAAAGGGTTGGCTAATATTGCCCATGAAATTGGATTAGTTGTCATTGCTGAAGGGGTGCTGACTGAGCCTGAAATGGTTGCCTTGCAGTTGGCTGGATTTGATGGTGCAACAGGACCCGCCGTAACAGACTAGTCTCTTGAGTTATTTATTGAAGGAATATCATTGGAACATTTAGATCCATTATTAGATTGTTTGGTCGAGCTTACCCGCATTTATGCTCGTCCAACCACGCGTTCAGCACTGGTGGCAGGATTGCCGATGGGTAAAGAAGGCTTAACCCCATCGATCTTCCATCGCGCAGCTTCCCGTGCTGGATTGGCTTCTAAAGTTGTCAAGATTGAGCTCTCAAAGATTCATGACTCGCTATTGCCAGCGGTGCTTATACTCAAAGACAATCATGCTTGCGTCCTCCTTCAGGTTTATGCTGAGTCACAAACAGCGACTGTTTTGTTCCCGGAAAGCGGGCAGGGCGCAGTTACTATTAGTTTGGATGAATTGCAATCGCGCTTTACGCAACGGGCTATTTTTGCGAGACCGCGTTTTAGATTAGATCAGCGTACGCCAGAAGTGGCGAACATGGCAGAGCGTCATTGGTTTTGGTCGGCCTTTATTGAACAAATTCCGCTTTATCGCGACGTATTGGTTGCCGCTTTTTTAATCAATATATTTGCCACGATTATCCCTTTCTTTTCCATGAATGTTTATGATCGCGTGATTCCAAGTAAGGCCGAAGAAACCTTGTGGATGCTCGCCTTGGGCGTGCTAATTACCATCATCTTAGATTATTCCTTAAAGATGATTCGTTCTCATTTTGTGGATTTGGCAGGATCGAGAATCGATGTCAAATTATCGGCGCTCATCATGGAACGCGTCATGGGTATGCGGCTTGCAGATAAGCCCCTGTCGGTGGGGTCCTTTGCACAGACATTGCGATCATTCGAGTCTATTCGCGACTTTATGTCGTCTGCGACTGTGACGACGCTGGTAGATTTGCCTTTTGCCTTGCTATTTTTGCTACTCATTGGCTGGATCTGCTGGGCACTGATGTTTATTCCGCTTATTGCTGCGGTCGTTATTATTCTTTATAGCTTGTACGTCAAGCGGCAAGTGCATGCCTTAACAGAACAATCTTACCGTACGTCGGCACTCAAAAATTCAACCTTAATTGAAAGCTTGTCTGCGTTAGAGACCTTGAAAGCACTTGGGGCTGAAAACCATATCCAAGCGCGGTGGGAAGCTATTTCAGCACAGCTCGCTAAGGTATCTGCCAGTATTCGTCATAAAAACCATTCCGCGACAGGGTTAGTCAGTTCCATGAGCTCAGTGTGTGTGGTGGCTAATGTGGTGTTGGGTGTTTATTTAATTGATTTGAAAATGCTGACTATGGGTGGCCTGATTGCCAGTGGCATGTTTATCAGTCGAATTATTGCTCCCCTAGCACAAACAGTGGGCTTAATCATGCAGTATGAGAACGCCAAAATGTCGCTCAATATGCTTGAAGAGCAAATGAAAAAGCCTGGCGAGCGTTCTGAAGAAACGACCTTCGTGCACCGTGACCATATTAAGGGTGACATTGAGTTGCGTGATGTGAAGTTTGCCTACCCAAATCAAGAGAGTCTTGCGCTAAATGGTGTGTCATTTAGTATCAAGCAAGGAGAGCATGTCGCCATCATTGGTAAAACGGGATCAGGTAAAACCAGTTTAACCAGACTGATCATGGGCATGTATCAGCCGACCGAAGGCGCAGTGAGGGTGGATGGTATTGATTTACGTCAATTAGATCCCGCTGATTTGCGTGCGAGTATTGGCTGTGTAGAGCAGCATACCGTGTTGTTTTTTGGGACACTTAGAGAAAACATTACCTTGGGCGCCCCATATGCTGAGGACAATCAGATATTGCAAGCTGCTGATGTAGGTATGCTCTCGGATCTTGTGAATCGACATCCTAGAGGGTTTGATATGCTCGTCGGCGAGCGGGGTGAGTTTTTATCAGGCGGACAGCGACAATGTGTTGCCATAGCGCGCGCGGCATTGATGTCCCCTTCGATTATGCTATTTGATGAGCCCACAAGTGCCATGGACTTTTCAACAGAGTCAGCCTTCATTAAGAAGATGGAAGCTTATGGTGAAAATAAAACCATGGTGATCGTGACGCATCGGATGAGTTTATTAGCCCTAGCTAAAAGGGTCATTGTGATGGATCAAGGACGCGTAGTGGCGGATGGACCTAAAGATGCCGTGATTGAGGCTCTTAACTCAGGAAAGTTGAGCGTGGCATCATGATGAAATGGATCAAACAAAAAATGGCACACATGACTAACGCGATAAAGGGTTTCATTAAAGCCATCTTGCCGACGTTTATTTACGACCGATTAAAGGTCAATGTTCGCCAATTAGAGGTGGCTGCGGAACAGGAGAAGGGCGGGGTGAGAGGGTGGAGCAAGGTTATTGGCTTAGGCGGCTTTCGAGGCATTATTAACTACTTTTCGATTAAGCATGAAGATACTTTTCAAGAGGATGGCCTGAAAGATTTTGTGACGGATGCTGACCATTACATCCTCCATCAAAAACCCTTACGTGGCATGCTGATTATTCGTATTGCTTTGTTAACGGTATTTTTATTCATCGTTTGGGCTGCGTTCACGCATGTCGATGAACTGGTGAAGGGAGACGCAAAGGTGGTTCCATCAAGCCAATTGCAAGTGATGCAAAGCATTGATGGTGGGGTGGTGTTAAAGATTGCCGTTAAGGAAGGCCAGGCAGTTAAGGCGGGGGACCCCTTGGTGGAGATTGATACCACCCGGTTTGTGTCGTCGGTACGAGAGAACCAAGTTCAGAACGTGGCCTTGGCGGCTAAGGCCGAGCGCCTCAATGCTTTGCTAGAAAATCGTCCCTTTAAGGTTCCAGCAGCGGCCTCTGTGGATGATAAGCTGGTCTATGCGCAGGAAGCACGTTACCTTGAGAATGCCCGCTATGAATTGCAGGCCCAGATTTCCATTGCGAGGCAAGAACTATCTCAACGACAACATGAACTCAGCGAAGCACAAGCGAAGCGAGATCAGGCGAAGCAGCTGTTAGAGTCAGCCAATCACGAGCTGCAACTGACGAAACCACTGTTGTCAACGGGTGCTGTTTCAGAAGTGGATTTGATCAGATTAGAGCGTGATGTCACCCGATATACCGGTGAACGGTTGCAGGCACTTTCACAAATTTCAAGAATTGAAGCGGCAATCCATGAGGCGGGCAGTAAGATTCAGAACGTGGAACTGGAGTTTAGAAATAATTTACGTAAGGATCTGAGTGAGACGATGGCTAAGCTAAACTCACTTTCCGAAACCTCTGTAGGGCTGACAGACAAGGTAAAACAATCTGTCTTAAGGGCGCCGATGAATGGATTTGTGAAGCGCCTACTTGTGAATACCGTGGGGGGCGTGGTTACCCCAGGTAAAGACATTGTAGAAATTGTGCCCTCAGAAGATAATTTGGTGCTAGAAGCCAAAGTGCAGCCGCGCGACATTGCCTTCTTGCGCGTAGGTCAACGCGCCTTGGTTAAATTGACGGCCTACGACTTCTCGATTTATGGGGGGATGGAGGCGAAGCTAGAATCGATCGGTGCAGATTCGATTACCGATGAAAAAGGCAACACCTACTACATCGTGAAGGTCAAGACCACCAAATCTAACTTTAATAAGACGCTGCCAATTATTCCTGGGATGCAGGCAGAAGTCGATATCCATACAGGCAGTAAAACAGTCTTAACTTATTTATTAAAACCATTGCTGCGAGCTCGACAAGTCGCATTAACGGAAAGATAACATGGATCCAACATCACATTTATTGATTACTGAGACGGGTCAGCCGCTTGAAAGATTCGCAGAGGTTTTTCCAGAGGCGAAAGTTATTGCATTTGGGGATCAAGCCAAAGCGCAGGCTGACATTGTTTGGCTAAAATCGGATCCTCTTGAGCAGATAAAGCCACAAGTGGATTGGCTTAAAAAGCATTACCCAGACCAAAAATTTGTGGTCATGACGAACATCCCCCTCGCCAATGAGGCGTTGGCCTGTTTAGCTGCAGGTGCGAAGGCTTACGTGAATGTGCACGCGGGTCCCGAGACCCTGAAGCAGATTGCAAGCGTAGTCATGGAGGGCGGTATTTGGTTAGGTGAAGATTTAATGCAGTACTTAGTGTTTGCAATGGGTCGCGGGCAGTCTGAGGGAGCTGAAGCGAATGAGCGCGCCTGGAAAGAAAAGTTATCGCCGCGAGAGATTGAAGTGGTTGATGCGATTGCCTTAGGCGAGAGCAATAAATTAGTCGCTAGGCGTCTTGATATTAGTGAGCGCACAGTAAAGGCGCATCTCTCAGCTATTTTTGAGAAACTGGGGGTTGCCGATCGTTTAAAATTGGTGCTGTTAGTCAAAGGTCAGCTTTAGTCTTTATAGTAAAGTGATTGTTGTGCTGGCTTCGTGATAGTGACCATAATTATTCTCATTTATTCGACAATAGTTTGAATTACATGAAGCGCGTGATTGCTATCACGGGTAGAAATGGCCGCTAATGATGGTTGATATAATAAAAAACTAATAATAAACAAGTAGTTAACATAAAAACCCCATCTGTACTTCAGTACAATAGATGGGGTTTTTATTGTCTGTAGAATACGTTTTAGATGTAGTACCACTCAATTTTAAATATCGAGAAAATTAATGGCTAATTCAACAAACGTAATTCACGCCGCAGCGACCTTAGCGAAAGCAACCGGTAAAGTCTTTGTTCGTCACCCAGACGGAACACAATCAGTCCTTAAAGTTGGCGCGCAATTAAATGTCGGTGATGTGGTTGTCACGTCCCCTGGCGCCCATGCAGAGATTCAGGTAGCTGAAGGCCAGTTGATTAAAATTGGTGGTGCAGCCGGTGATGCCTTAACCATTGATAAATCTATTCTTGATACGCCTGCCGATCACCACGACGTGAAAGCAGACGCCGCCACTGATTTTAATAAGATTATCGAAAATCTTGCTAAGGGTAATGACATTGGCGACAATTTAGAAGCGACTGCAGCAGGCACCACGGGTGGTGGTGACTTGATGAGTGGTAACGTGTACGTTGTGGTTCAGCCGATTGTAACGACTACTACACCAAGTCCTTTTGAGAATGCCAATTCTCTGGGTGGTCCAGTTGAGAACACCATGTTTTCGTTGTTGTTGCAGACTGAAGTGGTAGCGACGACGGTAAGTTTGAGTGCATCAACGGTGGTTGAGGGTGAAGTTGCGAATTACACGTTCACAGCGACCTTATCAAATGCCTCACAAGGCGTGACCACGATCACGACCGACCAGG
>CAILXF010000007.1 GCA_903838125.1 uncultured Pseudomonadota bacterium | reverse complement strand
GTATACGGCGAGGACTAATCTCTTTAGATCGCTTAAAGGATTTAATTTCTAAGCGTATGCCATCAGACACCAAGCCTCTGGAAGAGGAGGCAGCGCCAGAAGAGTTGCAGCCTTTATTGCACGCCATGAACGAGTTGTTGTTTAAAGTCAAAGGAGCGGTGGACGAACGCAATCAGTTTATTGCAAACGCGGCTCATCAACTTAAAACTCCATTGGCAGGGCTTAAAGTGCAAGCAGAAGCTGCACTAAGGGAAGATAGTCTCGCCAGCACGCATCACGCATTACAGCAAATTAGTACCGGCAGTGATAACTTGGCTAGGCTAGCCAATCAGTTGTTGAGTTTGGCACGTGCCGAACCAGAATCTAATACCAAGTCAATGCTGCCAGTTGATTTGGTTCCGTTGATTAACGAGGTGACTGCAGACTGGGTTCCTAAAGCCTTGGAAAAAAATATTGATCTAGGGGTAAGTTGCCTGTTTAGACAGCGAAAAATTAACGGTAACGCCGTGCTATTGCAAGAACTTCTCAACAACTTAATAGATAATGCCATTCGTTACAACCCGCCAGGCACCAAGGTGACCGTAGGGTTAGACATGTTAAATAATGAGGTGGTGTTGTCGGTACAAGATAATGGCCCCGGCATCGCCTTAAATGAGCAGCAGCAGGTGTTTGACCGATTTTATCGGGTGTTGGGTAATGTGGAGAGTGGTTGTGGTCTAGGTTTGGCCATCGTGCGAGAAATTGCCAATCAACATCAGGCGCGGGTTGAGTTAGGCTTTAGCAATGTTTTGCATTCATTGGGCACTAAAGTAAAGGTCATCTTTCAACTGCCAGAAAGCACTAAGGATTAATGCGCAGTCTAGACTGCGCACACGTCTATTTACTATTTACGCTTGTCGTTTTCAATCAAAGCGTAAGCCGAATGATTATGTATAGACTCAAAATTTTCACTTTCAACCGTATAGGCTAATATACGTTTTTCCGCATCCAGTTGAGCCGCAACATCACGCACCATGTCCTCTACAAACTTCGGATTGTCATAAGCACGCTCAGTTACAAATTTCTCGTCTGGGCGTTTTAGCAAACCATATAGTTCGCATGAAGCTTGTTTTTCTACTAGATCAATAATGTCTTCAATCCAAATAAAGTCATTAATCAGCGCTGTTACAGTGACGTGTGAGCGTTGGTTATGTGCACCATAATTAGATATTTTTTTACTGCATGGACAAAGGCTTGTTACCGGTACTAACACTTTGACCGTAATCTCAAATTTGTCATGATGAATTTCACCAATAAATGTTACCTCGTAATCCAGCAGACTTTTGACGCCAGATACGGGGGCTGATTTATTGACAAAGTAAGGGAAGGTCATTTCTACATGTCCAGACTCTGCTTCTAAGCGCTTGACCATTTCACGTAAAATTGTTTCAAAAGACTCCACCGAAATTGCATGTTCATTCATGTTTAGAATTTCAACAAAGCGCGACATATGCGTGCCTTTAAACTGCTGTGGTAAATGCACGTACATGTTAAACATGGCTACAGTATGTTGTTCTCCGCCAGATTTGTCTTTTACAACGACTGGGTGGCGTATAGACTTAATGCCAACTTTATCAATGGCAAGATGACGAGTGTCTATCGTATTTTGAACATCTTCTATTGCAGATGGGGTTGTTGCTTGATTCATTTTTAATCCAGTTAAACGGTTTATTCTTAGTAGTTGAGTATAACACTAGGTTAATTTTTGCTCAATTGCCTTAACGATGCCTGAAGGATCTAGACCGCATTCTGCCAGCATAGTTTCATGGTTGCCGTGTTCAATAAATTGATCTGGTAACCCGAGGCATAGTACTGGCATATGTACGTTTAAGGCTTGCATTGCCTCTAGTACTGCTGCACCTGCACCACCCATCAGGGCATTCTCTTCTATGGTAACGAGTAAGTCATGGCTGTTAGCTAGTTCAGCAATCATTGCTGTATCTAACGGCTTAATAAAGCGCATATTGACTACGCTAGCATTAATGCTTTCGCTAGCCTGCAAAGCTGGTGCCAACATTGAGCCAAAGGCAAGTAGCGCAACTCTTTTTCCTGCAACCTCCTGCGTGGTTCGAAGCAATTGGGCTTTGCCTATTTCTATTGCCTGCATTTTGGACTGTATTACTGCGCCACTTCCACTACCACGTGGGTAACGCACCGCAGCTAAGCCATTGTGCATAAAGCCGGTATAAAGCATTTGCCGACATTCATTTTCATCGCTAGGTGCCATCACCACAGTATTGGGAATGCAGCGTAAATAACTCAAATCAAAGCTGCCAGCATGCGTGGGACCGTCGGCGCCGACTAAGCCAGCACGGTCTATGGCCAATAGCACTGGTAGTTTTTGCAGTGCTATATCATGGATAAGCTGATCATAAGCACGCTGTAAAAAAGTGCTGTAGATTGCCACTACTGGTTTTAATCCGTCGCAGGCAAGTCCAGCGGAAAAGGTTAGTGCATGTTGCTCAGCAATGCCGACATCAAAATATCGGTCTGGGTAAGCTTCTGCAAATGCATTTAACCCCGACCCATCACACATGGCGGGAGTGACTGCAACTAAACGTTGATCAATGGCTGCCATATCTACCAGCCAGTCAGAAAATACTTGAGTGTAGGTTTTTTTTGCGGCCAAGGTGCCGCTAGCAATAGCGTCGCCATTATAAGGATCAAATTTACCTACGCCATGAAATTTATTTGGATTATCTTCTGCGGGTTCAAAACCTTTGCCTTTTTGTGTCACGATATGCAGGAATTGCGGACCTTTTAATTGCTTAATATTACGTAAGGTTTCAACCAACGTATCCAAATCATGACCATCAATCGGGCCGATATAGTTAAATCCAAATTCTTCAAACAATGTGCCTGGCATCACCATACCTTTCACATGTTCTTCAGCACGCTTGGCGAACTCCATCATCGGCGGCATGACGGAAAGCACCTTTTTACCAGAACTACGCACCGTGTTGTAAAAGCGGCTTGATAGTAGTTTAGTTAAGTAATTATTGAGCGCACCCACGTTATTGGAGATGCTCATATCATTGTCATTGAGCACGACCAATAAATTGGCATTCATATCGCCAGCATTATTAAGCGCCTCAAACGCCATGCCCGCGGTCATGGCACCATCACCTATAATTGCCACCGCACGGCGTTCTAGGCCAGCTTTTTGCGCGGCGACTGCCATACCTAGTGCGGCAGAAATTGACGTGCTAGAGTGGCCTGTACCAAAGGTGTCATATTCGCTTTCGCAACGGCGTGGAAAGCCTGCGATGCCTTGTGCTCTGCGCAAGGCCTGCATTTTTTGGCGACGACCTGTCAGAATTTTGTGGGGATAGGTTTGGTGGCCAACATCCCATACTAGGCGATCATCTGGTGTATTAAACACATAATGTAAGGCGATAGTTAGCTCAACTACGCCTAAATTTGACGCTAAATGGCCGCCAGTTTTGGACACACTATCAATTAAAAATGCACGTAACTCTTGCGCCAACTGTGGTAATTGTTTACGTTCTAGCAGTCGTAGTTGCTGTGGAAAGTCAATCGTATCTAGTAATGGGTTCATATTAGGGGTGGGCTTAAAATCTACGGTGCATAATGAAATCAGCCAACTGCTGTAAGCGCAATGCTTGTTTGGAAAAAGGTTTTAACGCGGCTAGCGCCTCATGGTGCAGTTGCTCTGCATAGATTTTGGCGGCCTTCAATCCTAATAAAGTCACATAGGTCGGTTTATTGTTATCGGCATCTTTGCCTGCGGTTTTCCCTAGAGTGTTGCTGTCGCCCTCTACGTCTAAAATATCATCAACTACTTGGAAAGCCAGTCCAATATTGGCGGCATAGCGAGTCAAGGCTAATATTTCAGCATTATTAGTGCTAGCCTTTGATTGGACGCTGGCAGCACCAATTAATACCGCAGCCTCAATCAGCGCCCCAGTTTTTAATCTATGCATAGTTTCAAGTTCAGATTGGTTCAGCGGTTTGCCAACGGAGGACAAATCGATTGCTTGACCACCTGCCATCCCTAAGGATCCCGCTGCCTTTGCCAAAATGTTCAACATCTGTAATTGCTGCTGTGCATTTTGAGATGGACTGGTTTGAGATATTGCACTGAAAGCTAAACTTTGAAGTGAATCACCTACCAAGAGTGCTGTGGCATCATCATATTGCTTGTGACAGCTTGGTTTTCCTCGACGCAGGTCATCATCGTCCATGCATGGCATATCATCATGCACGAGTGAGTACGCGTGTATTAGCTCTAACGCGCAAGCGGCATTATCGGCCAAGCTAATATCAGCTGATGAAGTGTCTTGAATGTAGACTTCTGCCGCGGCATAACAGAGCAGAGCACGCACACGCTTACCCCCACCCAAAATGCTGTAGCGCATGGCGCTATGCAGAGTTTTCGGGATTAAGTCTGCGCCAGGTAAAATTTGATCTAAGACTTGCTCTATGTGTGCTTGTTTTAGTTTTACCCAAGCATCAAAGTCAAGCTGTGCCGAAATCTCCACGAAGTTAGTCATCAACAGGTGTAAATGAAATCAATTGATTTCGTTCATTTAACATCTGCACTTGCTGCTCCACTTTAGCGAGTGATTGTTGACAATGTTGCAATAAGAAATTGCCGCGGGTGTACGCCGCAAGAGAGGTTTGCAGTGGCATTTGTGCCGACTCCATTTGGGCCACGATAGATTCAAGTTCGGCGTACGCTTGTTCAAAGCTTAGCTGATCTTCGCTAGCACTATCTTCATTGGAAGATTTTGGTGTGGTTTTACTGTTAGATGCGGTCATGGCAGTGATCAATAATTCTTAAGCTACTATTCTACCAATTCTATTGCAAAATCTGCTGTAAAAAATTCCTAATATCGTTAATCTCTGCAGGGATTACATTGTGTGCCATGTTGTATTCATGCCATGAAATGGCGTAATCCTGATCTTGCAATAATTCACGCGATAAGCTCGCCGTTTCTAAACTAATCACCTCATCTAATACACCATGTGCCATAAAGATAGGTAGCTTGGTATTGGCTACATGTGCTTCAACCGCAAGAGATTTTTTGAGTGGCATATAGGTTGATAGCGCCAACACACCAGCTAAACGTTGTGGATATCGTAAAGCTGTGTATAAGGCAATAGCGCCACCTTGTGAAAATCCTGCGAGCACGATGCGCTCGCTGGGCACCCCGCGGTCCAACTCATTTTGGATTAAAGAGTTTATATAGGATTGACTAACTTTAATACCAGCTTCATCTTCATGACTAATTGGCGTTAAACCATACACGTCATACCAAGCCGGCATAATGTAACCATTATTGCGTGTCACAGCCATCTCAGGTGCGTGTGGCAAAATAAATCGCACGCCAGCCAAATTAAGCTGTTGCACAATTGGCGCAAAGTCATAGCCGTCAGCACCTAATCCATGCAACCAAATAATGCTTGAGTTTTTGTGATTAAATTCACTTTCGTGATCGCTTGAAAGCTCTAGTGGCGGGTTATAGTTCATATTGAATATTCGGGTGAAGTGATGATTTGTCTATAGCATATCATTAGTGTTAATAAACTGCTGTGGCGGTATGAGGTAATTTTCGTAATATCAGATTACCATTGCGCAATAAAAAAGCGGAACATTGAATTCCGCTTTTTTA
This sequence comes from uncultured Pseudomonadota bacterium, assembly GCA_903838125.1. GTDB lineage: Bacteria > Pseudomonadota > Gammaproteobacteria > Burkholderiales > Methylophilaceae > Methylotenera. The sequence goes on along the minus strand of CAILXF010000007.1, from coordinate 30,135 downwards.
TTGACGACTTATATATCAGGCTTGCATAAGCTTTGATATATTTTTATTTGGCTGATTCGGCTACTGTTTTTAAGTTAGCTAAACCTGAATCAAATATACCAGTAATTGCACTAATAGCAGTCGCGTCGTCTTGACCTTCAGGAATTGGTGGATTTAGTTTGTACAAACGGTAAAATCGCGCCATCCAAACAACCTTGGTTTCACCTGGGTTGTCGCCGGGAGTTACCGTCATGGTTGCGTTGTAATCTGTGAGTGGCAATGTGCCAGATACGATTTCATACTTAATTTTCATAGATGCATCATCGATACTACGTAATTTCTCGTAGACATTGCCTCCATTTTTAAAAGTGAGTGTTCTAAAAGTGTCATCACCAACTTTTTCAACCTTGGTGCTGGCAACGCCAGGATGCCACTGGTGAATAGCGCTGAAGTCTTTGACGATGGCCCACACTTTTGCTGGATCGGCTTTAATAGTGATAGTTTTTTCGACTTTTTGTGGCGATGGACCGTGTGCTGCTGCTGTAAACGAGACTATACCTAAACTAATTGCGAGTAACGCTAAAATTCTTTTCATTCAAATTTCTCCAAGACTCCCAGTAAGAGAGCAGTTAATCAAAAACAACGACATATTATAGATGAGAACCTAGATCTTATGAGGGTAAGGTTACATTAAATGATCGGTCACTTTCGCTTATTCTAACTTGGCATATTGCCAAGCGGTTACGGTTTTTTCCCTACCTCAGTTTGACAGCCATTGGCAGGCTTCAATAAAGTTGAAACTCAAGATAATACTCGTGTTATTGATGAATAATAAACTGCCCGAATGCGCGACTTTTTTCACCGGTTTTGATTGTGGCGACTACTTTGTTGGTGTGAAGATCGATTACGCTGACATTGCTGCTACCCCAGTTGGCGACGTAAGCATGCTCATGGTCAAGGCTAATGCCTTCAGGCGTATTGCCGACAGCAATAGTTGCGATAGTTTTTTTGGTAGCTATGTCAATCACCGTGACGCTGTCATCTTGGGTATTAGTGATGTATAGCGTTTTGTCATCCAAGCTAAAAGCTACGCAATAAGGGTGATAACCCACCTTGAATTGTTGTTGTACTTGGTTATTAGTGTTAATTAGACTTACGCTATCATCTTGCACATTCACTAATGCTAGCCATATGCCGCTGGAACTAAGCGCGATGCCATAGGGGTGCTTACCTACGTTAATACGTTGTTTAATCGTAAGCGTTGCCGTGTCAATAATTGCCACATCATTGCTATCTCGGTTGGCTACATAGAGCAATTGATTGTCAGGACTGACCACTAGGCCAGCAGGTGCATCTGCAATGATGAGTGCGCGCACTATTTCTGTGTGATGGGTGTTAATTGCTAAAACTCGATTAGTAAACCAATCGGCAACGTAGAGTGTTTTGCTGTCAGGAGATAGCGCTAGGCCTACGGGTGAACCATGCACCTTAATTGTGCCGATAACCATGTGATTTTGCGTGTTAATAATTGTAATGTCTTGGCTTTCGACGTTTGAGATATAAGCGCGATGCAATGTTGAAGATACAGCTACACCGACTGGTGCTGTGCCAACGGCGATGGTTTTAATCACGCGATTGGTCGAGGTGTTGATTGCAGATACGCTGTTTTCACCTTGGTTGCTAATATAGGCAAAATTAGCTTGAGTTGGCCTAGGGGCTAATATGCAGCTAGTATTTGTCAACATAATGACCAGAAAAAAAATTATATGATTAAATTTTATGTTTATATTCATGGTGTTAGGATTTACAGTTAAATGGTAGCTTTCAAAAAATGCCAAAATATGAAAAAATTGCACTAAATTATTAAGGCAGTATAACGCTATGTTAGATCGTGACGGGTTTCGCCCGAATGTTGGCATTATTTTATGCAATGCCAGCAATCAGGTGTTTTGGGGTAAGCGTATCCGTGAGCATGCTTGGCAGTTTCCGCAGGGTGGTATTAACTACGGTGAAAGTCCTGAGCAGGCTATGTATCGTGAGTTGATGGAAGAAGTGGGTCTTAAGCCTGAGCATGTAAAAATTCTGGGGCGGACTAAAGACTGGTTACGCTATGAAGTACCCTCCACTTGGGTTAAACGAGAGTGGCGTGGAAGCTATAAGGGGCAAAAACAAATATGGTATTTGTTGCGAATGGTTGGTCGTGACAGCGACGTTTCTCTTCGCGCCAGTGAACACCCAGAGTTTGACGCTTGGCGTTGGAGCGATTATTGGGTGCCGTTAGAAGATGTGATTGAGTTTAAACGCGGTGTCTACGAATCTGCGCTAAATGAGTTAGCACCCCATCTACACCATAAAGTAGCGAGATAAAGTAGCGTTAATAGCGGTAATAGCCGCTATTAACTACGCCATCATTTCTCCCAATCTAACGATAGTCCCTGCCTGCCAATCCGCATTAAATTGTAGATTCTGTTGTTCAAATAACATCACTACAGTTGAGCCAAGTAAGAAACGCCCCATTTCATCACCCTGTTTTAGGGTGATATTCTGTTTGCGATAGTCCCATAAGCGAATGTTGCGACTACGTGGTGGGTTAATAATGCAATTGACTGCATCGTGCCAGACCGTTGCCATGCTGCCGACGATGGTGGCGCCCACCAAAATCATCACAAAGCTACCGTTTTGCGCTGAACTAAATTCACAGACCACACGCTCATTTTTAGCAAATAGACCGGGGACACCTTCTGCTGTATTGGGATTGACCGAAAATAAGGCACCCGGAACATAGGCCATACTTAATAATTCGCCATCGCAGGGCATATGAATGCGGTGATAGTCTTTAGGGCTCAAGTAGATACAAGCAAAGTGACCATTATTAAACTTTTCCGCCAATGAATGGTTTCCGCCAAGTAGGGCGGTTGTAGAGTAATGATGGCCCTTTGCTTGAAATATTTGATCAACCTCAATAGCTCCAAGTTGGCTGATAGCACCGTCGACTGGGCAAATAAACTGAGCGTTTGTTATGGGTCTGGCGCCGACTTTGAGAGCGCGCGTAAAAAAATCATTAAAGGTTTTGTAGCAACAGGCTCCAGTCATCTCCGCTTCAGCCATATTCACCTGATAACGCTTTATAAACCAACGGATAACTGCAGTAGTGAAACGGCCGCCTTGCAGGTTGGCGAGTTTGCCTGCAAGATGAGTAATGGCTTGCTTGGGCAATAGATATTGAATCATCACGGCAATTGATGGCATCAGTTAAGTCCTAAATGAACGGTATTATTTTATGCGTTAATAATGAAAAAAGGGCAGGACGTGTGCGTCTTGCCCTTTTTACTTAGTGTTGCTTTTAATGCCTAGTTTTTAGATTGATCTACTAATTTGTTTTTAGCAATCCAAGGCATCATTGCGCGTAATTGGCCGCCTACTTGCTCAATTGGGTGAGCTGCATTCAACCGACGACGTGCAGTCATTTCAGGGTAGTTAGTACGACCTTCTAAAATAAACTGTTTCGCGTAATTACCATTCTGAATGTTAGCTAAACATGTTTTCATCGCAGCACGTGATTGATCATTAATCACTTGAGGACCTGTTACATATTCACCATATTCAGCATTGTTTGATATTGAATAGTTCATGTTGGCAATGCCACCTTCGTACATTAAATCTACAATCAATTTAAGTTCGTGTAAGCATTCAAAGTAGGCCATTTCAGGCGCGTAGCCAGCTTCAACCAATGTTTCAAAACCAGCTTTTACCAACTCAACCGCACCACCACATAATACTGCTTGCTCGCCAAATAAGTCAGTTTCTGTTTCTTCACGGAAGTCAGTTTCAATCACGCCGCCTTTAGTGCCACCGTTAGCTGCTGCGTATGAAAGTGCTAGTGCTTTAGCTTTGCCAGATTTATCTTGGTAAACCGCGATTAATGAAGGTACGCCGCCGCCTTTAAGATATTCTGAACGCACAGTGTGGCCAGGGCCTTTTGGTGCAATCATAATTACGTCTAAATCAGCACGTGGTGTGATTTGGTTGTAGTGAATATTAAAGCCGTGCGCAAAAGCCAAGCTAGCGCCTTGTTTTAAATGATCGGCAACGTGCTCGCTAAAAATTTGCGCCATCGTTTCATCAGGCAATAACAACATTACCACGTCTGCATCTTTTACAGAGTCAGCGATTTCTAATACTTTGTGACCAGCGGCAACAGCTTTAGCCCATGAGCTACCGCCAGTGCGAAGGCCGATAGTGACGCTTACGCCACTATCTTTAAGGTTGGCCGCGTGTGCGTGACCTTGTGAGCCGTAACCAACAATGGTTACTTTTTTGCCTTTAATTAAACTAAGGTCTGCGTCTTTATCGTAATAAACTTTCATTTGATTCATCGCCTTTCTATGCTGATGCTGAGTAAATTATAAATATGGTTTTTAATTATGCTGCTTAAACTTTAAGAATACGGTCGCCGCGACCTATGCCAGATGCACCAGTGCGGACAGTCTCTAAAATCGCTGATTTATCTAAGCTTTCGATAAAAGCATCTAGTTTGGTGCCTGAGCCGGTAAGCTCAATAGTAAAGCTACCGTCGGCCACATCGATAATACGGCCACGGAAAATATCACACATGCGCTTCATTTCTTCACGGAAGGTGCCGGTCGCTTTTACTTTGACCAACATTAATTCGCGTTCAATAAACTTGCCATCATTCAAATCCAGTACTTTGACGACATCAATCAACTTATTAAGTTGTTTAATGATTTGCTCAATCACTTCGTCAGAACCAGAAGTGACTATGGTCATGCGCGACAAAGTTGGATCTTCAGTAGGCGCTACAGTGAGTGACTCAATGTTATACCCGCGCGCAGAAAACAAACCAGCAACGCGTGATAGTGCACCGGATTCATTTTCCATTAAGAGCGAAATAATATGACGAGCTGTAGATGCCATTATAGATCCTCCGCCAAAATCATTTCGGACAAGCCTTTGCCGTTTTGTATCATCGGGAATACATTTTCTTTTTGGTCGGTAATAAAGTCCAGAAACACAAAGCGGGACTTCATCGCAAACGCTTCTTTAAGGGCGCCTTCAACATCACTTGGCTTAGTAATCTGCATACCTACATGACCGTAAGCCTCAGCCAATTTCACAAAGTCTGGCAGACTGTCCATATAAGATTCTGAATAGCGATTTTCATAGAAAAACTCTTGCCATTGGCGCACCATGCCCAAATAGCGGTTATTCAACATAATCACCTTAATTGGCAATTGATATTGCGCGCAAGTTGAAAGCTCTTGAATATTCATTTGAATACTGCCTTCACCAGTCACGCAAGCTACTTGTGCATTTGGATGAGCAAGTTGCACGCCCATGGCGTAAGGTAAGCCTACACCCATAGTGCCAAGTCCGCCAGAGTTGATCCAACGGCGCGGTTTTTCAAATTTATAATATTGTGCTGCCCACATTTGGTGTTGGCCAACATCGGAGGTAACAAAAGCTTCACCTTTAGTCACTTCATGTAGTTTTTGAATTACGTATTGCGGTTTTATCAGCTCTGAACTTTGCGCAAAATTCATACATTTTTTGCTACGCCATGCCTCAATTTGCTTAAACCAAGATGCGAGTTCGACCGTGTTTTGTTTCGGCTTTTCAGTGGCAATCAGCTCATTCATATCAGCCAACACAGATTTCACATCACCAACAATCGGTACATCAATTTTTACGCGTTTTGAAATTGAAGATGGATCAATGTCAATATGAATAATCGTGCGTGGATTGGATAAGAAATGCTCTGTGTTGCCAATCACGCGATCATCAAATCTTGCGCCTACTGCCAATAGAACGTCGCAATCTTGCATCGCCATATTAGCTTCATAAGTGCCGTGCATACCAAGCATACCCAAGAACTTAGGGTCAGAGGCTGGAAAGCAGCCTAAACCCATTAGGGTGCTGGTAATGGGTAGGCCTAGCGATTGAATTAGCTTGAATAGATGCTCTGAAGCATCACCCAGCACCACACCACCGCCTGAGTACACCATAGGGCGTTTCGCTTCAGTCAGCAACTTGAGTGCTTTCTTGATCTGGCCTAAATGACCTTTTGTTACTGGGTTGTACGAACGCAGATGCACTGTTTCTGGGTAGTCAAAGTCACAGAAATGTGCAGTGATGTCCTTGGGAATATCCACTAAAACTGGTCCTGGACGACCGCTGGCAGCCACGTAGAATGCTTTCTTCATGGTGGCAGCAATGTCTTTTACATCTTTAACCAAGAAGTTATGTTTTACGCATGGGCGTGTAATGCCTACGGTATCGCATTCTTGAAACGCATCTTCACCGATGGCATAAGTTGGTACTTGACCGCTAATGATGACCATAGGAACTGAATCCATGTAGGCGGTAGCAATGCCCGTCACGGCGTTAGTCGCGCCGGGACCAGACGTAACGAGGGCAACACCCACTTTGCCGGTAGAGCGAGAATAGGCGTCGGCCGCATGTAAAGCTGCCTGCTCATGACGCACTAAAATATGCTTAAATTTATCTTGATGAAAAATAGCGTCATAGATATGCAAGACGGCCCCACCTGGGTAGCCGAATACAAATTCAACGTTTTCTTCGTGCAAGCAGCGAATTAAAATTTCCGCGCCTGTGAGTTGTTTAGAGCTGTTTGCCATGCCTGGTTCCATTGCGAATTTCATGTCTAGTCAAAAACATGAAGGGTTATCCCTTAGTGATGCTTGTTTTTATTGTTATTTTACCAACCCTACACCTTAACGGTTTGAGCTTATTTGGTCAAGGATGAAAGTTTAATGACAGGCTAATTTGTTGAAAAATCAATGGGATTGATTCTCGTTGCAGCGATGCGCATGGAAAAGTCAATCGCATTGACATTCTTAGTGAGTGCCCCGATAGAAATCCGGTCCACCCCAGTCTGCGCAATTTCAAGTACATTATCTAAACTGATGCCACCCGAGGCTTCTAAAATTGTCGATTTTCCTCGCTGCACATTGATTCTGACCGCAGCGCGCAGTAAATCAACACTGAAGTTATCCAATAAAATATTTGTAGCGCCGGCATCCAAGGCTTGTTCAAGTTGGACTAGATTCTCAACTTCAATTTGTACATCAGTCCCTGTGCCTAAAGTTAGGGCTTGCTGCATGACAGCATCAATACTTCCAGCGGCGGCAATGTGATTTTCCTTAATCAAAACGCCATCGTATAAAGCTAAGCGTTGATTATGCCCGCCACCTATGGTCACCGCGTATTTTTGCGCAAGCCTTAACTGTGGAATCGTTTTACGGGTGTCTAAGATTTGGGTTTTTGTACCAGCTACTGCATCTACATATTTACGCGTTTGTGTCGCGGTAGCTGACAGCGTTTGTAAAAAATTGAGTGCGCAACGTTCAGCCGTGAGTAAAGCACGTGCTCCGCCGGTAATTTTGCATAACACTTGATTGGAATGCACACGCTCACCTTCTGCTACTAGCCAATCTATTGTGACGTTGGGATCTAGATGCTTAAAGCAGGCATTTACCCAATCTATACCGCAAATAATCGCATTCTCTCGCACTACGATACTGGCGGACGCTAACTGTGCCACAGGAATGAGTTGCGCCGTAAGGTCGCCACTGCCTATATCTTCAGCTAGCGCTAACGCCACTTGATTGAGCACCAATTGCTTGAAGGCTGGAGTTTCCAGTGGGTAGGCTAGTGTAAATAAAGTCATGAAAAAAATGAGTCGGTTGTGCTGATTAAACCAGCAAGCTTGAATTATAATGCTAGCTAGACTTTACTCTAATAAAAATTAAACTAGTGCCATACCATGAAACTTTTATATACCATTAATAGCCCTTATGCACGAAAAGTTCGTATCGTGGCTATAGAAAAACATATTGTGCTTGATCTCACAGAAGTGGTTTTGGCCTCGCCTGATTGCCCAGTGTCACAATATAATCCGCTGGGGAAAGTGCCTGTGCTCATTTTGGATGATGGTGAAAGTTTGTATGACTCTCGCGTTATTGTGGAGTACTTGGACAATCGCACCCCGTTAGCACATCTAATTCCACAAGTGAATGGGGCAAAAACGACTGTTAGGCGTTGGGAAGCTTTAGCTGATGGCGTATGTGACGCCGCGGTGGCCGTGATGTTAGAGCAGCGCAGAGCGGTGCAAGATGCCGGAGTGCTTACCAAGCATATGGACAAGGTGACGAGAGGCTTGCAAGTGCTTAATCAAGATTTAGGTCAAAATAAATGGTGTTTTGGCAACAGTCTGACTCTAGCCGACATTGCTGTTGGCTGTATGTTGGGATATGTGCAACTGCGTTTTAGCGCAGTGATTAATCTTGAGTCAGAATATCCAAATTTACAGCGCCTAAATAAGGCGTTACTAACACGCCAGTCATTTCAGGACAGCATTCCTCAGGCTTAAGGTCGCACTTGCACTTACAAGGGGGAGGTAATAATTCCGCCACCTAGGCAAACATTGCTTTCATAGACAACAGCAGACTGCCCCGGCGTTACCGCCCATTGTTTTTGTCCAAATTTAATCTCCACTTCATCAGTGCTTAAGCGTTCAATTTCGCAGGGCGCATCAGGTTGGCGATAGCGTGTTTTTGCGGCGTAGACCCAATTTGTCTGAGGCCTGTCATCAACTTCAGTACCAGCTATCCAATGTAATTGACTGGCTAGCAAACCATCACTTAGAAGTAATTGATGCGTATGGCCTTGCACCACGATCAGTATGTTAGCCTCCATGTCTTTAGCTGCTACAAACCAAGGCTCACCATTACTTTCACGACTCCCGCCAATTTTTAGACCTTGGCGTTGACCTATGGTGTAATACATCAAACCTTCGTGGCGACCAACTAGTTTGCCTTCTGGTGTTTTGATGTCACCAGGTTCACGCGGTAAGTATTGGCTTAAAAACTCTTGGAACGGGCGTTCTCCGATAAAGCAAATGCCAGTAGAGTCTTTCTTCTCCGCGTTAATTAACCCAGCGTCACGTGCTATTTCTCGCACTTCACGCTTTAAGTAAGTGCCCAGTGGAAACAGAGTTTTTGAGAGTTGCGCTTGATTTAAGCGATATAAAAAATAGCTTTGATCTTTGCTTCCATCATCTGCTTTCAGTAATTGGAATAAGCCAGGTCTTAGCGGATTTTCTCGCACTTGCGCATAATGGCCGGTGGCTATGACGTCAGCGCCCAGGCTCATGGCATGGTCTAAAAAGGCTTTAAACTTAATCTCGGCATTGCATAAAATATCTGGGTTTGGCGTGCGTCCAGCTTTGTATTCACTTAAGAAGTTAGAGAAGACACGATCTTTATATTCTGCACTAAAATTAACGGCTTCAATATCAATGCCAATTTTATCCGCCACTGAAACTGCATCAATCAAATCTTGTTTGCTTGAACAGTATTCATCCGTGTCGTCATCTTCCCAGTTTTTCATAAACAGGCCTGTCACTTCATAGCCTTGTTGTTTAAGTAATAGCGCTGTAACTGACGAGTCAACGCCACCGGAAAGGCCTACGACCACTTTCTTTTTTTGTACTTTATTCAGATTCATGGCATTTTAATTTAATGGTTTTCTAATTTTAAGGTGTTTGGTTGGTAATAGATGTTTATATGTGTGTAACTACCGACAATGGAAATTTTTGGCCACGCAGGTAATCCTCTATACAGGAAAGTACTTGCGGGCTGCGAAGCAATAGATGTTTGCTACGAATCTCGTCGATAGTCATCCAAACAGCTCGAATAATACCGTCATCAAGCGCTAATAGCGGCTGATGATTGCTTACACTGCCGATATAGGCAAAGCGTAAATAAGTAGTGTCGTTATGCTCATGCTTCCAATGATAAATACCAAGAAATGCTTGTGGTTCAAACTGATAAGCCGTTTCTTCTAGGGTTTCGCGCACTACCGCTTGCAATAAGCTTTCGTTGTCTTCTAAATGACCAGCGGGTTGATTAAATCGATTGCCACGCTCAGTGCTTTCTTCTACCAATAAAAATTTACCATCTTGTTCAACGATGGCGGCGACGGTGGCATGTGGCATCCATTGTGTATCTTGTGTCATGGTGGGAGTCTTCAGAGGCATGATTATTAAGCGAATGCTACTATTTTAACCTGAACGCAGCTAATTTAGTGTTGCCAGTCTTCTACATTCCTAACTTAGGAAATAAGCCGAGTAGGCCGTGCGCACAAAATTCAACGGCCATTGCGGCTAAGATTAAGCCCATTAAGCGCGTTACGATATTGATACCTATGCTCCCCAGTTGGTTGGAGATAGGAACTGAAAGTCTCAGTACCACCCAGATTACGCAAGCAACAGTGACAATCGGGACTAGCAATGACAAATGCCAGAGGATGCCACTATTTTGTTGCGCCGCAATAATCATGTTGCTAATTGCACCAGGGCCAGCTAGCAATGGAATACTCAGCGGCACGATGGCAATGACTTTACGTTCAGCTAAGGTTTGTGCTTCTTCAGGTGTTTGCCGGGTGCCACTTTGCTTGCCATGCATCATAGAGATTGCGATTAGTAACAATAAAATGCCGCCACCCACTTGAAATGAAGGGATGGATATGCCAAAAAAACTTAGAATCTGGTCGCCCAAAAAGGCCGCGACAGATAGAACGGTAAATACGCTAATAGCAACCGTTTTTGCAGTTCTGGCACGGTCTCTACGGTTCCAGCCATCGGTGGCGCTGATAAAAATTGGGAGACTGCCAATCGGGTTGACGATGGCAAATAAAGCGATGGTCACTTTAATCAGTGGAGCCCAGTCTGTCATGGTGAACCTTTCCAGTAAAATATGGTTTTTAAGAAATTAATGATTTGTTAATTTAAGTATAGTAAATTAAAGTGCAATCATTGAGTAAGCAAATTTGAGTAAGTAAATGTTGAAGCCTTCAGTTTTATCCCCACCCGTCATATATCTTGCTTCACGTAGCCCACGCCGCGTTGAGTTGTTATTGCAGATAGGATTGCAGTGTGAAACATTGCCTGCAGATATTGATGAAACACAGTTAAACCAAGAGACTGCACAAAACTATGTCATACGCTTGGCACGGCAAAAAGCTGAAGCCTGCATACAGACACTTACAAAGAATCAGCGTGGGCGCCCAGTTCTGGCGGCAGACACCACGGTTGAGTTGGCGGAAGCGTTACTAGGTAAGCCGGAAGATGATAATGATGCTCGTCATATGTTGCAGGCATTATCTGGTAGCTTGCATCATGTGCACACTGCAGTAGCATTAGCAGTTGCTGATCACATTGAAGTCGTGATTTCCACGACACTGGTTGAAATGATGACTTTGACTACAGCGCAAATAGATACTTATATCGCTAGCGGGGAACACAAAGATAAGGCAGGTAGTTATGGCATACAGGGTTTAGCTAGTGCATGGATTAAGCGTATTGAAGGCAGTTATAGTGGTGTGATGGGCTTGCCTGTCTATGAAACAGCTGCACTTTTAAGGAAGCACGGCATTATCTCAATATAGAAATATCAGCCAAAAATTCAAAACCAATATTATATAAAAAGTTAAAAGAGAATCTAAATTGAGTGAAGAGATACTAATCAACGTGACCCCACAAGAAACACGCATTGCCATGATGGAGAATGGGGTAGTGCAAGAATTGCAAATTGAACGGGGTTCATCTTTGGGCTTGGTTGGTAATGTCTATCGAGGTGTCGTGTGCCGCGTATTACCCGGCATGCAGTCAGCCTTTGTGGAAATAGGTTTGCAGCGTGCGGCATTTTTACACGCAGGTGATATTTTCGAATGTGGTGATGCTAGCTTGCAGCGGCCGATACAAGAAGTGTTACGTGAAGGACAGTCGCTGATGGTGCAGGTGATTAAGGAGCCCATTGGTACCAAGGGGGCGCGACTCACCACTCAAATTAGTATTGCTGGTCGTTTTCTAGTCTATTTGCCTCAGCAAGAGCATATCGGCGTATCACAACGCATAGAACTAGAGTCGGAGCGAGAGTTGTTAAAAGTACGCCTATTGAGCTTGCTGCCAGAGCCCAGGATTGGAGGCTATATCATTAGAACTATGTCGGAAGCGGCTTCAGATGTGGAGTTACGCGCAGATATAGATTATCTAAGCAAAACATGGGCGCACATTGTGGCTCAAAGCACCACGGTACCAGAACGCTCGTTAATTTTTCAAGACTTAAATTTAGCCATGCGTGTGCTACGAGACGTGCTAAATGATGACACGGAAGTGGTTCGTATTGACTCAAGTGAAACCTACCAAAAATTAACCGATTTTGCCAATTTATATGCCATTACGGCGTTGGATAAGTTAGTGCATTACCAAGGTGAGCGCCCACTATTTGATTTGTACAACATTGAACAAGAAATTGAAAAAGCGATGTCACGTAAAGTGGAACTCAAGTCAGGTGGCTATTTGATTTTTGATCAGACTGAAGCCCTGACCACAGTGGATGTGAATACCGGCAGTTTTGTGAGTGGTAAAAATCTATCCGACACTATATTTAAAACCAATTTAGAAGCCGCGCAATCAATTGCGCGCCAGTTACGACTCAGAAATTTGGGTGGCATTATTATCATTGATTTTATTGATATGGATGAAGATACCCAACGTGATGCAGTGCTGGAAGAGTTGCAAAAAGCGGTAGCGCGAGATCGCGCACGCACGGGAATTAATGGCTTTACGCCGCTAGGTTTGGTTGAGATGACGCGTAAACGCACGCGTGAAAGTTTGGCGCATATACTTTGTGAAACGTGCGTAAGTTGCCAGGGTCGCGGCGAACTAAAAACGGCACAAACGGTATGTTATGAAATTTTACGTGAGTTGCTTCGTGAGGCGCGCCAGTTTAATGCGCGCGAACTTCGTGTATTAGCTGCACCTAAGGTGATTGATATGTTACTGGATGAAGAGTCACAAAGCTTGGCTAATCTATCTGACTTTATTGGTAAGCCGATTTCGCTGCAGACTGAACAGCATTACAGCCAAGAGTCGTTTGATATTATTTTGATGTAGATTAACGCTACGGAATCATTAGTATTGACCTCTGTCGTGAGGTTGACGTCGTGAAAGCCTATAACTCAGTGTTACTAAATCATGGCGAGTAAGTCGTTTTCTAATGGAATTAATATGGTGATATGCAGTAACTGTGCTGCAATGATAAAGACGAGTGGGGTTAAATCAACATTGCCCGCGGTAGGAATATATTTCCTTAACCAATTCAATATTGGGTTGGTCAGATTGGATAGCACTGGTGCAATTGGGGTATAGGGATTCACCCAGCTTAAAATTGCTTGGATTAATACCGCGTATAAAAAGATAGTGAGACTCATACTCGCTATACTCAGTGCCGCTATTCCCAGCATGACTAGCCAAATCTGGCTACCCACAATCAAGAAAGGAAAGCCTTTTAGCCAAAAGCTAAGTAGGGATAGTACTACCTGAGTACTGTAGGCTAGTAGCAATGTCGAAAGATCTAAACGACCTATACTTGGGACTATACGGCGAGTAGGTTTAACGGCGAAGTTTGTAAGTGACACTATGAGTTGTGCTGCCTGCGTCTGGAAAGAAACTTTGGTTAACTGAAAATAGAATCGCAACAAGAATGCGATGGTAAGCAGGTCTAGAAGAGTTTTTAATAAGAATAGTATGGCGTTGTTTAACATGCTGATCATCCCTTCGGTCTATTTTTATTGCTGTGAGCCAAGTTCATCACCTAGCAAAGATGATTTGTTTGCTGCAGCTTTAGTGGCATTCAAAATTATTGCTTTAATTTCACCAACTTCAAGGGCTAGTATTCCTTGTTCAGTAGTGCCCCCCCTAGAGGTGACTTGTGCACGTAAGGACTGAATATCGTCAGTGCTTTGTAAGGCAAGTAAGCTTGCCCCAGCAAAGGTTTGAAGTGCAAGTATGCGCGCTTGATCGGATTTTAGACCTAGTGAAAGCGCAGCTTCTTGCAGTGCTTCTATTAGGTAGAACACATAAGCTGGGCCGCTACCTGAAATGGCTGTCACTGCATCCATTTTTGTTTCATCATCTAACCACAACGTGATACCGACCGCTTTTAATATGCTGGTGGCCTGCTCACGTTGAAGTTCGCTTACTGCTGGATTCGCAAAAAGTGCAGAAACGCCAGCCTGAATTTGGGCGGGGGTGTTGGGCATTACACGGACTAAAGATGTGTAATGATTAAGCCAGCGTGAGATATCGCTACTTCTCACACCTGCTGCAATTGAAATAATGAGTTGCGAGTTTAGTACTTGGGTTAAATCAGAGCATACCGCTCTAAGTTGTTGGGGCTTTACCGCCAAAACGATGACGTCGGTATTTTGTATATCAGCATAACTGGCAGTTGCCTGTACATGAAATTCTTCTTCTAGCTGAGCGCGCTTTTGTGCGTCAAGCTCTAGCACTTTAATGGATGTCATGACGAAGCCGTGGTTTTTTAATCCACTGATAATTGCGCGTGCCATATTGCCGCCACCGATAAAGCTAATTTTCATGGTAAAAATCTTCCAATTTGTCGTGGTATGTATAGAGTTTTTTAGTGGATTGTACTTAAGCTAACGCCGTTTTTGGTTGTCTAGCGCCAAACAGAGCAGAACCGATGCGCACTATGGTTGCGCCTTGTTCAATGGCTATCGGATAATCCTCTGACATTCCAATCGAAAGCGTATCTAAAGCATAACCTTGTGCCAAAAGATTATCATAACATCCCCGTACTTTTTTAAATTGCATACGTTGTTTATCAACATTAGTGCTAGGTTCTGGAATCGCCATTAAGCCACGTAACTTTAAATGAGGCATGGTGCTAATTGCAGCAGCCAAAGATTCAACTTCATGAATCGCAACACCACCTTTACTTTCTTCACTATCAACATTGAGTTGAATGCATACATTAAGTGGGTCTAAATCTATGGGGCGCGCATCATTTAAACGCTGTGCAATTTTAAGTCTATCAAGACTATGCACCCAAGAAAAATTTTGTGCGATAAGCTGTGTTTTGTTGCTTTGTATTGGCCCAATAAAATGCCATTCAATAGCCAAGTCAGTTAATTGACTTTGCTTTTCTAGGGCTTCTTGTAGATAGTTTTCGCCAAATAAATGAATACCAACTTTAAAGGCCTCCCGGATTACTGAAGCAGCTTGAGTTTTGCTAACAGCCAACACTTGAACTCTTTGTGGGGATTTCTGGTTGGTTTTTATGGATTGAATAGTTGCTAGGATAAGTTGCAAGCGATTGCCAATTGTGTTCATAGATAACTCAGCCTATTTTGTAGTCTTTGCCGTTATGTATAAATTATAGCAGGAGGTATAGGCGTCCTGTTATTCTGAATATCAATTTTTCAAAGCTAGTGTATTAAAGATTCATCTCTACGATTAAAAGGTTTTTCGCAATATCATTTTAGACGAGATGAAAATTTTCTTTAGCTGGTCATAGTGCAGGATGCGACAATTTTGACCAGTGATTTATTTTGCCAAATCAAACATAATTTTTTTATTTTATAAATCACAAAATAAAATCACGATAAATATAAATATTAAAATTACAACTTTTTAAGATTTTATAGCTCTTAGTGGCTGAAGTTTATTTTTATTAATATTTTAAAAGGTGTCGTCATGAGAAAAACCGGAATAGCGTTATTATTTGGACTGATATCGTCAGTTGCATATGCTGGACAGTGTTCAGTTGATGCCGATGCAACTGCATCCATGGCATTCAATTTAAAGGAAATTGTAATCAGCAAAAAATGTACTGAAGTAACCATTAATTTAAAAAATAGCGGTACCATGGCTAAAAATGTAATGGGTCACAACTTAGTGATTTCAAAAGCATCTGACATGCAAGCAGTTCTTGCGGATGGACTTACAGCAGGCTTAGAAAATAACTATGTAAAAGTTAATGATGCCCGTGTAGTAGTCAATACAAAGGTGTTAGGTGGTGGCGAGTCTGCTTCTGTAAAATTCAATCTCAGTAAAGTTAAATTAAGTGATAGCTATATGTTTTTCTGTAGTTTCCCAGGCCATGCTGGCGTAATGAAAGGTAATGTAAAGTTCATGTAATTTAAGTATCTTGCAGCATTACCGTGGATGTATTTTCTGTGATGCTGCAAATGATATTTCAATTATTTAAACTTCTAAGAAAGGCTTACAACTTATCCTTACAGCATTAACAAGTTCGAATTGGTAGATTCCATTTTCATGCAAAAAGATCCATACCACGCTGAAAAAAATTGCAAAAAAGTACTCAATATAAACCTACTAATCATAGATTCGATTTGTCACAGTAAAAAATGAAACAACAAGCTAATATAGTTCTAATTATAGGCAGTGCGCCAGATGCATTGTTAGCACGAGCTTGGGATAAGTCTATCTTTAGCAATGTCGTGGCTATTAACAATGCCTGGCGAGTTAGAGATGATTGGGATTACTTGGTGCACCCAGAAGACTTCCCAGCAGAAAATATGCCAAGCGTACTATCTGTTAAGCAGTCAATCATTACCGCAAAACAATACGTGGACATTCAAAACGATTTTGGTGGATTTGTTTATGCTGGTGGCACTATGGCATATACAGCTGGTTACTGGGCGTTAGGTCATTTACGCCCAAAGATATTGGTTTTTATAGGCTGCGATATGCTTTACGATTTATCCGATAAAGTCACGCATTTTTATGGAATGGGTAGTGCTGACCCATTACGGGATGATGTAACTTTACAATCTTTAGAAGCAAAGTCAGCCCGGCTTATGTATCACGCGCTTCAAAATGGCTGCTTGTGTTTTAATCTTTCACAATTGCCAGAATCTAGGTTGTTGTTTCCGAAAGTAAGTATCCAACAGCTTAGTGAATATGATGATGTTGTGGTGGCGCTGGAATTGAAGCTTGCAATGGATAAATTTGACACCGATCAAATAGAGCAAGCAAAAAGGCTTGAGCTTGATTTAGGCTATCATTTTGAAAGTGGTCGCTACTGGGAGCACTTGCAAGAAATTTGTGCAAAACAATGCCTTGCCGTTGATCATCTATGGATGAATGGTTTAATCCTAGAGCATCCTAACGTCTAATGCAGTAAATTAACTCTGAAAAACGATTTGCCCATGTACAAGCGTAGTTCTGACTTTTCCTGCAAGTTCTAAGCCAGTAAATGGAGTATTTTTCCCCTGACTTTTCAATGTTTTGGCACCCACTTTCCAGTATTCATTGGGGTCAAAAATACAGATATCAGCATCGCTATTGATGCCTAAATCACCAGCGTTAATACCTAAAATTTGTGCGGAATTTTGCGTCACGTACGCAAGGGCTCTCGCTAAATCTACTTTTTGCTCAGAGGCCCATTTGATAGTTAATGTCAGTAGTAACTCCAGGCCCGTCGAACCAATCTCAGCCTCTGCAAATGGTGCTAATTTTGCATCATCATCAACTGGGCTATGGTCGGAGCATATCGCATCAATAGTGCCGTCTTTAAGGCCGGCACTTAGTGCCTCTTTGTCGCGCTGCGTGCGCAGTGGTGGTTTAAGGTGGCAGTTTGCATCAAAGTATGCAATATCGTGCTCTGTTAAATGTAAGTGGTTGGCACTGACATCGCAACTGATATTCAAGCCTTGTTGCTTGGCGGTACGTATCATCGCTACGCCTTCAGTCGTGGATAAACGACTGATATGAACTTTCGCACCAGTTTCCTGAGCAATCCGCAATATACTTGCCAATGCTAGCACTTCAGCTACGCTAGGGATGCCTTTTAACCCTAATCGGCTTGCCACTTCACCGTCATGGGCAACCCCATCTTTTGCTAGAAACGGTTCTTCTGCATGTAAAAATAGGGTGTGGCCAAAAGTAGCTGCGTATTCCATAGCGCGCCATAGCACCTGAGTGTCGCTAATCGCAGTGTTGGCTTGTGAAAATCCTACGCAACCAGCCTCACGTAGTTCGCCCATTTCTGATAAGACTTTGCCTTCTAGTTGGCGTGTGAGCGCCCCCAAAGGGTAAACATGGGCAAGGTGCAATTGTTTGGCACGGTGTTTAAGCATTTCTACCAAGCCTGGTTCATCTAATACAGGATCTGTGTCTGGTTGGCAGGCAAGGCTAGTTACGCCACCAGCTACTGCCGCTTGGAGTTCACTCACTAAGCTAGCTTTATATTCATCACCAGGTTCACGTAATCTAGCCGATAAATCGACTAAACCTGGACATACAATTAAGTCTTTGGCATCAATGGTTCGATTGGCGACAAAGTCCGCTGGGGGGTTGCCAATTGCGACAATCTTGCCTGCAGCAATAAATAAATCTAGCTTGGCATCAATGTTATTTTTAGGGTCAATCAGTTGACCATTTTTAATATGTATTTTCATGATTGTGTCCCGCTGCCTTGACCCCCGGCCAACATGGCCATTACCGCCATACGCACTGCGATTCCGTAAGTTACTTGTGGGAGTATGACCGATTGCGCGCCATCAGCTACGCTAGAGTCAATCTCCACTCCGCGGTTCATGGGTCCTGGGTGCAATACAATGGCATCTGGCTTAGCTAAGCGTAGTTTTTCTTGAGTTAGGCCGTAGGTTTTAAAATACTCTTGTGCGCTAGGGAGCATAGCGCCACTCATGCGTTCGTTTTGTAGGCGCAACATCATCACGACATCCACATCTTTTAAGCCTACTTTCATATCATGGTAAACATGCACGCCTAATTTCTCCACTTGTGCTGGGAGTAAAGTTTTAGGCGCAATCACACGCACTTCAGGTACGCCTAATGAAGTAAGCGCATGGATCTCTGAACGCGCTACTCGCGAATGCAGAATGTCGCCGACGATGGCTACTCTTAAGTTGTGTAAATCTGGCTTATACTTACGTATTGTAAATACATCAAGGAGACCTTGTGTCGGATGAGAATGGCGACCATCACCCGCATTAATTACGTGGATATGCGGTGGCACATGCTTGGCAATAAAGTGAGCGGCACCCGATTGAGAGTGGCGCACTACAAACATATCAGCGTGCATAGCGATTAGATTGTCCACGGTATCTAATATGGTCTCTCCTTTAGATTGCGAGGAAGAATTCACATTTAAGCTAATGACGTCTGCAGACAGTCGTTTAGCTGCAATTTCAAACGTTGTGCGCGTTCGCGTACTGTTTTCAAAAAAGAGGTTGCAAACGGTTTTTCCGCGTAACAAAGGCACTTTTTTAACTTCTCGCTCAGCCACGCCTACAAATGATTCAGCGGTGTCTAGAATTTGATTAAGTATCTTTTTCGGCAAGCCTTCAATCGACAGTAAGTGTCGTAAGCGTCCGTCTTGATCTAGTTGCGGATTATTCATGCGAGTCTGTTTTTATTGTGGATGAAGAGGTGCTGCTTAAGCTGGGTTGTAATGCTAAATACAATGTACCGTTGTTATGTTGAAGTAGTTGCAGGTTCTGTTCTGCATCTAATGGCACGTCAACGCCTACAATTTGTGGAGCGATTGGCAATTCACGTCCGCCTCGATTGACCAGAGCTGCTAAGGTAATGCTGGCAGGGCGTCCGTAGTCAAATAGTTCATTCATGGCTGCGCGTGTAGTGCGGCCGGTGTAAAACACATCATCAATTAAAATGATATGTTTATTATCTACATCAAACGGAATTTGACTGGGCCGGGTTTCAGACTTTAAGCCACGTTGCGCAAAGTCATCACGATAGAAGGATACATCTAAAGTTCCATGTTCTATTGCGTGAGTGCTGATACTATCAGCGAGCAATACTAAGAGCCTATGCATTAACCAAGCGCCACCGCTTTGTATGCCAACTAGCGCTGTATTTGCTTGTAATAGCGGCTCAATCTTTTGTGCTAAGTCATTAAGCAGTTGCTCTGCGTTGGGTAATTTAATGTCTGCTGCGCTCATTAGGCCTCACTCGTATTGTTCATAGGCTATCAAAATAGCTTTGTAGTATGGTTTGCGCTGCCACCTGATCAAGCATGACTTTTTGCGCGCGGCCTTTAATGCCGCTTTGATTTAACATGGAACTAGCTTCTACTGAGCTATAACGCTCATCAATTAGTAGTACAGGAAGATTGAAGCGGCCATTTAAGCGCCGTGCAAATTTTTTGCATAACTGACTCACATTGGTTTCTGCGCCATCTAGACTTAACGGTAGACCGACTACCAGTAATTTTGGCTGCCACTCTTGTACCAACTGACTAATGATGGTGAAGCGTATGTCATTACTCTCGTTGTCTATAGTGGTGAGTGGATTGGCGTTTGCCAGCAAATGCTCTCCGACAGCGACACCTATGCGTTGCTCGCCAAAGTCAAAACATAAGACCGTGCTTTTAAGTACCACTTCAGCCAGATAAACTTTTTCATTATCGATTAGCTGACCATGGGAGCTTTGTGTTTGAAGTGCTTGCACTAGGCGTGGCCTGCCACATCGGACAGCATGGCAGGATCAACCCCCAGCAAGGCTAAGGTGACATTGAGCTTATCGTCATCTGCAGTATCGTATAAAATTTTATGCAGAGTTTCTACATCTTTGGCTTGCACCGTTAGCCAGGAGTTGGCGGCAATCTCTTGTTCCAATTGGCCGGGCGTCCAGCCTGCATAACCCAGTGTGAGCAACATTTTTTCCGGACCGACGCCAATGGCGACCGACTCCAAAATATCTTTAGATGTGGTGAGTGCTGTATTTTCGGCAATGGTAATGGTGCTATCCCATTCACCTGCAGGTTGATGCAAGACAAAGCCACGTTCAGGCTGAACTGGACCGCCATACATCACATATTTATGCGCGACGATGCTGTCGTGTAGTTCAACCTTGATTTTTTCAAACAAGGTTTCGTAGGTGATGTCGGTCGGACGATTGATCATAACGCCCATGGCGCCGTCTTGATTGTGTGTGCAGATGAAAGTGACTGATTTTGAAAAATAAGGGTCAGTCAATGCAGGCATTGCGATAAGAAAGTGACCGGTAAGATTGATGTTTTCCAATGGGCGTTATTCTATCATAGTGATTTGATTAATATAGCTAAAATCAAGCATTTTTATCTGCCCCCAAATAGCCGGTTACTTCCAAGCCAAATCCAGCCATGCTTGGCATTTTGCGCGGTGCCGCCAGTAATTTCATTTTGCCTACACCGCAGTCTAATAAAATTTGTGAACCTATGCCGTAAGTGCGCAGCTCTTGATTGATGCGTACCGCTTGATCAGCACCTTTAATACGCTCTACTAACATTTCGCTAGTTTCCTGTTGATGCAACAATACCATCACGCCGACATCAGCATTCGCAATCATTTCCATTGCATCTAAAGTGTTCCAGCTATGACTGCAGCTACTCGCATCAAGCAAGTCAAATATAGATAAGGGTTCATGTACACGCACCAGCACTTCTTTTTCAGGAGTTGGCGTTCCTTTGATTAAGGCTAAATGGGTTTGTTTAGCAATTTTGTCGGTGTAAGCGATTAGCTTCATCTCGCCATATGGGGTTTGCACCATTCGTTCCGCAGCGCGCTCAATCAAGCTTTCGTTTTGCGCGCGATACTGAATTAAATCAGCAATGGTACCAATTTTAAGTTGATGCTCGGCGGCAAATAGCATGAGGTCAGGAAGGCGCGCCATATTGCCATCATCTTTTAAAATCTCACAAATCACACTGGCAGGCTCTAGCCCAGCCAAGTAGGCCAAGTCGCAGCCAGCTTCTGTATGGCCAGCGCGAACAAGTACGCCGCCATCCATTGCCGCTAGTGGGAATATATGACCAGGGCTGACGATATCTTGCGATTGTGCATTTTTGGCCACAGCGGCTTGTACAGTGCGAGCGCGATCTGCCGCTGAAATACCTGTAGTCACACCTTCAGCGGCTTCAATAGATACTGTAAAGTTAGTGCCCATACGAGCGCCATTTTTTTGTACCATTTTGGTTAAGTTAAGTTGGCGGCAACGTGCTTCAGTCAGCGTAAGACAAATCAGGCCGCGCCCGAATTTCGCCATAAAGTTGATATGTTCTGCGGTTGCAAATTCGGCAGCTAAAACTAAATCGCCTTCATTTTCTCTATGCTCATCATCCACCAACACCACCATATGGCCGCGTTTAATTTCTGCAATAATTTCTGCAGCGGGGCTAATGTTGAGTTCAGTATGTGTTGTGCTTATATTCATGTTTTGCCATTTAATCTTTCTTGTTCTTACTTTGGATTGTCGGTCGCCCATTCAGTCATTCTCTCTACATAGCGTGCAATCTGGTCAATTTCTAAATTAACAAGACTACCGACCACTAAAAACTGCAGATTGGTATGGCTTAGGGTATGTGGGATTAAATTCATCGTAAACACATTGCTACTGACCGTATTCACGGTCAGGCTGACACCGTTGACGCAAATTGACCCCTTGGTTGCAATGTATTTAGAGATTGCTCGTGGCGCTTCTAATGTCAGTTTCCAACAGTCGCCCAGTTGTTCAAACTCCAGCACTGTTGCGATGCCATCAACATGGCCACTGACTAGATGGCCGCCAAGGCGGTCGCTGAGTCTTAAGGCTTTTTCAAGGTTAACTGCATGTCCTATATTCTCCGGCGCTAAGCCAGTAGTGACAGATAATGTTTCTTTAGAAACATGCGCCTCAAAATGCTGTGCGCTGAAGTTGACTGCGGTTAGGCAGACGCCATTGATCGCAATGCTGTCTCCTATACTGACATCTTGCATATCTAATTCATCGCAGTTGATGCGCAACTTAACGTCATCATCAGCGGTTGTCGCGCTTTGGATTGAACCTACTGCTTGTATGATGCCTGTAAACATGCCGAGATTTTATCAGAGTTGGCGTGCAATATGTTTCTTATGCACGCCTTAAGGCTGTTAGAATTTGTCTTATGTTAACCAATATAAAATCATTCGTAACAAAATTAGCCAAATTTGAATTGTTTGTGGGTATGCGCTATACCCGCGCAAAACGCAAAAATCACTTCATTTCGTTTATCTCCCTCACCAGCATGATTGGCATTGCACTTGGTGTAGCAGCGCTTATTGTGGTGCTGTCGGTGATGAATGGTTTCCAAAAAGAGTTACGTACGCGTATTTTGGGCGTGGCCTCGCATTTGGAAATTACCTCTAGCAACAATCAGTTAGACGATTGGCAGTCGGTTGCCGTGATTGCCGCTAAGCATCCGCACGTTTTGGCAGGCGCCCCTTACATCACAGCGCAGGGCATGTTGAGTTATGGTCAAGGTGTCCAGGGTGCCATTATTCGCGGGGTGCTCCCTAAGACTGAAGATAAAGTGGCAGACTTAGGTCGCCATATGAAAGTTGGTAGTTTAGATAACCTACGCGCCGGTGAGTTCGGCATTATTTTAGGCGCTGATTTGGCGCAGGCTTTGGGCGCGCAAATAGGGGATAAAGTGGTGGTGATGGCACCGCAAGGTCAATTTACGCCGACAGGTGTAGTGCCGCGGCTGAAGCAATTTACCTTAGTGGGTTTATTCCAAATTGGTATGTATGAATATGATGCTGGACTAGCGCTAATCCATATTGATGATGCTGCTAAGTTGTACCGTATGGAAAATAAAGTTTCAGGATTGCGTCTCAAGTTAGACGATTTATTTGATGCACCCAGCATTGCAACCTCGCTAAGTGCCCAGTTAAACCGTTACGGTAGCGCATTTTATGTAAGCGACTGGACCCAGCAGCACGCCAATTTCTTTCGTGCGGTGCAAATGGAAAAGCGCGTGATGTTTATTATTCTTACGTTAATTGTTGCAGTGGCCGCTTTTAATATTGTATCCACGCTAGTGATGGCGGTAACAGATAAGCGTGCTGACATTGCTATTATGCGCACTTTAGGCGCGAGCCCGATGAGTATTATGCTAATTTTTATCGTCCAAGGCGCCTTGATAGGGGTTATCGGCACACTAGTTGGGGCAGTGTTTGGCATTTTAATTGCACTCAATATCAGTACTATTATTCCGTTTATTGAACATTTATTGCACGTACAGTTTTTAGCCAAAGATGTTTACTACATCAGTGACTTGCCTTCAGACTTAATCTGGTCAGATGTGATTACCATTGTGCTGATGTCATTTGTATTAAGTCTACTAGCCACTTTATATCCAAGTTGGAAAGCCAGTAAAATAAATCCAGCGGAGGCCTTGCGTTATGAGTAGTTTTGATACGACGAGTATTGTTGCATGCAGAGCCCTGCATAAAACCTACCATGGTCTAGAAGTAGCTGTGCTTAACGGCATAGATTTAAGTGTGGGCGTTGGAGAGCAGGTGGCAATTGTGGGTACTTCTGGCTCGGGAAAAAGTACATTATTGCATTTGCTGGGTGGCCTAGATTCTCCTACTAGTGGTGAAGTGGCTATATGCGATCAAAACTTAGTCACTTTAAGCGAAAGCAAAAAAGGCCTATTGCGCAATCAGTCTCTAGGCTTTGTTTACCAGTTTCACCATTTGCTTCCAGAGTTTACCGCGCTAGAAAACGTAGCGATGCCATTATTAATTAGACGTATGCCGCGTGAGCAGGCGCTTAGATTAGCTGCCGAAACGCTCAATAAGGTTGGCTTGCAACATAGATTGCAACATATGCCTGGTGAATTGTCAGGCGGTGAGCGCCAGCGCGCAGCGGTAGCAAGGGCTTTAGTGACGCAGCCTCAATGTATTTTGGCGGATGAGCCCACAGGCAACCTTGATCGGCATACAGCGCATGCGGTGTTCGATTTACTGTTGGAAATGAATCAAAGTCACAATTTAAGCTTGGTGGTAGTGACGCATGATTTAGAACTTGCACAGAAAATGCAGCGGCAATATAAATTAGTTGACGGGCGTTTGCAGTCATTGTAATGGTCAAAGTTTAGTACAGAATTCCTTGGGTCATGGGTGGTTAACCGAGTAAATCAAATCAACTTCAAGCTTGCCGAAAAGGACACTAACGGCTAAAGTAGCGCAGGGATGAGTTCTATCCAAATACATGAAGATTTTTTAAGTTTTTATTTGAATTTTAGGGAGTTTCACCGTGTGGCAAATTATTTTAGCGGCAGGTTGGCCAATTTGGCCACTCATCTTTGCATCAGTAGTGGCGTTAGCCATTATAGGTGAACGTTTTTTTGCGTTACGTGAAAGTACGGTAGCACCTAAGAATTTATTGCCAGAAGTTCAAATTTGGCTGGCAAAGGGCGGCATTACCAAGGAAACGATTGCCCGTTTAGAGCAACATTCTCTATTGGGTCAATTGTTTGCTAGCGCGCTATCTAACGCCAAGAACTCGCGTGAAATTACCAAAGAGGCGATTGAGGAAACTGGACGTGCCGTAGATCATCAGTTAGGAAGATATCTTTCTACGCTAGGATCAATAGCTACTGTAGCCCCTTTATTGGGTTTGCTCGGTACAGTGATTGGCATGGTTGAATTGTTTGGGGCATTTACCAGTACTGGCCACGACGTAGCACAATTTGCACGCGGTATCTCTGTGGCTTTATACAATACGGCAGCCGGTATTGTGGTGGCTGTGCCAGCTATGCTGACCTATCGTTATTTCCGCGCTAAAGTTGATAGTTTGCTAGTGGATATGGAGCAACAAGCCATTAAATTAGTAGAAATTATTCACGGCGAACGTAAGTAACTCGTTTTAGATAGAAGGAATAGTTATGAATTTACAGCGTGGCAAGCGTCATGAAGACCTTGAGATGAACCTCGTGCCACTGATCGACGTGTTGTTGGTCATTATTATTTTCTTGGTAGTGAGTACTACTTTCTCACGTACTAGCGAACTCCAAATCAATTTACCAACGGCTGAAGCTAATGCGCCGCAAGAAAAGCCGTTAACCATAGAGGTCGGCATTGATGCTAGCGGTAAATATGTGATTAACCATAAAGCTATGACTGACACTTCAGTGACTGCGATTGCAGCAGCACTCCAAGCTGCGGCTAATAGCGAAAAAGAGCCTACGGTGATTATTAATGCCGACGCAAAGACTACGCATCAATCGGTAATCAATGTTATGGAAGCATCTCGCGTTGCGGGTTATACCCACATTACATTTGCCACTCAAACTAAAGCGGGTTCTTAAATTTCTAATTTTATGACCACTACGTATCGACGTTAGTTATGTCGAATTCAACTGCCAAAGCAACGCCACAAGAAAAGGTTGCCGATTCAAAGACTTTATATCTTCGTTTATTTGCTTACGCATGGAGATATAAAGGGGTATTTTTAATCGGCATTTTGGGACTGGTATTTTTATCAGCGACCAATACGGCTTTTCTAGCGACTATAAAACAAGTAACCGATGAGGGGTTTGTTAAACAGTCGCCCGACAAAATGGCTTTACTACCCCTTATGTTATTTGGCTTAATGGCTGTGCGCGGCCTGTCCGGATTTTTTTCTGGCTTCGCTATGCGCTGGGTGGCGCGACGTGTAGTTGAAGATTTGCGCCGCAGTGTGTTTCAGCAGTTGATGCGATTGCCGATTACTTATTTTGATGAGCAGTCTGCGGGCATCGTCGTTGCCAAAATTACCTATGATGTTGAGCAAATGTCTGGTGCAGCTACGCGTTCTGCCATTTCGCTAGTCAGCGATACCCTGACAGCCTTAGGAATTGTTGGCTATATGCTCTATTTGGATTGGCGTCTGACGCTAATTTTTGCGCTAATTGCCCCGATTATGGCCTTTTATCTAAGAGCTATGACGCCAAAGCTACGTAACGCAGGAAAGCAAGCGCAAGACTCCATCGGCGAAATGACTAAGGTGGCAGAAGAAGCTATATCAGGTCAGCGTATTGTGAAGATTTTTGGTGCAAGCAGTTATGAAAATCAACGTTTTGCTAAAGTGGCGGCTAAGAATAGACATATGCAAATCAGGCTTGCACGTCTGTCTGGCATGAATAGTATGGTGATCGAGCTATTAGCTGCTGTTTCCTTAGGTTTAGTGGTTTACTACGCGGTTGGGCGATTTAGCGCTGGTGAGTTTGCAGCTTTCGTGGCCGCATTACTCATGTTAATTGCGCCGATTAAGCATCTCACCGCTATGAATGAAGAAGTGCAAGTGGCTCTGGCTGCAGCGCAAAGTGTATTCGGAGTAATCGATATTGAGCCGGAAGCCGATGATGGCAAGCAAGCTTTGGCTCGGAGCCACGGAGAAATAGAATTTAAGAATGTCAGTTTGAGCTATCAAAATGCCAAGCGACCAGCACTAAATGATATTAGCTTTACAATTAAGCCGGGTGAAAAACTAGCTCTAGTGGGTCGCTCAGGGGGTGGTAAGACGACTCTGGTTAATCTGCTGCCAAGATTTTACGAGTTGCAACAAGGGCAGGTGCTGATAGATGGTGTTGATATGCGCACCTTACCGTTGGCTAATTTGCGCGAACAATTTTCACTGGTGAGTCAGGATGTGATTTTGTTTAATGACACCATCTTCAATAATATCGCCTATGGTGTGTTGCGTGATGCCAGTGAACAAGATGTTATTAATGCCGCTAAGGCCGCGCACGCTTGGGAGTTTATACAACA
Source organism: uncultured Pseudomonadota bacterium (assembly GCA_903838125.1). GTDB lineage: Bacteria > Pseudomonadota > Gammaproteobacteria > Burkholderiales > Methylophilaceae > Methylotenera. Next base: position 2,706 of record CAILXF010000007.1, on the reverse strand, counting down.
ACTACCCCATGGACTTCAAAATGAAATTGGCGATCGAGGTGTGCGTTTGTCTGGGGGTCAGCGTCAGCGTATCGCCATTGCGCGCGCTATTTTGAAGAATGCGCCAATATTGCTTCTTGATGAAGCGACTTCCGCACTAGATACTGAATCTGAGCAACACGTGCAAGCCGCGCTTGATACCCTGATGCAAAATAGAACTAGCATCGTCATCGCGCACAGACTCAGTACTATCGAGAATGCGGATCGCATTATGGTGATGGAGCAAGGAAAAATTGTTGAAGCTGGGACCCATGACGCACTTATTAAACAAAATGGCCACTATGCTAAGTTGTATCAAAAACAATTTAGTTAAAACCTTTGTAACTCTGCCACTATGACTGGCTGGCTACAAAAACAGTGGTTATCCTACACGCCGTGGCATACTTTGCTATTGCCAATCTCTCTAGTATTTTTCATTATCAGTTCGCTACGTAAGTGGTTGTATCATAATGGCTGGCTTAAATCCTATCGTTTAGCAGTTCCAGTATTGGTGGTTGGTAATATTAATGTGGGCGGCAGCGGCAAAACGCCATTGGTAATTTGGCTGGCTAAGCAATTGCAAATTGCAGGTTATCGACCGGGCATTATCAGTCGGGGTTACGGTGGGAGTAGAACTGAGGTGTTGGCTGTGCTTTCGCATAGCGACCCTCAGCAAGTAGGTGACGAACCGCTTTTGCTCGCAAGGCGCACAGGTTGCCCAGTATTTGTTGGTGTTGATCGGACGGTTGCTGGCCAAGCTTTGCTGGAAGCTCATACTGAATGTAATATTATTATTAGTGATGATGGGTTGCAGCACTATCGTTTGCGAAGAGATGTTGAGATCGCGGTAGTCGATGGTATCGCAGGTTTTGGTAACGGGGCTTTGTTGCCGGCGGGACCTCTGCGCGAGTCAGTGGCACGCTTAACCCATGTAGATGCAGTGGTAGTAAATGGAAAGTGTGAACTAGGCAATATTCAGGCTTTAAAACCAATTGAAATGCGACTGCAGGCGACAAACTTTTACAACTTACTTGATCCTAATAAAATCTGCAGCGTAGCGAACTTTGCTGGAAAGCAGGTATTGGCAATTGCTGGAATAGGCAATCCGCAGCGTTTTTTTCAACAGTTGAATACTTTAGGTTTACAGTTTAAAAGTAAAGCTTACGCTGATCATTACGCATTTCAAGCGCAAGACTTTGCCGACAATGTTGCTGATATAGTGGTGATGACCGAAAAAGATGCCGTAAAATGTGAAGGCTTTGCGAAGCCTGGATTCTGGGTATTGCCAGTAAGCGCAGATATTCAACCAAAACTTATGGCTGTTGTATTAAATAAGTTAACTAATTAAGAGGTTATTTTAAGATGGATGCAAAGTTATTACAGATTTTAGTGTGTCCTGTGACCAAGGGGCCGTTGATTTACAATAAAGCCAAAAATGAATTGATTTCTAAATCAGCACGTTTGGCTTATCCGATCAAGGACGGTATTCCTGTCATGCTTGAAGATGAAGCACGTAAATTAGCTGAAGATGAAGAAGTTGCCTAACACGCAAACGCCAGCATTTTATGTGGTGATTCCCGCCCGCTATGCGAGCACGCGTCTGCCAGGTAAGCCGTTAGTAGATATTGCTGGTAAGCCTATGGTAGTGTGGGTCGCAGAACGGGCCCATATGAGTGGAGCGCACCAAGTGGTGATTGCCACTGATGACCAACGTATTGTAGATGCCGCTCAACACAATGGATTTGCCGCTCTCATGACTAGGGAGGATCATGTCAGTGGTACCGATCGTATTGCTGAGGTTGCTGCCCACCAAGGCTGGGCTGATGATGCTATCGTTGTGAATGTACAAGGTGACGAGCCACTCATTGAAGCTACATTAATTATTGAAGTTGCTACAGCGCTAGCGAACAGCAAAGATGCCGTGATGGCAACAGCATGTCACGCCATACATACTAAAGCTGATTTTATTAATCCTAATATAGTAAAAGTGGTGTTGGATATGCGTGGGCATGCTTTGTATTTTAGTCGTGCACCCATTCCTTATCCGCGTGATGCCTTTGCCGATAATGCCGAACTGCCAGAAGGAATTCCTGCGTATAGACATATAGGTATCTATGCCTACCGCGCTAAATTTCTTAAGCAATATGCCAATATTGCCCCCGTTGGAATAGAGCAGTTTGAAAGTTTAGAGCAGTTACGCGTATTGCATCATGGCTATAAAATTGCAGTTGCGATATCAGATAATGCGCCAGCAGTTGGCGTGGATACAGCTGAAGACCTTGCGTACGTTCGTAGCATACTTAGCTAAATATTCTTGCAACCGTCATATTAACGTCATTTTAATCCAGACCTTTTAATAAAAAGCCGCGAATGTCCTTGCGGTAAAGGGCAAGGTTTGCTATAGTCTCACCTCTCGACGGCACTTATGTCGAGCCGGACGCGGGATGGAGCAGTCTGGCAGCTCGTCGGGCTCATAACCCGAAGGTCACAGGTTCAAATCCTGTTCCCGCAACCAATAATTTTTCAAGCAAATAATGCGCTCAAAAAATAAACGGTAAAAGTTTCAAGTTTATGATTGACGGGGTTTAAAACCTCTGTATAATGCGCTCCTCGTTACGGCAAAGCGGTAACGAGATGACTTTCGAGTCGACTGATCTTTAACAATTTAACAACTGATAAGTGTGGGTG
>CAILXF010000006.1 GCA_903838125.1 uncultured Pseudomonadota bacterium | reverse complement strand
GTCCTTTTAAATGGCGGCAAACTTTGCCATATCTTTTTGCCATAAGACTTAGTAATCAAGCGAGGGTCACAAATCACCAGCACGCCACGGTCGCTTTCATCTCGAATCAAGCGCCCTGCACCTTGCTTTAAGGTAATCACCGAATAAGGTAATTGATATTCCATAAAAGCATTTTTGCCTTCTGCATTTAATTTATCTACCCGCGCCGACAAAACTGGGTCATCAGGTGGTGCAAAAGGAAGCTTATCAATAATCACCACGCTTAAAGCTTCTCCGCGCACATCAACGCCTTCCCAGAAGCTTTGAGAACCTACTAATACCGCATTGCCTAATTGGCGAAAACGATCTAATAACTCGGTCCGCGAGCTCTCCCCTTGCAATAACAATGGACTTTCTATGCCATTCTCAGCAAAAGCCTCTTTTAACAAAGCGTGTATTTCACGCATCGCACGCAGACTGGTTGATAACACAAAGGCCCGGCCACCGCTAGCCTGCAACACAGGAAGCGCTACCGCCGCCACACTAGCGCTGTAACTTGGGTTATTGGGATCTGGCATATCAGGTGGTACATAAAGCAATGCTTGCTCCTGATAGTTAAACGGGCTTTCCCAAAAACCGGTCTTGGCGTCCTGCAAACCCATTTGCCCTATATAGTGGCTAAAATCACTCTTGACCGCTAAGGTCGCTGAAGTAAATATCCATGCTCTCGGCTGCGCATTGAGTTGCTTACCAAAGCTTTCTGCCACGCTTAACGGCGTAGCGTGCAACTGTACCGAATGCGTAAAAACCTCCACCCAGCGGACTAGATTATTATTTTCTGCTGTGTGCCATCGACTAAGTAAATCATATAAAGCCATGCTACGTTGCCAGCATTTTTCCAGCAAAGGATCTCTTGCAGCCTGGGTTTCCAGCACAATAGACAAAGCTTTGAGTTGGCTTTGCATGTGTGCATATGCCTCAGCAAACCCTTTAAGAACAAGTGCTTTTTGCACAGGCATCCGCGTACCTTCGTATGCAAACACCAACCTAAAGTCCTTAACGGATTTTTCTAATAGTGGGATCACTTTCCCCAACTCTACACAGTCTTTAGCAAGGGTTAGATGCGCAGCCGTGCAATCTTGTGCCAATTCATGCAGTTGACCGGTAGAAACATCCTCACCAAAAAATAGGCCAGCCACTTCTGGCAATTGATGCGCTTCATCAAAAATAACCGTGTTTGCACTAGGCAATAGCTCAGCCACACCTTCATCACGTAACATTACATCAGCAAAGAAGAGATGATGATTGACTACTACCACATCGGCGGCCAAGGCATTTTTGCGCGCATCCATTACAAAACATTCTTTGTAATAGCTACAATCTGAGCCTAAGCAGTTATCCCGTGTAGAGGTCACGCTAGCCCAAATCATAGCGTTCTCTGGCACTGAATTAAGTTCGCTTTTATCCCCAGTCTTACTGTTTTCGGCAAAAGTCTTAATCACATGCAAATACTTAACATCTTCACGAGAGGCAAACCTTCCCTCACTTTCTGCTCGCTCTAAATGGTAATGACAAACGTAATTAGCCCTCCCCTTTAGCATAGCCACCGTTACCGGCACCTTGAGGGCATCACGAATGTTCGGCAAATCACGGCTAAATAATTGATCCTGCAGGTTTTTTGTACCCGTTGATATAATTACTTTGCCACCGGCAAGCAAGGCAGGGACTAAATAAGCAAAGGTTTTACCAGTACCGGTGCCCGCTTCAGCAATCAACTGAGTATTGTGTTCAATTGCATCGCCTATTGCTAACGCCATTTCTAATTGCTGGGCGCGCGCACTATAGCCTGCGATATGCGTGGCGAGTATGCCATTTTCTTCAAATACCTGACGGATAGTATGCGCGCTCATAGGGCTCGGATTATCCCACGACTTACGGTAATTGCAGTTAATTAGGATGACTTAGCATAAGATTTTTATCACTACTCTCTAGCATTAGTATTTTGCGTTTAGGCCTTAAGTTCTTATAATCCGAATGTGCTTAAATTTATAAAAACTTCCTATTTTCTTTGCCTGCTGTTGGTAGCCTTTACTACCTCATGCGCGGCAGTTGAACCTATGCCTGTTCCCATCAATTCTGCTGAGCTAAGCAGTACGGATGATAATCAGGAGAAATGGACTGGGCGCGCACGTGAAGTGCTTGTCAATGCACTAAGTTTAACTGGTACGCACTACCAATATGGAGGCAATTCGCCACAGTCTGGCTTTGATTGCAGCGGCTTTGTAAGTTACGTATTTAAACAAGCTGCTAGCTTAACCTTACCGCACAGCGCATTGGCTATTAGCCAACTTGGCGTCAAGGTACCTAAAAGTGAATTAAAACCTGGTGACTTGGTATTTTTTAATACGCTAAAAGCAACCTTTTCTCATGTGGGCATCTACATGGGGAATAACCGCTTTATCCACTCACCAAGTAATGGTGGTGGCGTGCGCGTTGAAAATATGCAAGATAGTTATTGGATTAAACGCTTTAACGGTGCCCAACGCATAGATCAATTAAGTCAGTAAACACTTACTACGTAACCTTATTGCTGTGACCTAAGTCACGGTCGGGATCGATCTGGTCACGTATCAACTGCTTAAGCTCCTTCGCCTCTGGAAAACGTCCCACTGTTTTACGTGAAAAAATCTGTTGTTGATTTAAAGTTACTTCAAAAATTCCGCTACTCCCTGGTTTTAAAGTCACACCGTCTAAATCTTGTTCAAAGGTGGTTAATAACTCTTGCGCTAACCATGCTGCACGCAATAACCAGCGACATTGCGTGCAATAAGTAATTTCAATTTTGTGCTTAGTCACTATGACATCCTTGCTGTTATACTTTATTATCGGTAATGGAACTACAAACAAAACTATCTATAATATTATTTAGATAAATTTGAAACTAATAAAACTAAGTATGTCATAAGCATACGTAGTTAATTTTGTTGGAAAGAATATTACATGCAAGTAAAAAATAAACATACTCGCTTTACCAAAGCTGGACTAGTTGCATCAGGCCTAGTACTTGGCTTGATGTTGAGTTTAACCTATTCTGCGGTAGCAGAAAAAATGACCAAGCCACAATTGCCACTTGATGACCTGCGCGCGTTCGCAGAAGTGTTTGGCAAAATTAAAAGCGACTACGTTGAACCAGTCGAGGACAAAAAACTAATCTCCGAAGCTATAAGTGGCATGCTGACAGGGCTAGATCCTCATTCCACCTATATGGATGTAGATGCATTTAAAGACATGCAAGCAGCAACACAGGGTGAATTTGGCGGCTTGGGCATAGAAGTAGGTATGGAGGATGGCTTAGTTAAAGTAATTTCACCAATTGAAGACTCCCCCGCCTATAAAGCCGGCATCAAAAGCGGCGATTTGATTGTTAAATTGGACGATACACCAGTTAAGGGCATGACTTTAAATGATGCGGTAAAACGCATGCGTGGAAAGCCAGACACCCCTATCGTTTTAAGCGTGTACCGTAAAAATGAAACCAAGCCACTTAGCTTTACTTTAATTCGCGCTATTATCAAAAATAAAAGCGTGAAATATAAATTGACCGAGCCAGGCTATGCGTATGTGCGTGTAACTCAATTCCAAGAGCACACTGGTGAAGATTTAGCCAAAGCAATTCAAGTAATGCATGACGAAAACAAAGGGCCATTTAAAGGCTTCGTTTTAGATTTACGTAACGATCCAGGTGGCTTATTAAATGGTGCCGTTGGTGTTGCTGCAGCTTTTCTACCTAAAGACACTTTGGTGGTTTACACCGAAGGTCGTGCGCCTGATTCGAAAATGCAACTTACCGTAAGCCCAGAAAACTATGCTCGTGGTGGCATTGCAAATGACTATATCAAAGATTTACCCGCGGATTTAAAAACGGTGCCAATGACTGTATTAATTAATAGCGGCTCGGCTTCTGCATCTGAAATCGTTGCTGGCGCCTTGCAGGACCATAAACGCGCCACGCTATTGGGTACGCAAAGCTTTGGGAAAGGCTCAGTACAAACCATTATGCCGATGAACAATGGGGCAGCCATTAAGTTGACTACTGCACGTTACTTCACGCCTAAGGGTCGCTCAATACAAGCAAAGGGCATTGTGCCAGACTACATAGTAGAAGATGGTACTGATCAGTCTAATAACATTCATGAAGCCGATTTAAGCCACCATTTAGCTAATCCTAAAGACGCTAAAACAGAGGAAGTTAAAGCAGCAAACACCCCAGCTAAAGAAGCAGCTAAAGAAAAAGCCGGGGAGAAGAAATTTGCTGAGCCTAAAGGTCCAATCGAGCCTGCGACTAAAGATGATATTCAGTTTATGCAAGCTATGAATTTTCTTAAAGGCCTGCCAGTTGCTCACAGTGAACCTGCAAAAATAGAGGCTGCTAAAATTAACTAAATTGTAGTTTGTAAAAAATCCGCCTTTGATTTTTTAGGGCGGATTTTTTATGGTCGCAACAACTACACATTTTTACTAACTTCAGATCAATTTAATCTAGAGAATGAACACAACGAGCTTCACGCAAGGCTTATAATAGCGCCATGTCTTTAGCATTAACCTCATTAATTGTAGAAGCTGATCGTTGCGTGGCTTGTGGCCTATGCCTACCGCATTGCCCTACCTACAGAAAAACTGGTTCCGAAGCCGATTCACCTCGTGGCCGCATTCAACTGATGCGCGCTGTGGCGCTAGACATAATCCCCAATAACGCTCGATTTCAAGAGCACATAGATCTATGCTTAAGCTGCCGTAGTTGCGAGACAGCATGCCCCAACAACGTCAACTACGGCGCTCTGCTAGATAGCACTCGCGCACAACTGATGGTGAAGAAAAGTTTACTTTGGCGCCTAGCAAAACCTTTTATTCGTTATCGGGCTTTAGCACGGATATTAACTTGGCCGCTATATCTACTACAGAAAATACGCTTAGACGGTTGGCTAAGGTTAATCCCTGCAGCCAAACTTCTACCCCAACTAGCGCAACCTGCAACATGGAGTCCGTTTTATCCAGCTACGCGCAGCAAGCAAGGCGATGTCAGTTTATTCTTAGGTTGCGCGACGAGTGCGCTTGATACTCCGACCCTGAAAGCAAGTATTTATGTGTTAAATCAACTCGGCTTTGATGTGCATATTCCAGTTGAGCAAACTTGTTGCGGTAGCATGGCGCGACAGATGGGAGACGCCGCTGAAGCAAAGAAGCTAGTCACTATCAATCAGGCAAGCTTCAATCAAGCTATGCCAGTACTGACTGTCGCTAGCGGATGTGGCGCTGGCCTTAACGACTATTTAACTGGTTATCACATTCAAGATATCAGTGCATTTCTGCTAAGTTGCGACTGGAGCAACATTCCTATTGAGCCCATGAATATGACTATTTACGTGCAAGACCCGTGTAGTTTACGTAACGTGCAAAAGTCATCATCTGCTGTTTACGGCTTACTTAAAAAAATTCCACAGGCTGAGATACTGGCGCTACCAGGAAACAGTCAATGCTGTGGTGGCGCTGGTGCTTATATGTTGTCACAAAGAGCGATGGCCAGTAGCTTACGCCAAGATAAATTGACTGTTATTGCCACAAATAAAGTGACGATGTTAGCAACATCAAATATAGGATGTAGCTTACATATTGCCCAAGGTTTGCGTGAGCAGAATTTAACTATATCTGTGCTTCATCCAATACAGATTATTGCTAAACAAATGCGCTTTACTGGCACCATTTAAGCGTAGACTATCATTATGAAACACGCACTCACTTTGGATAAATTAATTGTAGAGTTTGATGTAGGGTTGCGCACCCTATTTGCTAAACCGCATAGCCTACGGGCTCATCCGGATGCAGATATTGCAGAGGCAACTCTCAATGCTACCGAGAAAAACCAAGTAGCTGCGCTAATGCGGGTGAACCATACCGGCGAAGTGTGTGCACAAGCATTGTATAGTGGCCAAGCGCTTACCGCACATAGCCCAACCACTACAGCCGCTTTAAGGCAGGCTGCGCATGAAGAAACAGAACATTTAGCTTGGTGCGAAAGCCGCATCCTACAGTTAGGCGGACATACTAGCCTGCTTAACCCTCTATTTTATGCAGCATCGTTTAGCATGGGCGTGGTCGCTGGTGCTTTGGGTGACCAATGGAATTTAGGCTTTTTAGCTGAAACTGAGAAGCAGGTAGAAGCACATTTGGCCGACCATCTGCAACAACTTCCAGAAGCGGACCAAAAGACTCGAAATATTATTGAACAAATGCAGATAGATGAAGCCAAACATGCAGATCAAGCCATACAGTATGGCGCAGCTGACCTGCCAGAAGTAGCTAAATTTTTGATGCAAAAAGTTTCTAAGCTGATGACAATGGCAGCATATCGCCTATAGAAGTAATGTACCGACTTGATGAATGGTGGCAACAATCCTTGATTGTGTGTGCTCGCCATAGAATTATTAAAACAGAGGTTATTTGAATATGCAAAAATTTAGTGACGTATTGCTTACCTTAGATGATGCGTCGCATGTGCAGAGGATTGAGCTCTTCAACAGCGATGCAAGCCTAGCAGGTGTGATTGAAAATAAACCAGGTAGCCAAGGCTCGCTTAAGGTTTATTACCATCTGTTTCGCATGTATGGGGAGATTTCATTAGACGCCGCCGTTGAGGGGTTAAGCCTATTTGCGGAACACACTGAAGATGCAGAAAACTGCCCAGGCAAACATCCAAATGTAGATCGATTATTAAATATCTTGGAAGATGAAAAACCGCTTACGGTCAAGGTAAGCAAAAACGTAAGTTAAATACTTTCAGGCTCTATAATCTCAAAGTCATGGCTAATTGGACAAGCCTGACTCAACATAATCGATGCTGAACAGTATTTTTCAGCTGACAAATTTACAGCACGCTCTACTTGCACTGGATTCAAACCAGTTCCAGTTAGTACAAAGTGAACATGGATTTTAGTAAATACTTTAGGGATTGTATCCGCACGGGTAGCTTTAATTTCCGCGACACAATTTACGATCGGTTGTCGTGCTTTTTTAAGAATAGCAACCACATCAAACGATGTGCAGCCGCCCATACCAATAAGTAACATTTCCATTGGACGCATGCCTATATTTCGGCCACCATTTTCTGGTGCGCCATCCAATACAACCGCGTGCCCAGATTCAGACTCGCCCACAAAGCTGACGCCATCAATCCATTTAACTTTAACTTGCATATAGTCTTTCGCTGAGGCCTTGATTGGCTAAAAGTGAAAACACTTTTAGCCTTATTAATTTAAATTATTTAACATCCAATAATTCAACATCAAAAATCAGATTGGCATTTGGTGGAATCGCACCGCCAGCACCACGTGCGCCATAACCCATTTCTGAAGGAATAATGAGGGTACGTTTACCGCCAATTTTCATACCAGCAAAGCCTTCGTCCCAACCTTGAATCACTTGGCCACCGCCCAAAAAGAAATTAAATGGTTGTTTACGGTCCAAGCTACTATCAAATTTCTTACCCTTACCACCTTCAGCAGCAGCATCATATATCCAGCCAGTGTAGTGTACGGTTACATTAAAGCCAGCTTCAGCCTCGCGGCCAGTGCCCACTTGTGTATCAATTTTCTGTAACGTTGTAATGTTCGCGCCTTTTGTCATTGCCGGTTTTTCCTGTGCATTTGAGGTTGATGTTGATTGTGCGTTGCAGCCTGCGGTAAAGAAGCAAGCTGCGATTAAGCTGATTTTAAAACTAAGATTGCGTTTCATAGGTTATCCATATGTGAAGCGTAAAATAATAAACCATGCGTATGATACTAGAAATCACCTGACAGTTCAGTATAGAAAGGTGGTTGCTTATTGCGCATAAACCCAAGTTAAGAGTGCGTCTTGCGCTGGCTTGATTAGCGCTACCTTCGCATCGTTGACCATAAAAACTAGTACATAGCGCTGGCCATGAGAGCCGAGCATATAACCGGCCACTGTCGATACACCATTGATGCTTCCGGTTTTTAAGTGCGCCCTCCCCTGCAATCCACTTTCTTGCATGCGTTTTAAAAGCGTCCCATCAACAGCTAATATCGGTAGCGAACTCATGAGTTCAGGCATCACTGGACTAAAATAGGCGCTAACCAATAGTTGCCCCATATGTTGTGCGCTGATTCGCTCTATACGGGACAAGCCTGAGCCGTTATCAATCACTAATTCATTAAAATTTAGACCCAAGGTATTTAGCCATCGGCTCACCATTAACGCGCCATTTGCCTCAGTGGCTGGCGCACCTAGTTTCTCAGCGGAAATACTGAGAAGTAACTGACGCGCCATTAAGTTATTACTCCACTTATTGATATCAGGTAAGATTTGCGCCAACGTTTTTGAATCTTGTTGTAACAATTTTACCGCGGTGCTTGGTAGTGCATTTGGAGCATTAATAACTCGTAGTTTTCCACTAAAGCTCCCGCCTAACTCGCGCCATAATTTATGAAATAAGGCTAGTGTAAAGTGATGCTCATCTAGCACTAACAAATCCAAATACTTTCCTCCACAGTAAGGAGCATATTCGCCACTAAAGCTGACCTGTGAACCATCAACGCTTGGCTTTACTTCATAGCGAAGATTGTTGCGCCATGAGGCACAATCAATATTAGTGATTTTGAGTAAACTCCTTACTTTAACTTCTGTTAAATCCGGCTCAGGGCTAATGGTGACTTGGTTGTCATCCGAATCAAAACGAAAACTAACCGCCTTCAAGTTAACCGCCAGCGCACTAGGGGTGGCATTGTAGGCGCGAGTAGTCTCCGTATCAAAATTATTAGTGGCTAGTAATTTAAGTGCAAAGTAACTGTTATCTACAATGAGGTCACCTTTAAT
>CAILXF010000005.1 GCA_903838125.1 uncultured Pseudomonadota bacterium | reverse complement strand
GATACAGTACCATTATTTGAAAAGGCCATGAACGAACTTAAAGATGGTCAGATTAGTTCGACAGTGCGCACTCCGTTTGGCTGGCACGTTATTCAGGTATTAGAAAGACGCAAACAGGACATGAGCAAAGAAGCTGCACGCTTAAAAGCACGCCAAGAAATTCGTAAAAGAAAATCTGAAGAAGCTTACCAAGATTGGGTAAGGGAGCTCCGTGATCGCGCTTTTGTAGAACTGCGACTCGAAGATAAGTTCTAGTCTTCCCTTAAGCTAAAGATGTTATTGCCTACAATTGCCATTACTGCTGGTGAGCCGGCAGGCATAGGTCCAGATCTATGCATTATGCTGGCTCAACGAACCTTAGCAGCTAATGTAGTGGTAATTGCAGACACCACTATGCTACAAGCACGTGCAGCTCAATTACAACTACCGCTTAACATTATTCCTTATGCAAAGAAAAATAATCAAGCCCATTTAGGCAATGGTGCGCTAATGGTCTATCACCAAGCGATAAGCAAACCAGTGATCGCTGGCAACCTAAATACAGGTAACAGCCAATATGTATTGGACACACTTGCAACTGCCGCCTTAGGTTGCGTCAACTTTGAGTTTGACGCCATGGTCACCGCACCAGTGCATAAAGGTGTCATTAATGCAGCGGGCATTGCTTTTAGTGGTCATACTGAATTTTTAGCGCAGCTCACCCATACACCCCATGTCGTCATGATGCTGGTTGGTGGCGGTATGCGTGTAGCATTAGTCACCACACACCTAGCACTGAAAGAGGTGCCTGCAGCCATTACGCGTGATAACTTAGAAGCTACGATACGTATTTTGTATCATGATTTAATCACTAAGTTTGCGATTAAAAATCCGCGTATTTTGGTTGCCGGCTTAAATCCGCACGCAGGTGAAGATGGTTACTTGGGGCGTGAAGAAATTGATATTATCAATCCAGTTCTAGAAAAACTTCGTGCAACCGGCATTCAACTGATAGGTGCATTACCTGCTGATACATTATTTGCCAAACACAATCTAAGCGGAGCTGATGCCGTGCTTGCCATGTACCATGACCAAGGTCTACCTGTACTCAAACACGCAAGCTTCGGCGAGGGCGTCAATATTACATTGGGCCTACCTATCATTCGCACCTCTGTAGATCATGGCACTGCGCTAGACTTAGCTGGTAGTGGCAACATTGAGGTTGGTAGCATGCTTGCAGCGATTGAATTAGCCATCATGCTAACTAAAACCAGCGCTCAAAAAATAAACGACTAGGCCTATGAAACACATTGCAAAAAAACGCTTCGGCCAAAATTTTCTTACCGATCAAGGTGTAATTGCGAGCTTGATTATGGCGATTGCACCAAAAGCTGACGATTTAATGGTGGAAATAGGACCTGGGTTAGGTGCTCTCACCAAACCCTTACTGCAACGCTTAAACTTGCTACATGTGGTAGAGGTAGATAGAGATATTATTGCCTGGATGGAGAAAGCCTACCTCAACCAGGCGATTAGCATACATAGTGCCGATGCTTTGAAATTTGACTTCACCAGCCTAGGTCATAATCTGCGCGTCACGGGGAACTTACCTTACAACATTTCCACGCCAATATTATTTCATCTACTTGATAATGTTGCCGCCATTACCGATATGCACTTTATGCTGCAAAAAGAAGTGGTGGAGAGAATGGTGGCGAGTCCATCAACCCCTGCTTACGGACGCCTAAGCGTGATGTTGCAATATAAACTGAAGATGGATTATTTAATTACTGTACCGCCAGAAGCCTTTGAACCTGCTCCCAAAGTGGAATCAGCCTTTGTGCGCTGCGTACCTCATGCAACGTTGCCCTTCGTAGCTAACGATGAGCGAATATTTGCCAAAGTAGTTCTTGCTGGATTTGGCCAACGCCGTAAAACTTTAAGAAATACGCTTAAAGGCTTGCTCAATGACGAAGGATTTACTGCGCTTAATATTAGCTCACAATTGCGCGCCGAAAACTTAAGCGTAGAGGATTTTGTTCGCATCAGCAATTACCTGAGCACCGGTGCACATTCATGACGACTGTTATAATTACATCCAAATTTCCATCATTATTTAACACTTAACTTCTCAAGGTCCATTTATGCGAATCATACTTTTAGGCGCTCCTGGTGCTGGCAAAGGCACACAAGCCACATACTTACGAGACAAATTCAATATTCCGCAAATTTCTACTGGCGATATGTTGCGTGCAGCCGTTAAAGCCGGTACACCACTTGGCCTAGAAGCCAAAGCATTTATGGATAGCGGCGGGCTCGTGCCGGATGCCGTGATTATTGGTTTGGTGAGCGAGCGTATTAAAGAAGCTGATTGCGCCAATGGCTTTTTATTTGACGGCTTTCCTCGCACGATTCCGCAGGCTGAGGCCATGAAAAAAGCTGGTGTTGGTATAGATTATGTGGTCGAAATTGATGTACCAGACGAGGCAATTATTGAGCGTATGAGTGGGCGGCGTTCACATCCAGCATCAGGTCGCACCTACCATGTTAAATTTAATCCTCCAAAAGTAGCGGGTAAAGATGATGTCACCGGCGAAGAGTTAGTGCAACGTCCAGATGACGCAGCAGAGACCGTAAAAACAAGACTAGATGTTTACCACAAACAAACCAAGCCTTTGGTTAAGTATTACGTGGATTGGGCCAACAGTGGCTTAGTTGGCGCACCTAAACATGTATTTGTGCACGGACTTGGCGATATGACGAAAATACGTGACAATATTTTTGCATCTTTGGCTTAAACATAGCAAGTCAGACTTTCCCTTAGACCGTAAATACAAAGATTACGATTCTAAGGGAATTCTCCCCAAAAAATCTCAGCAATAGCTGATGACTAAATCCAGCAAAATCAGGCGCTTCAAGGTATAATTTTGTTATTAAATTTATATTAAAGAATGTCCACCATGCAGCAGCAGTACCCCTTCAAAGACATAGAACAAACAGCCCAAGCTTACTGGGAAAGTAATCAAACATTTGCCGCCTCTGAAACTTCAGATAAACCTAAATACTATTGTTTATCCATGTTCCCCTACCCGTCTGGGCGCCTACATATGGGTCATGTTCGCAACTACACCATAGGCGATGTATTAAGCCGTTTTCACAAAATGAAGGGTTATAACGTACTACAACCTATGGGGTGGGATGCATTCGGTTTGCCTGCAGAAAATGCTGCGATTAAACATGAAACCGCACCGGCTAAATGGACCTATGAAAATATAGAGCATATGAAAACCCAGTTAAAGCAATTGGGTTTAGGTGTGGATTGGAATCGAGAAATTGCCACATGCAAGCCTGAGTACTACAAGTGGGAACAGTGGTTATTTACTGAACTATACAAAAAAGGGTTGATTTACAAAAAGACTTCCAGCGTCAACTGGGACCCAGTTGACGGCACGGTGCTTGCCAATGAGCAAGTGATTGATGGCCGCGGCTGGCGCAGTGGCGCCTTGGTAGAAAAGCGTGATATTCCACAGTATTTTATGAAAATTACAGCTTATGCTGAAGAACTCCTCAATGACTTAGACACGCTCGATGGCTGGCCAGAGCAAGTCAAAACCATGCAGCGCAACTGGATCGGCAAAAGCTATGGCTGCGAAGTGGAGTTTCCTTTGACAGGCCAAGATGCAACAGTAAAAGTATATACCACACGTCCTGACACACTAATGGGCGCGACCTATGTTGCCATTGCCGCTGAGCATGCATTGGCAACATTAGCTGCGCAAAGCAATCCCACGCTAGCTGATTTTATAGCCGAATGTAAAAGGGGTAGCGTAGCTGAAGCGGACGTCGCCACTGCTGAGAAAAAAGGGATGGCGACTGGCTTGTTTGTGACACACCCACTAAATGGCGAGAGATTACCGGTATGGGTAGCCAACTATGTGCTTGCCAGCTATGGCGAAGGTGCAGTGATGGCCGTACCAGCACACGATGAGCGCGACTTTGAGTTTGCTAATAAATACAGCTTGCCAATTAAAGCTGTGATTGGGCTTAGCGACAACAACACATTACCGATGACTGAGCATGGCATTTTATTTAACTCAGATAAGTTTGATGGTTTGAATTTTGACCAAGCGACAGAAGCTATTTCTTCAGCTTTGAGCGCCATAGATCTTGGCAAAAAACGCACTCAATACCGCTTACGTGATTGGGGCGTTTCACGCCAGCGCTACTGGGGTTGTCCTATCCCAATTACTCACTGCGCCAAATGCGGCGAAGTGCCAGTGCCTGCAACGCAATTGCCAGTGGTATTGCCTGTAGATGTTGTAATGGACGGGGTAGGTTCACCTATTAAAAAAGATCCCATGTTCTATGAAACTAGCTGCCCGACTTGTGGAGGCCAAGCTAAGCGTGAAACCGACACCTTAGACACCTTCTTTGAATCATCTTGGTACTTTGCACGTTACGCCAGCTTTGATAGTAATACTGCAATGGTTGATGAACGCGCTAATTACTGGCTACCGGTAGATCAGTACGTCGGTGGTATTGAGCATGCGATTTTGCACTTACTCTATGCGCGCTTCTTTAATAAGCTGATGCGAGATGTCGGTTTAATAAAAAATGATGAGCCATTCACTAACCTACTTACTCAGGGGATGGTGCTCAAAGATGGCTCTAAAATGAGTAAATCAAAAGGCAATACTGTAGATCCACAGGCGTTGATTGATACTTACGGTGCCGATACAGCACGCTTATTCATGATGTTTGCCGCCCCGCCAGAGCAAAGCTTGGAATGGGCCGATAGTGGCGTAGAAGGCGCGAACCGATTTTTACGGCGCGTGTGGAAAGCTTGTTATGACCATGTGAGCATGGGCGCGATAGAGGCCTACAGCGCCGGTGATTTAACTGCTGAGCTGAAAGCCATGCGATTGCAATTGCATTTAACTATCGACAAAGTTGCCGATGACTACGGACGCCGTCATAGCTTTAATACTGCTATTTCCTCGGTTATGGAGCTGATGAATGCATTAGCTAAAATCGAAGGTATAGACGCCATTACGCGTCAGGTGCGCCAAGAAGTGTTGCAAAATGCAGCGCTCTTATTGTCACCCATTGTGCCGCATATCTGCCAAGCACTGTGGTCAGAATTATGCCCACAAAAACATATCTTGGATGCGGGATGGCCCGTTGCTGATCAAGCGGCCATGGTGCAGGATACCGTGGAGTACATGATACAAGTCAACGGAAAGCTTCGTGGCAGTTTGGTGGTAGCCAAAATAGAATCCAAACAGGCCCTAGAAACAATAGTATTGCAACAACACTGCGTGCAAAAATATATAGAAGCCCCCGTGACTGTTCGTAAAATCATAGTGGTCCCAAATAAACTTATTAACATTGTTGTGGGGTAAGTTATATGCATGCTCACTTAAAACCTTCACTGGGCTTATTTTTAGGCCTAAAAATATTGAGTCTAATACTCATTAGCAGCCTATTGCTTTCAGCATGCGGATTTCAGTTGCGCGGACTGGCACAACTTTCCTTTCAGACGGTTTTCATCCAAGGCAGCACGCTTAGTATGTCTAAAGACCTGAGAAAATCGTTAGAAACTAACGGCGTCAAAGTAGTGGCTGATAGTGAAGACGCAGAACTAATGCTAGAACTCTTGACTGAAGAGACTGACAAGCGGATTTTATCTATTGGTGGTGATGGTAAAGTCAGTGAATACGCGCTGAGCTATCAGGTCAGTTTTAGAACAAGAGCAGCTACAAATCCATTATGGGGGGATGTGCAAACCGTCCAGGCTAGCCGTAATTTTTCATACAGCGATGCAAACTTGCTAGGCAAAGCCGATGAAGAGGTCATGCTAATTAGCGACATGCAAAAAGACGCAATGCGCGAGCTTTTGAGGCGTCTAACAGCCATTAAACTCAACGCTAAATAACCATGCGCTTAGCTCAAAATCAGCTGGAGTCGCACCTAAAGCAGGATTTGCAGCCACTTTATGTCATGGTAGGTGACGAGCCACTGGCACAGCGAGAAAATTTAGATGCTATCCGAGCTGCGGCTCGCGCGCAGGGCTTTGATGAGCGCACCGCCTTAAGCGTGGAACGTAACT
>CAILXF010000004.1 GCA_903838125.1 uncultured Pseudomonadota bacterium | reverse complement strand
TGTAATTTGAATATCTTTATAGTCTCTTAAATTAGTCATTTGTGATTTATTGCCAATCCGCTGAATAGACTCTAAATCAACGTAGGTTATTGGGTTAACTGACCCATAAACAATTGTCCAGTCTGTTTTTGGGTTAGCTGCACAATCAAACTGCTCTAGAAGGGCTCTCCAAATTACTGTGTGTGCAGGAAGGTTTTTCTTTTCAGGGTGGGAGGCCATATAACCAACTACAATATCTTTAACTTCACCTAGAGTAATTCCATTTAAGCAATAATGCTCAAAAATAAACTTTTTTGAAGGGTTGCTGGGATTGTCCAAATCTATGGATTTGAATATTTCTTTAGTTACATACCAACTTTCCATATCAATAACACCTTCAAGGAATGATATTCCTTGTGCATTTTCAAAGGAGCTATTTGATTTAAGTTCAGAATATAACTGCTCTCCTGTTTTCTCAGCAATCGCACTTGTGCTCAAGACTGTTAGCAATATTGCTAGTATCAGTTTTTTCATTCGTTATTTCCATCCAATTTCAAATTCAGCATGTAGAGTCCAACAACCAAATCTATGACCACCCATACCATCTTTGAAAGATAGATTGGTGAGAATGGATTAAACAAAATTGCGATGACTGCAAGTATTGTCTTTGTTGTTGTATCTATCGACTTCCATTCTTTAAGTACTATGAAAACTATTCCCAGACATACAGCAACACGTAGAACCTCATAATACGAATAAGGCAGAGGAAATATTGCTATAAGGACAAGAAATGCAAGTATTTTTATCATTTGTTTTTGTCACCTAGACCGACTAATAGTGAACCAACAATCGTACCGCCATAAATTATTCCCAATAACTGCCAATTCCCATATGCAAATCCTGCGTACCAAGGTGCAAAAGCAAGGGTAACGGGGAAGAATAAAAATGCTATAAAACCACCAATAAATCCTAATTCATGGGCAATAATAGATAAAGATGCAAACAGACCAAACAAACCTGCAGCGATGAGGATTAAATATCCTAATATTTTCATGATGACTCTTCCTCAATAGTAATGTTCACAAAACAAACAATACCCCATATCAGTAGAAAGTAAATGAGCATACAACCGTTAACCTTTAGGTATTTCAGACTCAACTGCTTTTGGTTCTATTAAATCATTTGCATGACAACGACAAGAGGGACTAGCTGCTCCGTCACAACATTGCACAACACCACCTGAGCATCCACAAACACCACTATGCCAAGAGCAACATCCACTTTGAGCTAATTGCTCTTTAGTCGTATTGCTGTCTGCTTTGAGTTGCTCGCAAGTTGATTGGTCAGCAAATGCGCTGAAAGATAAAAACATTAGTAGTGCGATTAATAGGTTTTTCATTATCTATGACCTCCAACATAATGACTGCCTTTGCCATGACTGTTATATCCACCAACACGATGACTACCTTTACGGTTAGCAGCTTCAGCTATTGAGGACGCAACAATAAGCATTATGCAAATAATTGATAGTAGTTTTTTCATTGAAATCTTCCTTCATCTAGCAACAAGTTTTACTGTGCTCTTAACCGCTAGCCATGGTTTTGATACACGTCAAGTATGCTCTACTTTTTTACTGTATTTTTATATTTTATAATTAATATATGGGATATTTGTATGGCTTAAGTGTTTGATTGGTATGGAGTGTGTGTACCACCGCTCTAATTGATTGATACACGGTGTTAGTAGTTAGGTGTTAGTAGTTAGGTGTTAGTAGTTAAGTGTACCTATTAATATATACTTCTATTAGAGAAAGGGTACACAAGTGCTATAAACAAATAGGGGGCCCCAAAGCCCCCGTTATATTAAATTATACGTTCTACTTTTTTACTATTAAACATCCACCCTTTCAGGTCTTGTTGTGCTTGGTCAATTGCCTTTCTCCAAGTTTTACTATTACTACTTAGATGAGGTGCTATGCACCTTAACAGGTGTGTTTTAGTGACCCTTGACATATCTAAAGCTAACGAAGTTAGATAGTCTGTAATCTTACGGGCTATTTCTTGGTGGTCCTTAGCATCCTTTCTACCTTCAGTTAGGTATTGTGGTTTATAAGTTTCCTCTATAACGTTGGGCATCACCTTTCTCAAAGAGTCCATTACCTTTAAATAATCAGGTGTGGGGTGAAATAAGTAGATGGTTTGTTCACCAGCCTTACCATCAATAGTATTCCTACAGTTTCCTCTGCTAAATCCTTGATAGAACATTTCAGCCTGTTCGCTGTAGAACGTTTCACTAGCATCAGCATCAAGCAACGTGTAATTTAAGGTACGAGTTTGGCCAATAATTTTAGTTGATATTTCCTGCCACTCTCTATAGATGTTCCCACAGGTAATGACATACTTTACATGCTTATATTTATTGGTTGCCTTATGCTCACCCCAATTAAGAACATTAATCGTTCGTAAAGGGTATTCACTAGTAGCCCAACCACGTATTTCATCCTTATTTTCCTTGTGGCAGAAGATTATTAGCTCTTCATTCTTAGGGATTTTGGTGTTTATTAAATAAGTTATTTCTTGTAGATAATTCTTCAAGTGATTCTTATCTTTAAAGCTATGTTTGCTGCTCTGGACGTTTGCATGGCAAATCTTCACATCAGCGTAATCCTTGCTAACCTCAAGATGATTGATTGAAATGGACTGGTCAAAATTCAGTAGTGTCTTAATTCTAGCTGAAGCATCCATCACAACAATCTTGTCAAAGCTGTCATCAATAACTGGAGCAAAGTGCATCACACTAAAGCCATCTTTAACTTTGACAATTCTTACCTCTCCCAACTGAACAAAGTTAATCAGGGTTCTAAGGGCATTTCTATAGGATTCATTATTCACTATGGTGTTAATGAGTTCAATGCTAATACCTCCAGCACTAAGATAAGGTAGTTGGATAACCATCCCATCTTTAACCTCTTCCTGCTCAAGGCTATCTTTTAGCTCCATGAAAAAGAAACGTAGCTTATGATATTCTTCATTGTGTTTAAAGCTAGCTTGACCCATATGCAAACGTTCTTGAAAACGAGCTATCCAGTCTTGTAGGGCACAACGCATGTCACTCAAAGAGCAATAGAAAGACTCTGTTGTTATCAAGCTTTCATCCCAAATAGTCATACTTCTTGGGCTACCCTCATAATTAAGCAAATTAGAACAGTTGCCACTTTTACTATCGGCAACTACACGAGCATGGCTTACTAATAAAAACTTACACCTTTTTAGGTCTTTAAATTCTACGCTAGGAATATCCGTATCTTTTTTAGAGTGATATATGCCAATCTTAGATTCATCAACTCCAGCTTCAACCATTGCATCCTTCATTTCTTGTAACTGTTCAATACGTTCAGCACAAATGAGAAGACTTTTGTCATAGGGTTGCAAGGCATATGCCAAAGCGACTACACATGTGGTTTTACCCATACCTGTTTCAAGTGGGAAGGCTAACCTGAACTTCTCATCACTATCTATGCCGTTAGCTAGTGTTTTACATATGGCTGATAATGCTCTTTCATGTTGGGGTGATGGCGTGTTGCCATGCAACTTAAGAATATCTACAGCTTTGTTAAACAATGGCGCTTCTAACTGCACTCCAAATGCATTACTTAAGATAGGTGAGGATTTTCTAGGATATTGCCATTTAATTTCAGCCAGAGTAGTGAATCCAGCTTTGTACGGATGATTTGGGTTGTAACTCTTAATCTTTTTCCAAAACTCTGCCTCATCATATTTAACTCCATTAGCCGACCATTGATTTAGCGACTCAAACACATCGGAGTTATTGCCGTATATATTGATGACTGCATATATCCCGACTAACCAAGGCTCGTAAGGCAAATCAGGGTCTATGAGTGACAAATGTCTCTCTAGTGCATATCTTTGCTCTTCATTCCATTCAAGTGATGATTCTGGATATTCAATCTCTACAGGGTAGGATGCTTTTGTTGAACCAAGCTTCTCAATGAGCCATTCAGGTAGTTCTGCAAGAGGTGCATCATTAATTACTTGGTATTCTTTTTCATCAACAATAGAGCCTGGGCAAACCACTAGCCCTCCATCGGCTCTAATATCCAAACCTTCCTTGCTCGTACTATTTCTTAGATTTTCAGTAGTTCTGAAGTAATAATGAAAGCCACCTGAAGGTGTAGACACGGTGAACGTCAATGGAATTTGACCCATTGCAGATAAAGCATCAGAGCCATTCTTTCCATTCTTGTTATCTACGTCTAAAACCACAAGGCCGTTACCAGTCGCAATGCCAAAGTTACAGTTTGGGAATTCATCTGCCCAAGTAGTTATTTGCACTTTTGATGAACGTGCATTTTGTTGCCAGTATTTAATTGCGGGTATTTTGCTATTGCTTGTAATTGGGATGATTGAAAATCCCAAATTGGACATGTGAATTGCAGTTATTAATTTATAATTAACCATCTGTACTTTTCTCCTTTTAAGAGACCATAAATAACAATAGCCAGCTCTTTTGGAGCTAGCTTTTAAGTATTTACGGATGTTGATTTGCAACCAAGAACAGTCGCTAGCACTTGTGAGGTAAATCTATACCTCACTCCAATAAGTATAACACGTTATGTTAAATTAGTCAATGGTTATATGATTTAAATCATGTAGTTAGCCATTCATACATCCAGTTAAGCCCTTACAAGGAGCATCTATATCTGCCCATAACGCATTAAAAACACACGGATAAGGCATTACATCAACCCTTAAATTTAAAGTGATAGTAGGATGTTTTTATCCAAGTCTTTCCAGTAAGTTTTCTACTCTTAAATTAGCTATTGCCAGTTTCCTTTGCTCCCTCTAGTTGGTCACTCCACCATTGAAACAATCTCCTGCGCTCATCTTCATAAGTAGCAAAGTTGTATGTAGCCCTAACCCTATCTTTATCGCCATGAGAAACGGCAACCTCAATCACATCTCGGTTAAACAATAAGCTCTCGTTAGTCTGTGTTATGAAGAAATGCCTGCATCCATGCGGTACTGTGTGATATTTAGTAAAAACAGCTCTAAAGCACTTGCGGATTGTTGCTTCCGATAAGGCTTTATCCTTAACTCGGCTAGGAAATAAATACTCACTATGACCTGAATATACTTGTAACTCTCGCAATCTCGCTATGACTTGTCTAGACAGAACAATAGTGTGAGCTTTAGCCATGCGCTTACGAGTCTTTGACCTTTCTAAAGGTAGCGTCCACAAACTATTATCCAAGTCAAACTCAACCCACTTAGCATCTCTTAGCTCCGTTGGTCGTTGTGCTAAATGAAGGCACAAGTATGTACAGGTAGCGACTTCAAAACTCCCCCTATACTTAGCGAGATTACGAAGGAAAGTGCCTGCATCAGCTAGTGATTTAAGATGTGGATAACCCTTACTAACGGCAACTTCCAGTCTAATGTCTTTAACTGGGATAGGATTCTCCAGTAATAAGCCGTCAGCAAATGCAAAGTCAAACACCGCCTTAATCCATGACCTTGTCTGCTCCATCAACTCCAATGACCCACGCTTCTGCATCACTAACAGGCAATTTCTAACCATTACATTATCAACATCTTTAATTGGATATTTTCCTATCATCCCAAAGACGTTTGCATTGAATGTTTGCTGAATCTTCTTATGACTAGACTTGGCCAATGACCTGCCTTTGATTAACAACCAATCAGAAGCTACTTTCTGGAATGTATTATCAGCATCAATCGCTTTCCCTAACTTTGTCTTCTTACGTAGCAACACAGGGTCTACATTAGTTTTAATTTGAGAAAGCATGTCTCTTGCCATAGCACGAGCGTCTGCCAATGTTATCTTAGGATAAACCCCAAGCTGTATTAGCTTACGCTTTCCATGAAGGGTTGCCCTCAGTTGGAAATATTTACTACCATTCCCATTAACCAAAAGGTATAAACCACCTCCATCCCTAAGGGGGTTAGGCTTATCTGAAGGCTTTGCTGCCTTGATGGTTAAGTCATCCAATAAGTTAGAACCAAGTTTCGCCACAAGACAATCCAAAAGGTATAAAAATATTCTAGTAAGTAAAATTATACCTATTTTTGTACCAAGTTACACAAGTTATTTGGGGAGCTATGACGTTTAGGCAAGAACTGAATTCAACTTAAACCATTGATTTAGTTGACTGCAAAGACCTTGACAGGGGATTTGTGATTGACTACCGTTAATTATGATTGCATCAACTGGAGCGGGTGACGGGAATCGAACCCGCGTATCGAGCTTGGGAAGCTAGCGTTCTACCATTGAACTACACCCGCCGCGTATGTGTTAATTATACCTCAATCATTTTGGCTTAATGGTTGACGCTAGCAAAGAAGTTGCACCCTTTTTTGCACGCTTACGTCCTATTAGCTTCATTGAAAGTCGGCGATATCTTCAGGATGACATTGCTATTTTGGTCAAACATAAGTGCAAGCACTTACTACAGCCCCATGACATACCGACTGTTTTATAATATTTCTCAATTCAAACAGTAATGTATCTTTAGTGAGATTTGCTTGTGGCTAACAAGAAAACATCTAACCCATTCACGACTAACAAGATTGCGGACGGAGCGCAAGAAACTAAGTTTCATATGCCAGTCGCAGGCGCTTCTGTAAATGGGGCAGCCATATTGCTAAATCGTCGTAATCAACAAGCTGATAGATGTAAGCCGCCATTCGGTCGCCGTAAAGTAGGGATAGAGGAAGAGCTGGCAAACAATCTTACTCAAACGTCAATCATCCCGTTGATGGCTAATACATCCCTAGAAGCTATGTTGCATGAATTACAATTAAGTTATTTAGCGTTAGTAATACAAAATGAAGAGCTACAACATTCTTATCAGTCCATAAAAGAATCACGTAAGCGCTTACTCAAGCAAGTTGAAAAAGCAGCGCTTGAACTTGATCAGAGCAAAGCCGAATCTTCTGAGGCTAATACTGCACTCAAAGTGATCCTTAAAATGCGTGAAAAGGAAAGCTTAGACGCAAAAAATTTACTTATACTTGAACTAAAACAAGAGGTTATGCCGTTTTTACAAAGACTAAAAAACAGTAGCCGTGACCCCAAACATATACGCTTACTCAGTACACTAGAAGCCAACTTGCAGCGTTTGATTTCATCGTATGGCTACACAACCTCCCTAAGTTCGGCCTATAAAAATTTGACACCAAAAGAAGTTCTAGTGGCATCCATGGTGAGGGAGGGGGCGTCAACTAAGGCCATAGCTGCAACCTTATCTCTGTCGCCCGAAACCATCAGCATACACCGCAAAAATATACGGAAAAAACTCGGCCTAGAAAGTAAGGCGAATAATCTACGTAGCTATTTAGTGACCATAGAAAAGTAGCTAGCCAAAGTGACCAATCCTGATTAGTTAAGCCTAGTACCTATTACTTACCAGTTTTATTACCAGTCAAAATGCTTGCCACAACATTGATATGTCCATAGGATACTTAATCTAGGCTGGTGGTAGACCCTGTTCACTCTTCGTCAGTCACCAACATCCATTAAAATAGTTTAGCAGTGGTTTATGTTCAATGTGTCGCTTGCGTTTGTAGGGTATGACGTCTCTGGTTTGGGACTAGCGCTTAATCCCATCGTCACGTCATCTACATATGTAACTTTTCAATAGCTGATAGTACGCTTAGCAATTTAAAGGAAGGATACAAAATGACTCAGGCATCGGATATTAAGCAACAAGAGCCCTGTAAGATTTATAACAAAGACACTTATATCGATCGTCATGCGCGTATGTTTGAGTCTTCAGCACAACGGCACGCTCAACACCATAAATTTTTAAGTGGTGAGGATGCGCTAAAATTAGCGCTAGGTTCGGCAGAAGTTAAGGATAATAAAGAGGGTCCGACTTCTTAACAGGAGGCCTTAGAAATCTAAAGGATTAACGTCCATAGACCATCTGACCTTAGCTGCAATACTTGTGCCCCTCAATTGCATCACCAAATTTCTCAGTAATTTCTGTAATGCTGGCCGATGCGAAGCTTGTATCAGCATATGGCCGCGCTCCATGCCCTTTAGGCGTTCCATTTGTGGGCGCACAGGGTCATACACCAGAACATCCTGACTTAGGTTTCGCGCCAAACTAAACGCATGCTGTAAAAACTGATTCGCCAAAGCATAGTCGTTTGCCTCTGCTCGCAGTAACGCGGTAAACACATAGGGTGGGAACTGCACTTGCTCACGCTCTTGCAACATGGCGTTGGCATAAGCCACATAATCTTGGCTGCGCAAAGCGTTGAATAGCACGTGCTCAGGAAACTGGGTTTGAATAATGACTTGGCCAGCTTTGTCGGCGCGACCAGCGCGACCAGCCACTTGCATCAGTTGCGCAAATAATCGCTCGCTGGCACGAAAATCTGGGCTATGTAGCGCGCTATCGGTATCAATCACGCCAACCAAGGTTAAGTTTGGAAAGTCATGGCCTTTGGCTAGCATCTGCGTACCAACCAAAATATCAATTTCCTGTGCATGTACTCGCTCTAGAATCTCTACCAACGAATTTTTACGGCTTGTGCTATCACGATCCACTCTAGCAATCCGTGCGCTAGGAAATAATTGGGCCAGCGTTTGCTCTAGCCGCTGCGTGCCTTGTCCCGTCGGATGCAAATCAGCATTGCCACAGCTAGGACATTGGTTGGGAATTCTTTGTTCATGTCCACAATGATGGCAGCGAAGTTTCTTTTGCCCCAAATGCACCACGAGTTTACTACTGCAGCGCATGCAAGGGGCAATCCAATGACAAGCAGAACACAGTAAAACTGGCGAATAACCACGCCGATTAATAAACAACAAACTTTGCTCTTTACGCTCCAAGCGTAAACGCAAGGCTTGGATTAATTGAGGCGTCAATCCTTGCTGTAAATGAACTTTAGTGGTATCTATACATGTAATCTCTGGCAACTGTGCCGCAGTTACCGCGCGCTGATTCAAACTCAGTAAATTGTACTTATTTGGCTGACTGGTGCTTACCGCTGAAGTGGCGCTAGCCGTTGCGTTGTGCCAACTTTCCAATGCCGGCGTTGCCGAACCTAACACCACTGGAATGTTTAGTCGCTTCGCACGCACCAACGCAACGTCGCGCGCATGGTAGCGCATGCTATCTTGCTGCTTATAAGAACTATCATGCTCTTCATCAACAATAATCAGCTTGAGGTTGGGCAGGGGGGTGAAAATTGAAAGCCGAGTGCCGATAATTATTTTTGCCACGCCCGACTGCGCTAGTTGCCAGTGATGTAAGCGCTCACCCTCGCTCAAATTACTATGTAGACTTACCAAAGAATAATTCGCCAAACGACTTCTAAAGCGCGCTTCTAACTGTGGCGTTAAATTGATTTCTGGCACTAATACAAGCACCTGTGCATCTGGTTGCTGCAACGCATGTTGCATGAGCCGGATATATACTTCGGTTTTCCCACTGCCAGTAATGCCATGCAATAGCCACGCACCAAAGTCCTGTGGTGCCTGCACAATACTGTCCACTGCCAACGCTTGCTCAACATTTAGATCGGGCGCAGATGTCACCTGGAGTTCGGGCATGCGTATGGCGGCTTGCACTTGATGGCTACTTGCCCAAGAAAGATCCACAAGCTGTTTAGCCACTTTGCGAGCACCACTAGAGATGGCATCTAACTCAATTTCAGTTAGTTGTGCGCTAGTTTTTAGTGCCTCAAGTACGCGGCGCAATAACAACTGGCGCTTGGGAATTTCCGCAATATCGACGTTTAAGCCTAGCGTCGTAAGCTGGTAGGCGTATTGCTTACGCGATACCGCTGGCGCAATTTGCCGTAACCGAGCTGGCAATGCCGATAACAGCGCCTGGCCAAATGGGTACTGATAATAGTCGGCACTAAATTTAAGTAAACTTATAACTTCATGATCTAACGGTCGTTCGTCGGCAAACACGTGGCTGACGGGTTTTAATTTTTCTATTGGAAATTCGCTAGTATCTGCCAACGCTATCACGATACCGATTTGACTGCGCCGACCGAATGGCACAAGAACGCGCTGCCCAACCTGCACGGCATGACCGCCACTTAAATAATCGAATAATCGATCTAAGGGCACATCTAAGGCGATTTTAAGTATGGATTTTGGCAAGGTGGTTTTTGGAGTTAAATTAAAGGCTAATGCTTGATTTCAAGTGATTAAAGAAAAAGTTACGGCAGTAGGTTAAAATGCTGCTTTACACTTAAATGATATAAATTAGCTTTGAAAGCACATCTTACCCAATTACTTGCTACTGCAGCAAAAAGTATTGCTCCCGACCTCAACGCTGACAGCATTTTGCTAGATCGCCCTAAATCGGCCGAGCATGGGGATTTTTCTACCAATTTGGCTATGATTTTAGCAAAATCACTTAAGCAAAATCCTCGCGCCATTGCCACACAAATTATCGCAGCGCTTCCAAATAACGACTATATTACGAAAACGGAAATTGCCGGCGCTGGATTTATAAATTTCTTTCTAAGTGCGCAATCTAGGCAAATGGTGGTGCACGATATTCTTACTGCCAGCAAACGATATGGCCACAATACTCAGGGTCATGATGCGCAGGGTAAGCCTCAAAAAGTACAAGTGGAATTTGTGTCTGCTAACCCAACTGGTCCCCTTCACGTCGGGCATGGTCGAGGCGCGGCAGTAGGGGATTGCTTAGCACGCTTGCTTGATGCCAGTGGCTGGGATGTGACGCGTGAGTTTTATTACAACGATGCCGGCGCACAAATTGATAATCTAACAATATCGGTATTAGCGCGCTGCAAGGGCATTTCAACTGAACATGAAAGCTTTCCAGAAAATGGCTACCGTGGCGAATATATTAATGATATTGCCGCAGCTTATTTAACCAAACATACTGTTGTTGCGGATGATATTGAGGTCACTGCAAGCGGCGATATTAACAATATTGAATCTATCCGTAGCTTTGCTGTAGCATATTTACGCCACGAGCAAGATTTGGATTTAAAAGCGTTTCAAATTGAGTTCGATGTATTCTCCTTAGAAAGCGCTTTATATTCAGAAGGTAAGGTTGAGAAAACCGTGAATGCCTTGGTTGCTAGTGGGCATACTTACGAGCTTGATGATGCGCTATGGCTCAAAACCACTGACTTTGGCGATGATAAAGACCGCGTAATGCGAAAGACTGATGGTGGCTACACCTATTTTGTCCCTGACGTGGCTTACCACGCCGAAAAATGGCATCGTGGCTTTGTGCGCGTGATTAATGAGCAAGGCGCCGACCACCACAGCACCATTACTCGCGTTCGTGCTGGACTGCAAGCATTGGATGTTGGCATACCAGCTGGCTGGCCCGATTATGTGTTACATCAAATGGTGACAGTGATGCGTGGCGGCGAAGAAGTGAAACTGTCAAAACGTGCAGGAAGCTATGTCACCTTACGTGATTTGATTGAAGAAGTAGGTGTCGATGCTACTCGTTATTTCCTAGCGGCACGCCGAGCAGATTCACAGCTAGTATTTGATATAGATCTAGCTCGCACACAAACCAATGACAATCCTGTGTTTTATATACAGTATGCACATGCACGGATATGTAGCGTGCTGAGCCAATGGGCCGCGCTAGGGAATGGCACACCAGTGTCGCTAGTTAGTGCCGACTTAAGGCCGCTCACCAACGCACATGAAGTGGCCCTAATGCAGCGCTTGAGTGAATATCCTGAAACTGTGGAAAATGCAGCGACCGAACTAGCACCGCATGTGATTGCCAATTATCTAAAAGAATTAGCCAGCGATTTGCACAGCTATTACAATGAATATAAGTTCTTAATTGATGATGAAGCAGTTAAAATAGCACGCTTAAGCTTAATTAGCGCCACCCAGCAAGTGCTTAAAAATGGGTTAGATTTACTTGGTGTTGACGCCAAAGAAAGAATGTAAGGATTAATAACGATGAGTATAGACTACAAACCACATGCCGAGCGCAGCAAATCAACAAAGGCTGGCAACCCCTTAATTACAGGGTTGCTTATTGGGTTTTTACTGGGTGTGGCTGCATCACTTTCGGTAGTGATGTTTATTAAAGGTGGTGAAAGTCCATTTACGCATCAGTCCCCAACAGAAAAATCTGTGGCAGATAAAATCGTAGATCAAAAAGATGTGAAGGCAGATTTAGCTAGTGCTAAGCCTGCAGATGGCGTAAGTAGCAATACTGAAGAAAAAACACGCTTTGATTTTTATAATATATTGCCTGGTAGCGAGAGTAAAGTTTCGCCAGAAGAAGAAAATCGACTTAAAGAAAGTGCGCAGCAACCCGTAATACAACAAAGCTACTTTTTACAGGTGGGTGCTTTTCAAACTGGTGAAGAGGCTGACAATATGAAGGCGAAGTTAGCCTTACAAGGTTTTGAAGCTTTGGTGCAAACCGCAACTATTCCAGACAAAGGTGTTTGGCACCGCGTGCGAGTGGGTCCATTAAAAGACTTAGAGCAAATTAACAAAACCAAGAAAGATTTGCTAGCCAACGGTTTTAAGGCTGACTTAATTAAAGTGAATAACGAAAACCAATAATTGGTATTGATTAGTCCTCAGAATTAATAGTAGTACATTAGCAAAAAATTGAATGTATTCTTATCAACCCAATTAAAAAACCCTTTATAAGGAAAGTAAAATGAAGAAGTTATTAATCGCCTTAATGTTATTGGCCTCATTTAATGTGTTGGCAGCGGATCCTCAGGCCGGCACTGAGTTTGATAGAACAGCACAAACGATTCCAACTGACACCCCAAATAAAATAGAGGTCATTGAGCTGTTTTGGTACGGTTGTATCCATTGCTACCAAATGGATCCTATCCTTGCGGCATGGGTAAAAAAATTACCTGCTGACGTGGTCTTCAAACGTGTTCCTGGACTTCCGCGTGCTGACTGGGCACCAATGGCAAAAGCTTATTACGCCATGGAAGATTTAAAGTTAACCGAAAAATTACACACCCCATTATTTGATGCGATTCATAAACAAAAAGTGTTAAATCCTACTGATGAAGTGGCAACCATAGATTGGATCACCAAGCAAAGTGGTTTGGATAGAAAAAAAGTGGAAGAAGCTTTTAAATCATTCTCTATGAACAACAAGCTTAATCGTGCTGCACAATTTTTCCGCGCTTCAGGCGCAACTGGCGTGCCAGGAATTATTATTGATGGCCAATATATTACATCTAGCACCATGGCGGGAAGTAATGAGCAAGCGTTAAAGGTAGCCGATTACCTAATTGCAAATGTACGTGCAGCTAAGGCTGGTAAAAAATAGTTAGAAATCAGCCTAATCATTAATTAAAACCCGTTGTTACCATGCCGGTGATAACGGGTTTTTTTATGCCTATATTGCTGGCATATTGAAATCGCTTAAGAAGAGGATTGCATGATGAAGGTTTTTATTACAGGCGCTTCCAGTGGCATAGGCGCTGCATTAGCCACCGAGTATGCAAAACGCCACCCTGGCGCTGGAACCTTTATAGGACTAGCTTCTAGGCGTAGTGAGTGCTTACACGAGCTGCGGACTATCTTGGAAAAAAACTACCAAATCAAATGCGCAGTCTATTCATTAGATGTGCGCGATAGTGTTGCACTCAACAATGCTGCGGCTGACTTTATACAGCAATTTGGTTCGCCCGACGTGGTGATTGCCAGCGCTGGTGTGAGCCGCGGAACCCTGACTGAATTTGCCGAAGACCATGCCGCATTCCAAGCAGTAATCGATATTAATCTACTTGGCATGGTGCACACTTTTCAGCCATTTATCAGTGCAATGCGCCAAAATCCAAACCAAAAATTACGCGGCCAGCTAGTGGGTATTGCCAGCGTTGCCGGCATTCGCGGCTTGCCTGGCGCTGGCGCTTATAGCGCCAGCAAGGCTGCCGTCATTGCCTATTTAGAAAGTTTGCGCGTAGAAATGGCTGCATCTAAAATTGCTGTCACCACCATCGCGCCCGGTTATATCCGCACACCGATGACCGATGTGAACCAATATAAAATGCCATTTCTATTGGATGCTGATGTTGCGGCGGCAAAGTTTGTCAACGCCATAGAACATAAACGCCGCTTTGTAGTAATCCCTTGGCAGATGGGTTGGATAGCAAGACTAATGTGGTTTATCCCACCCGTGCTTTGGGATTTTGTCATGAAAAAAGCGCCTTATAAAAAGCGCCTTTATTGGGATTGGTTATAGAAACATACAGCCACAGCCTAACTTGTGGCTATAGGTTTTTGTTAACGACTAATTGGTTTGTAACGTAGTCGTTTTGGTTTGGCGCCTTCTTCACCCAAACGTTTACGCTTATCGGCTTCATACTCTTGATAATTACCATTAAAGAAGGTCCATTGTGAATCGCCTTCAGCCGCCAGAATATGGGTGGCAATCCTATCCAAGAACCAGCGATCATGAGAAATCACCAGCACGCAACCCGCAAACTCTAGCAACGCATCCTCTAAGGCGCGTAAGGTTTCAATGTCCAGATCGTTTGAAGGCTCATCGAGTAGCAATACATTGGCGCCAGAAATCAAGGTTTTGGCTAAATGCAAACGTCCGCGCTCACCACCAGAAAGATTGCCAACAATCTTTTGCTGATCCCCGCCTTTAAAGTTAAAGCGCCCGATGTAAGCTCGTGATGGTGTTTCGTATCGACCGACGGTCAAAATATCTGAACCGCCGGAGATTTCATCAAACACGGTTTTGCTGTCGCTCAGCGCATCGCGGCTTTGATCAACGTAGGCCAATTGCACTGTAGAGCCTATCTTTACTTCTCCGCTATCGGGCTGCTCTTTACCGGTAATTAATTTAAACAGGGTTGATTTACCCGCCCCATTTGGGCCGATAATTCCAACAATCGCACCAGCGGGAACACTAAAACTTAAATTATCGATCAATAAGCGATCTTTAAACGCTTTGCTCACACCGTTAAACTCAATGACTTGATCACCTAAGCGCTCACCAGCTGGGATAAATATTTCCTGCGTTTCATTGCGTTTTTGGTATTCTGCGCTGGCTAACTCTTCATAACGGGCAATACGTGACTTGCTCTTCGCTTGGCGCGCTTTTGGATTTTGACGCACCCATTCCAACTCGGTATTAAGGGCTTTGCGGCGTGAGGATTCCTGCGATTCTTCAAGTGCTAAACGCGCTTGCTTCTGATCCAACCAGCTGGAGTAATTACCTTTCCATGGGATACCATGACCGCGGTCTAACTCTAAAATCCATTCCGCGGCATTATCTAAAAAGTAGCGATCATGCGTCACGGCAACTACGGTACCAGGAAAGCGCACCAAATACTGCTCTAACCATTCCACAGACTCAGCATCCAAGTGATTGGTTGGCTCATCTAATAGCAGCATATCTGGCTTGGATAGCAACAATTTGCACAAAGCAACGCGACGCTTTTCACCACCGGAAAGCGGACCAATTTTGGCGTCCCAAGGTGGTAAACGAAGGGCATCAGCAGCAATGTCTAGCTGCGTAGTTAAATCGGCGCCACTGGCAGCAATAATATTTTCATACTTAGCCTGCTCTTCTGCCAGCTTATCAAAGTCCGCGTCTGGTTCAGCATAGGCCGCATAGACAGCCTCCAATTTGGCTTGCGCCTGCATTACTTCTCCCATGCCAGATTCCACTTCTTCTCGCACGGTTTTTTCTGGATCTAACTGTGGCTCTTGCGGCAAATACCCAATCGCAAGGTTAGGTTGATGCTGGACCTCACCTTCGTACTCTTTGTCCACGCCAGCCATAATGCGTAACACCGTTGATTTTCCAGAACCATTCAAACCAAGCAGACCAATTTTGGCGCCAGGGAAAAAAGATAAGGAAATATCTTTAATAATGGTTTTTTTAGGAGGGACGATTTTGCTCACTCGGAGCATAGACATTACATATTGAGCCATGATAAATATTTGCGCATTTGAAAGAATGAAAGCTTAACAGAAAGCTGCCTAGCCTGCTTGCGGCTTCTACTAACAGCACGTGTAAAATTAGGCAACGCAATGTTTGCTATAATGCGTTAGCGTGAAAATGCGCAATCCAAAATCAGCAAAGAAAACCACTCATGCAAACCATAGAATTTAAGATTAAGACTGAATATGTACCCCTATGCGACTTACTTAAGCTTGTCGGTCTAGCCGATAGCGGTGGCCGTGGAAAGTCTATGGTAGCCGAGGGTTTGGTAATTGTTGATGACTATATTGAGTATCGTAAAACTGCCAAAATAAGGGCGGGGCAGGTGGTGCAATGTGAGGGCACCCACATTCATGTAATCGCAAGTAACGGCGCAGAACCAGATGGCAATTAAATCGACCATTTATAAAGTTGACTTACAAATTGCGGATATGGATCGCAACTACTATGGTCAGCACAGCCTTACCTTGGCTAAACATCCTTCAGAAACCGACGAACGGTTAATGGTAAGACTCATCGCCTTTGCACTTTATGCGGATGAATACCTTGTATTTGGAAAAGGGTTAAGCGATGACGAGGAGCCAGACCTGTGGCTGAAAGATCTGACAGGTGCGATTCAATTATGGATAGACGTTGGCCTGCCGACGGAGCGCGATATTCGTAAAGCTTGTGGTAGGTCTAAACAGGTAGTAGTGGTGCTTTATGGTGGCCGTATTGCCGATATGTGGTGGACACAAAACAGCAAGGCCCTGCTAAAAAATAATAACCTGACTATCCTTAATTTACCTGATACTCAAGAGCTCACAGCTGCTGCCGAGCGTGGCCTAACCATGAGTTGCACAATACAAGATGGGCAAATACTAGTTAGTCATGACACTGGTAGTTTTGATATTAGCCCAGTGATGCTTAAAGGATTAGACTCCAGAGGTTAGTCATTAGGAAATATTGGCTGAAGTTGAATTGGCGTGACTTGCTAGTCATGCTATCCAATAATTTCTACTCCACTGTGACCGACTTCGCTAAGTTTCTTGGCTTATCGACATCGGTGCCTTTTAATAGCGCCACATGATAGGCCAGCAACTGCACTGTAATCGTATGCAAAATAGGGGAGAGCACACCAACATGGCGTGGCGTGCGAATGACATTGACGCCCTCTGACTCTACAAAATGACTATCACTATCGGCAAATACAAATAGCTCTCCGCCACGTGCGCGGACTTCCTGCATATTAGATTTTACTTTTTCAAGAAGTGAATCGTTCGGCGCAATTACTACCACTGGCATATCGTTATCGACTAAGGCCAATGGGCCATGTTTAAGCTCACCCGCTGGGTATGCCTCAGCATGGATGTAGGAAATCTCTTTAAGCTTAAGCGCGCCCTCCAAGGCAATTGGGTAGTGAATTCCGCGTCCTAGAAATAAAGCATGGTGCTTATTAGCAAAACGTTTTGCCCACTCCCTAATTTGTGGCTCTAAATTCAGTGCGCGCTGCACGCTACCTGCCAGTTCGCGCAAAGCATTTAAGTGCGAGCGCTCCTGCTCACTAGTCAATAGACCTCGCTTTTTGGCCAAGGTCGCTGCCAATGTGAATAAAGCTACCAGTTGTGTAGTGAAAGCCTTGGTAGAAGCGACGCCGATTTCAGGTCCTGCACGTGTATATAATACCAATTGCGAGGCGCGTGGAATGGCGCTTTCTTGAACATTACAAATGCTAAGGGTTAAATTCTGACCTAAGGATATTGCATGTTTAAGTGCTTCCATCGTATCCAAGGTTTCGCCTGACTGGGATATGGTCACAATCAATTGCCGTGGGTTCGGCACTGAATCACGATAGCGATATTCGCTTGCTATTTCAACGCTGGTCGGCAGTTTAGCTATACTTTCTAACCAGTACTTTGCAGTCAATGCGGCGTAATAACTAGTGCCAGCGGCTAAAATTAATATGCTATCCACTTGCTCAAATACTTCGCTTGCTGCATCGCCAAATAGGGCCGGTGAAAAGCTATTGTCGTCTATGAGCGCTTCAATGGTATCGGTTAAGGCACGTGGTTGTTCGTGAATTTCTTTCTGCATAAAATGTGAGTACGGGCCTAACTCCATGCTTGCCAAAGACACATCGCTTAAGTGAATTTTACGCGTTACTTCTAATCCATCTTTGCCATAAATAGTGACGCCATCACGTCTCACTTCTGCCACATCACCATCTTCTAGATAAATAACTTTACGCGTAACTGATAACACTGCGGACACATCGGAAGCGATGAAATTTTCGCCGTCACCTAATCCGATCAGGAGCGGACAACCCAAGCGGGCAGTAATCATTATATTCGGCTCTTTCACCGATATAACGCTAATAGCAAAAGCACCGCTTAACTCTGCCACTGCTTTTTGGGTAGCCGCAAGGAGCACCATGCCTTGATGATGGTAATAATGAATCAGATGTGCGATGACTTCTGTATCGGTCTGCGAAGTAAACTCATAGCCTAAGGCTTGTAAGCGTGCGCGTTGTTCGTCATGATTTTCGATAATGCCGTTATGCACCACGGCAATTTCGCCCTTAGACACATGTGGATGGGCGTTGCTTTCCGTTACTCCGCCATGAGTAGCCCAACGCGTGTGACCAATACCGACCTGACCATTCAGTTGAATCTCGTTAGCTTTGTCTGTCATTGCCGCAACACGGCCTACAGCACGCACACGCTCAATACCGCTGGCGTTTAATACCGCAATGCCAGCTGAATCATAGCCACGGTATTCTAAGCGGGCAAGCCCCTCTATCAAGGTTGACACTACATTTCTATTTGCAACTGCACCGACAATGCCACACATAAGGTTTAATCTTTCTAGTTTATTTTATTAGCTTGCTAGGGCGCTTCCACGCGGCGATGGATTTTTGTTCTTTAGCACGGCAAAAAGTGAGTTGATTTGCAGGTGCATCTCGCGTAATGGTAGATCCGGCAGCAATTGTTGCGCCGTGACCAATAGTGATCGGTGCGACCAACTGTGTATCCGAGCCGATAAAAACGTCATCTTCAATAATGGTTCTGTATTTATTAACGCCGTCGTAATTGCACGTAATGGTGCCAGCACCAATATTTACGTTTTTACCTACCGTGGTATCACCGACATAGCTTAAATGATTGATTTTGCTACCCTGATCTACTTGGCTATTCTTTAACTCAACAAAATTTCCTACATGCGCTTGTGCTGCAAGCACTGTCCCTGGACGTAGACGAGCGTAAGGTCCAACCTGACAATCCTCGGCGATTTGTACATCATCAATATGCGTAAATGCAGCTATTAAGGTACCTGCCGCAATGTGTGCATTTTTGATTACACAATTTGAAGCAATTTTTACATTATCTCCAAGAGTAACTTCCCCCTCGAATACGCAATTCACATCAATCTCAACATCGCGTCCACATTTTAGAGTTCCGCGCACATCAATGCGTGCTGCGTCTTTTAGGCTAACCCCTTGTTCAAGTAATGTTTGGGCAATACGGGTTTGGTAAACACGTTCGATCTGCGCCAAATCTTGTTTTGAATTAATGCCTGTTACCGACCATTCATCATCAGTGATTTCAGCGACGACTGCCACACCTTGTTGCACTGCAATTTGTACGATGTCGGTTAAGTAAAATTCACCTTGTGCATTGTGATTATTCAACTGAGCCAACCAAGGAATGAGATGCGCATTAGGAAGCGCCATAATGCCTGTATTGACCTCTGTAATTGCACGTTGCTCAACGCTAGCATCTTTATGTTCCACAATTGCTGCTACGCTTCCGCTAGGCTCACGCACGATGCGTCCATAGCCTGTAGGGTCAGTTTTATTAAACGAGAGGATAGCCAGCTGCGTAGTAGCTAAATTTACTAAGTTTTTACACGCGCCCGCATCAACTAATGGCACATCGCCTAGCAAAATGAGTGTTTTCGCATCTGCGTCTAAATGTTCGATTGCCTGCTGTACCGCGTGGCCAGTTCCATTTTGATGCGCTTGATTAACCCAAATGATTTTTTCATCGTTGATAGCCGTACGTACCTCAGGGCCACCATAACCATAGACCACGATAATGCTTGATGCGCCTAATTTTTTAGCGCAATCAATCACATGGGCAAGGATGGGTTTAGCACCAATCTTATGCAATACCTTAGGGGTATCGGAGTGCATGCGCGTACCTTTACCCGCAGCTAAGATGACGATATTTAACTTATTCATTAATGAGATTTTTTTGATGATGCATGGTTACCGAAAGTATAACAAAAAAGGCAGCCTAGGCTGCCTTTTTGCTTGGTTTAAAGTAACCCTAGATTTAATGCGTATTTTTACGTAAACGCTCAATGGCTTGAATTTGCGCTAGCGCTTCAGATAACTCTGCTTGGGCTTTTGCATAGTCCATATCAGAAGTTCTGTTTTGCATGGCTTCCATTGCTGCATCTTTTGCGGCAATGGCTTTCGCCTCATCTAAATCATGTCCTCGCACCGCTGTATCAGCCAACACAGTAATTAAACCTGGTTGCACTTCCAACAATCCACCTGAGATAAAAATCAAAGTCTCTTCTGCATTGTCCGCAAGTTTGATGCGTAATGCACCTGGCTTGATGGTTGTGACCATAGGCGCGTGATGTGGGTAAATACCCACTTCACCGGCGCTGGCAGGCGCTACAACAAACTCGGCTTCGCCAGAGAATATTGAAGCTTCTGCACTTACTACATCGATATGAACTGTATTTGCCATCTTTTTTCCTTAAACAATTAACTAATAACTAAAGTCTAACGACCATCAATTAGTTAAGTGTTTTTGCTTTTTCTACTGCTTCCTCAATACCGCCAACCATGTAGAACGCTTGCTCTGGTAGATGATCGTATTCGCCGGCTACAATAGCTTTGAAACCTTTAATTGTTTCTTTTAGTGGTACATATTTACCAGGTGCACCCGTAAATACTTCAGCAACGTGGAATGGTTGTGATAAGAAACGTTGAATTTTACGTGCACGGCCAACGGCTAATTTATCTTCAGGTGATAACTCGTCCATACCCAAAATAGCAATAATGTCACGTAGTTCTTTATAGCGTTGCAAAGTCACTTGCACTGAACGCGCAACGTTGTAATGCTCTTCACCAACCACTAATGGATCTAATTGGCGTGATGTTGAATCAAGTGGATCTACCGCTGGATAGATACCAAGTGAAGCAATGTCACGTGATAACACAACAGTTGAATCCAAATGCTGGAATGTTGTTGCTGGTGATGGATCTGTCAAATCATCCGCAGGAACGTAAACGGCTTGAATAGAAGTAATAGAACCTGCTTTAGTAGAGGTAATACGCTCTTGTAAACGGCCCATTTCGTCAGCCAAT
Organism: uncultured Pseudomonadota bacterium; assembly: GCA_903838125.1. Taxonomy (GTDB): domain Bacteria; phylum Pseudomonadota; class Gammaproteobacteria; order Burkholderiales; family Methylophilaceae; genus Methylotenera. The sequence goes on along the minus strand of CAILXF010000004.1, from coordinate 17,208 downwards.
GTTGGTTGGTAACCCACCGCTGAAGGCATACGGCCTAAAAGCGCTGACACTTCAGTACCGGCCAATGTATAGCGATAAATATTATCGACAAAGAACAATACATCACGGCCTTCATCACGGAATTTTTCAGCCATCGTTAAACCAGAAAGCGCTACGCGTAAACGGTTGCCTGGTGGTTCGTTCATTTGACCAAACACCATCGCTACTTTTGATTCTTTCATGTTATCAAGTTTGATAACACCTGCTTCTGCCATTTCATGGTAGAAGTCATTACCTTCACGAGTACGCTCGCCTACACCAGCAAATACTGATAAACCTGAGTGTTGTTTCGCAATGTTATTAATCAGTTCTAGCATGTTAACGGTTTTACCTACACCGGCACCGCCAAACAAACCAACTTTACCGCCTTTAGCAAACGGGCAGACCAAGTCAATCACTTTAATGCCAGTTTCTAGCAAGTCCACTGATGGAGATAACTCTTCAAAAGTTGGCGCTTTTTGGTGAATTGCACGACGCTCGTCACATTCAATCGGACCAGCCTCATCAATTGGGCGACCCAATACATCCATAATGCGGCCTAGTGTACCAACGCCAACTGGCACGGTAATTTGGCTACCTGTAGATCTAAACATTGCACCGCGTGACAAACCATCTGATGAGCCCATCGCAATGGTACGCACAATGCCGTCACCTAGTTGCTGTTGAACTTCAAGCGTTAAGCCTGCTTCACCCTTGCTTGATGCGTCATCAATAATCAAGGCTTCAAACACGTGAGGCATTTGATCACGTGGAAACTCAACGTCAACCACGGCACCAATAATCTGAACTACTCTACCAATTTTAGCTGTACTCATTTTTTATATCCTATTCAAACTAATCTGTTGAATGTTAATTAAATTCTTTTTAGGCTACTGCTTGACCTAGAAACTTTGATTCCTAGGCTACTGCGGCTGCACCACCGACAATCTCTGAAATTTCTTTGGTAATCGCGGCTTGGCGCGCTTTGTTGTAAATCAGCTTTAAATCACCAATTACTTCTTTTGCATTGTCAGATGCTGACTTCATTGCCACCATACGTGATGATTGCTCTGAGGCCATATTCTCTGCCACCGCGTTGTAAACCAATGATTCAACGTAACGCATCATCAGCTGATCAACCACAGGCTTAGCTTCTGGCTCGTAGATATAATCCCAATGTCCTTTTGGACTGCCGAGCTGCTCGCCACTTAGTGGTAACAATTGCTGCATTACTGGCTCTTGCTTCATGGTATTAATAAAACGTGTGTAACAAATGTACAGCTGATCAATTTCACCATCAGTATAAGCATCCAACATCACTTTGATGGTGCCAATCAATGATTCTAAATGAGGCACATCACCTAAACCAATAATGTGCGACTTAACATTTGCACCAACACGGTTCATAAAGCCGAAGCCTTTATTACCAATAGCACTAACCGTTACCGCCTTACCTTCTGTTTCCCAGGTTTTCATCTGATTCACAGATAAACGCAACATGTTAGTGTTTAATCCACCACATAAGCCTTTATCTGAGCTAATCACAATCAAACCTACATTTTTAACTACATCACGTTTAATTAAATACGGATGCTTATACTCTACTTGAGCAAATGAAAGATGGGCTGCAACATTGCGGATTTTTTCAGCGTATGGGCGTGAGGCACGCATTCTATCTTGCGCTTTACGCATTTTAGATGCTGCCACCATTTCCATTGCCTTAGTGATCTTGCGTGTATTTTCTACACTCTTGATCTTGGTTCTAATCTCTTTACTACCAGCCATTTTTTTATCCTAAATAGTAGGTTTAGTAAGCGTTAGTTGCTTTGAAGTCTTGAATTGCTGCTTCAACCGCTTTTTCATTATCGCCAGCTAAGTCTTTGCTTGATTCAATGCCATCCATTAGCTTCTTGTATTTAGAGCTCATGAAGCCATGTAAAGCATTTTCAAATGCCAACACTTTATTGGTTGGAACATCATCAAAGTAGCCTTTATTAGCTGCTAATAATGTAATAGCCATGTCTGAAACGCTTAATGGTGCGTATTGCGCTTGTTTCATTAACTCAGTAAACATACGACCGCGATCTAACTGCTTACGTGTTGCTTCATCTAAGTCAGATGCGAATTGAGCAAAGGCAGCTAACTCACGGTATTGAGCTAGAGCTAAACGTACACCGCCACCTAATTTTTTAATTACTTTAGTTTGCGCAGCACCACCAACACGAGATACTGAAATACCGGCGTTAATCGCTGGACGAATACCCGCGTTGAATAAGTCAGTTTCTAAGAAGATTTGACCATCGGTAATTGAAATCACGTTAGTTGGTACGAATGCAGAAACATCGCCAGCTGCTGTTTCAATAACAGGCAATGCCGTTAATGAACCAGTTTTACCTTTAACGGCACCATTTGTGAATTTTTCTACATAGTCTTCATTAACACGAGCTGCACGTTCTAGTAAACGCGAGTGAATATAGAATACATCGCCAGGATAAGCCTCACGACCTGGTGGGCGACGTAACAGCAATGAGATTTGACGGTAAGCAATCGCTTGTTTAGTCAAATCATCATAAACGATCAGTGCATCTTCACCGCGATCACGGAAGTATTCACCCATGGTACAGCCTGCGTATGGTGCTAAGAATTGCAATGCTGCTGAATCAGAAGCTGTTGCAGCAACCACAATGGTATAAGCCATTGCGCCGTTTTCTTCTAGTTTACGGACCACGTTAGCAACGGTTGAAGCCTTTTGACCAATCGCGACGTAGATACAGGTCATGTTTTGACCTTTTTGATTAATGATGGCATCAATCGCAACGGCTGTTTTACCCGTTTGACGATCACCAATAATTAACTCACGTTGACCACGACCAACTGGCACCATTGAATCGACTGATTTCAATCCAGTTTGCACTGGTTGAGAAACAGATTTACGCGCAATCACGCCTGGTGCAACTTTTTCAATCTTGTCCGTCATTTTTGCATTAACTGGACCTTTGCCGTCAATCGGCTGGCCTAATGCATTAACAACACGACCAATTAACTCTGGTCCGACTGGTACTTCTAAAATACGTCCAGTACATTTGCAAATGTCACCTTCAGTAATGTGCTCATAATCACCTAACACAACAGCACCAACTGAATCGCGCTCTAAGTTAAGTGCTAGGCCAAATGTATTGCCTGGGAATTCGATCATCTCACCAGCCATTACGTTTGAAAGGCCGTGAATACGAACAATACCGTCGGTCACTGATATTACTGTACCTTGAGTACGCGCTTCAGCACTGGTCGAAAAATTTTCTAATCTGCTTTTAATCAGTTCACTGATTTCTGATGTAGATAACTGCATTATGACTCCTAAGTTTTTATACCTTACCTAAGCTCTTGGCTATCAAGCGTTGCGCTAAACTAAGCGCAAAGCTTTTAAGCTGAAAGTGCGTAGGCTAAATTTTGTAACTGACCTTTGACCGATGCGTCTATCACAGTATCACCAACGATAATTTTGACTCCGCCGATCAGTTCTGCATCTACAGAAATAACCGCTTCAACTTTTTTACCGAATTTTGCTTCTAGACGTTTTACTAAATCTTTAATTTCTGCAGCACTAGGTTTAGCCGCTGCAATAATTTGCGCATCCAACACACCTTCATCCTGTGCTTTTAATTCTTCAAAAGCATCGGCGATGGCAGGCAAAATTGACATGCGGTTATATTCCACCAACACTTTGATCAAGTTTTGTCCTTGCTCGTTAAGCCTGTCGCCACAAATAGCCAAAAAAGTGGCTTGCAATTGACTGCTTACCACTTTCGGATCTTGAACATAGGCTTGCATTTGCGCATCATTAGATACTGCAGTTGCAAACGCCAACATTTCCGACCATTTAGCTAGGGCTTTATGCTCTTTTGCCAGTTGGTATGCAGCGACCGCGTAAGGACGTGCGATGGTTGAAATTTCAGCCATTATTTATAGCTCCGCCGCAAGGTTTGCTAGCATTTCGCTGTGAGCTTTGCCATCGATCTCTTTACGCAAGATTTTTTCAGCGCCAGCAATAGCCAGGGCTGAAACTTGAGCGCGCAAACCTTCTTTGGCGCGATTCACTTCTTGGTCGATTTCAGCTTTTGCACCAGCAAGAATACGATCACCCTCTGCCTTAGCATTACCTTTAGCTTCTTCAACGATTTGTGAACCACGCTTTTCAGCTTGGCCAATAATTTCGCTGGCTTTTTGCTTTGCTTCGTTCAAAGTTGCTGCTGATTTTTTAGCGGCAACATCTAAAGCGCTCTTGCCCTCTTGTGCAGCTGCTAAGCCGTCAGCGATTTCTTTTTGGCGTGTTTCTATCGCTGTTAACAGCGGTGGCCAAACGAATTTCACTGTGAACCAAATCAACACAGCAAATGCGATAGCTTGTGCGATAAGTGTAAAGTTAATGTTCATTTTAGATCCAAATTAAATATCATTAAAGCAAATTATTAAAGCTTTAATCGTTAAACTAACAAGCCATACAACAAGTGTTTGAGCCATATACAGGCTCAAACAGTTTATTTATTGACTAATTATTTAGCAACTACGCTTAATAATGGGTTAGCAAATGCAAACATCATCGCAAGACCAACACCAATAATGAAAGAAGCATCGATAAGACCTAATAACAAGAATACTTTACCTTGTAATTGTGGAATCATTTCTGGCTGACGAGCTGCACCTTCTAAGAAACTTGCACACATAATACCAATACCGATACAAGCGCCTGCAGCGCCTAAACCAATAATTAAACCAATACCAATGCCTGTGTAGGCTTGAATCAACGCTAATGCATCCATTTTATTACCCTCTCAAAAAATAAACTAAACAACTACTGATAAAAACGACTTAAATTACAAAAAAAACTAAAAAACTTTAGCTTAGTGCGACTCATGCGCCATGGCAAGATACACCACAGTCAACATCATGAAAATAAACGCCTGTAACGCTACGATTAAAATATGGAATATTGACCAGCCTGCACCTAAAATCGCACCAAAGATTGTGCCTGTAACACCTGTTGCTGCCCAAAGGCCTATTAACAAGAATATAACTTCGCCAGCATACATATTGCCGAACAGTCGCAATGAATGGGAAAGCGGCTTTGAAATATATTCAATCAGATTGAAAGCAAAGTTTGCAACAAACAATAATGGACTTAAGATTAGGCCAATCGCTCCGCCTATGCTTTTTGGCATAGCAAAGCTAGGTGAGCCAAATGGTGCGCAGAACAACTCATGGATCCAACCACCCAACCCTTTAACTTTAATTGAGAAGTAGATCATCAAGAACCATACCGCTAATGCTAACGCAAACGTGGTATTGATATCAGAAGTCGGGACACTGCGCCAATGCTCTAGGCCAAGCGGCGCATAAACAAAGTGGTGCATAACATCAACAGGCAAAAAGTCCATTGCGTTCATGGCTAACACCCATAAAAATACAGTCAATGCTGTAGGTGCAATAAAACTGTGACGGTTACCGTGGAAAATATTTTTAACTTGCTCATCGACAAAACCAAATATCAACTCTACAAACGCCTGACCTTTAGTTGGCACTCCTGAAGTTGCGCTGCGCGCTACCCACCAAATTAAGCCCATCACTACTACACCTAGCAATACAGACATCACCAAGCTGTCGTAATTAAGCATCCAAAAGCTACCGTCACCAACAGGCTGAGCATTAAAGGTCAGATGGTGCGTGATGTAGCTTGACGGGGTAAGTGCCTGTTCTGCGTGTTCTGTAGCCATAATCTAATATTTACTCTAACTTTAAAGTGCGACTTTTAAGTCGCTCTAATTGACAAGAATTTTACTTAAACTTTTAATTTACTCAGTGCCGCTCCAGAAAACAAAGCCGCCGCTGCTAAACCGGCAATCAGCGCAAATGGCACTAACTGCTCATATACTTTAAATATGACGATCAACATTATGATAATCACCAAAATTTTTACTGCTTCTGCTTTTAATAAATTAAGCAGAATTGCTGTGGCGTCTACATGACTTGCGCCACGTCTTGCTATGGCAGCTGCAGCTGTTGCGCCTAATAACACACTTGCTCCACCCAAAATCCCAGATACCGCGGCATTAAGCCCAGCCACTACAAACGCAATCGCAGCAACAACTATTGTTGCAATCAGCTGAATTTTTAGCATCTTACTAAACACGTCCACGCTATTGGATGCTGACAATTTTTTGAACCCAGTTAAATGATTAAGCTTTAATGCTTTTTATTATTCAATGTCTATTTTTAGCCTGTACAAATATCACCAAGCTGTAAAGTCCGCGATTTTGAATTATTACCACTTTTTAGTCAAGGCTTAAGTTGTAAGCAATCAATACATGCAAACATCATTAGCGCATGAGCTTGGCTACAATTTCATCCAACTGCTCCAAAGAGGCGTAATTAATTTTCAAAGTACCAGCTCCTTTTGCGTTTGCACCGATGGTCACATTAGCGCCCACCTTATCACTTAACTCTTGCTCTAATCTCAACACGTCTTGGCTTGCGCCCGCTTTAACCGCTGTTTTTTTTGCGGGTCTTGAAGTTTTTTCATGATGTGTTTTTACTAAGTTTTCAGCATCACGTACAGATGAATTATTTAATATAATCTGCTCAGCAAACATTACTTGCTGCGCTCCACCGAGTCCAATCAAAGCTCGGGCATGTCCCATATCAAGCTTGCCTGTCAGCAACATCTCTTGTACAGGTTCGCTCAAAGTCAACAAGCGTAAAAGATTAGAAACTGCAACGCGTGAGCGGCCAACCGCATCCGCCGCCTTTTCATGCGTCATCGAAAACTCTTCTATCAATCGCTTGATGCCCTGGGCTTCTTCAAGCGGGTTTAAGTTCTCACGCTGAATGTTTTCAATTAATGCCATTGCGAGGGCGGATTCATCGGCAATTTCACGCACCAGCACTGGCACTTCTTCTAGACCTGCCATCTGACTTGCGCGCCAACGACGCTCACCAGCGATAATTTCATAATACTCATCAGCTGACTGACCCACACGTAGCAATCGCACCAAAATCGGCTGCATAATACCTTGCGCCAGAATAGAGTCGGCCAATGTTCTTAAAGCGGTTTCATCCATATAACTACGTGGCTGATATTTTCCTGGTCGCAACTGGCTTACTTTAAGCATCATTAGTGAATCTGCCTCACCAACACTACCCATGTCTCCCGCCAACAGAGAGTCCAAGCCCCTGCCCAAACCTTTTAACTTAGCCATTTTCTCTCTCTTTTTGCATAATTTCTTGTGCTAACTCCATATAAGCTATCGCACCTTTTGAGCCTTTATCGTAACCAAGAACTGATACGCCATAGCTTGGCGCCTCAGCTAAGCGAATATTGCGTGGAATAATTGTTTTATACACCTTGTCGCCAAAATGGTCTGTTAACTGAGCAGACACTTGATTGGCGAGCATATTACGGTTATCAAATAAAGTACGCAACAACCCCTCAATCTCTAAACTGGGGTTTAAATGCGCACGTACTTTTTTAATGGTATTCACCAAATCTGACAAGCCTTCTAATGCGTAATATTCGCATTGCATAGGTATCATCACAGCACTTGCTGCCGTGAGCGCATTGACCGTTACAAGATTGAGGGCTGGGGGGCAATCTAAAAGCACATAGTCATAAGCTTCGGCTGTTTTTGCTTCAGCTAACTTTTTAAGTGCAACTTTTAAGCGCGTTTCTCGTGCAATTTCATTGACCAACTCTACTTCCGCGCCAGCCAACTCTCGATTAGAAGGGGCAATATCAAACCCTCCTTTTTCGCAGCGCACAATCACTTCTTCCAACGACTTCTCACCAATTAATACGTGATAAATACTGTGTTTAAGGTGTGCCTTATCAATACCGCTACCAGTACTAGCATTGCCTTGCGGATCTAAATCTATTAGCAACACGCGCTTACCTTTACTAGCCAAGCTAGCGGCTAAGTTTACACAGGTGGTGGTTTTTCCTACGCCGCCCTTTTGATTGGTGATTGCAAGTATCTTCATTTCATCTTCTTTAATTGGATAAAGGACTTAAATATACCAAGTGCCGCTCAGCCTGCAATCCAGATACAGTTAGCGGTATTATATTTTTCACATGCACCGAAATGTCTTCTAGCATTAGGCTCTCTATTTCTAACTGCGGCGCAACGCCTTTCATAGCAAGCCATAATCCATTGGGCGACAGTAAGTGTTTGGTCAATTTAACAAATAACGCCATCTCAGAAAATGCGCGGGAAATAATCAAATCAAAACCAAACTCTTTTTTTAAAGCTTCAACCCGACCAGTTTCAACATGAAAATTAGGCAAGGCCAATTCGCCTTTGGCTTGGCGCATAAAGCTTGTTTTTTTCATTACCGCGTCAATAGCGGTCACTTGTAAATCGGGCAAACAAATTGCTAATGGAATGCTCGGCAGTCCTGCGCCAGCTCCAACATCCAGTAAACGCTTGGCGCCCGAAGATTCAACATAAGGCAATACACTCAAGGAGTCTAACAAATGCAAAGTGACCATCTCCAAGGGATCGCGCACCGCCGTTAGGTTATGCACCTGATTCCATTTCTGCAGAAGCAATAAATATTGAATTAACTGCGCTTGCTTTTCTTCTGAAACATGCAAACCCATGTCTGTTAAACCAGCGTCTAACTTTGCTTGTAAACTCAACCTTAACATTAGGCGACGTTTTCTACAGGGGGTATTGACGAGGGCTCTTCGGGTGAATTATCAATCGTTTTAGCTCTGGATTTTCGTTTGAGGTATACAAGCAACAACGAAATAGCAGCAGGCGTAATGCCTGAAATGCGGCCGGCTTGGCCTATAGTTTCCGGCTTTTGTGCATTGAGCTTTTGCTGTGCTTCGATAGGTAATCCATGAATTTGACGATAGTCTAAATCCGCTGGTAATTTAGTATTTTCCTGACCGCGACTCCGCGCCACCTCATCAGTTTGACGGTCAATATATCCTTGATATTTTGCCGCAATTTCTATTTGCTCACGCACCACTGGTTCAATTTCGCCTAAACCCTCTGCGCCCAAAGATAGCAATGCCTCATAACTAACCTCAGGTCGACGCAGTAATTCGAATAAGCTGTATTCATGCTCCAATGGCTTACCAAAGATCTCTTGCATTTTCTCGGCATTGAGATTTGCAGGCTGCACATATGTCTTTCTTAGCCTTGCCTGCTCACGCACTACCGCTTCCTGCTTGCGACTAAAAGCTTCCCAGCGCGCATCATCAACCAAACCTAATTTACGGCCAATTTCTGTTAGACGCATATCTGCATTATCTTCACGAAGTTGTAATCGATATTCTGCTCGTGAGGTAAACATACGATAAGGCTCGGTAACGCCTCGCGTAATTAAATCATCCACTAGTACGCCAAGATATGCTTCGTCACGGGCAGGGCACCAAGACTCCTTACCCTGTGCATATAAAGCGGCATTGGCGCCCGCTAGCAAGCCCTGTGCAGCAGCCTCTTCATAACCCGTAGTGCCATTGATCTGTCCAGCAAAAAATAAACCCCGCACCGCTTTGGTTTCGAGTGAATTTTTTAGGCCTCGTGGATCGTAATAATCATACTCAATCGCATAACCTGGACGTAAAATATGAGCCTCTTCTAAACCCCTTACAGATCGTACTAACGCAAGCTGTATATCAAATGGCAAACTAGTCGAAATACCATTGGGGTAAATTTCGTTAGTGGTTAATCCTTCTGGCTCTAGAAAAATCTGATGGGAATCCTTATCAGCAAAGCGATGGATTTTATCTTCCACACTAGGACAATACCTTGGGCCCACACCTTCAATAACCCCAGTGTACATTGGGGAGCGATCCAGACCACTTCGTATAATGTCGTGGGTGCGCTCATTTGTATGCGTAATCCAGCAAGAAATCTGCGCTGGATGTTGTGCCGCATTCCCTAAAAACGAGAATACTGGAACCGGCGTGTCGCCCGCCTGCTCTGTCATGACTGAATAATTAATGCTACGCCCATCAATGCGCGGTGGCGTTCCCGTTTTTAATCGTCCTACCGGCAACCCGATTTCGCGCAAACGCGCGGCAAGGGAAATGGAAGGGGGGTCTCCAGCACGTCCAGCACTGTAACTTTGCATCCCCACATGAATCAAACCACCGAGAAAAGTACCCGCTGTTAGCACTACTGCTTTTGCATTAAACCGCAATCCGATTTGGGTGACGACACCGCATGCGCGATCGCCGTCTAAAATGATGTCATCAACCGCTTGTTGAAATAGCCATAGATTAGGTTGATTTTCCAAACGGTGGCGGATAGCTGCTTTATATAAAACACGATCAGCCTGCGCACGCGTTGCTCGCACAGCCGGGCCTTTAGATGAGTTTAAAATTCTAAATTGTATGCCACCTTCATCCGTTGCAGCGGCCATGGCGCCACCAAGCGCGTCAATCTCCTTAACCAAATGCCCTTTACCAATACCGCCTATGCTTGGATTGCAAGACATTTGCCCTAAAGTTTCAATGTTATGGCTTAGCAATAAGGTTTTTTGCCCCATCCTTGCGCTAGCAAGTGCCGCCTCGGTGCCGGCATGGCCGCCGCCCACCACAATTACATCAAAAATATCAGGAAAATTCATATGGAAAAAGTATAAAATAGGTCAAAGTCATAGAGATGGCAGTTTAACGCAAACTTGCTTGCAGGTCATGTAAATCCAAGTTTTTATGATTGTTTCACGTGAAACGTTAGTACTTTTTAGCGTGTCACTCATTGCCAATAAATAATCGTAAGAGGCGCCGCCTAAAAACAACAAGGCTTACAGCAAAAATACCTTAATAATCAATTTAAGGTTTTTAGTAAATTGAAAGATAGAATATATTATGAAAAAAATGAATATCGTTTTAGCGACTTTATTAGGCTTCGGAGCCACTGCAGCATACGCTGATATTGCTAATGCAGATAAGCTGGCACATAAATACACCGCCATTGCAAAAAGTGTTAATGCTGCTTTTTCAGGCCCAAGTGTTGCTGACGGTAAATTCTTTTTTAACCGTAAAATTAAAGCCACTAGCGGTAAAGCGCAGGCTTGCGCTTCTTGCCATACATCAAACCCTGCTGACGAAGGTAAGCATGCTGTGACGGGGAGAGCCATTCGTCCGCTTTCACCGGCGGTTAACTTCAAGCGCTTTAGCAATATTGACAAAGTGGAAGAGCAATTTACTCAACATTGCAACGACATTATCGGCAGTGACTGCACTGCCGCAGAAAAAGCGAACTTCATTACTTACTTGATGACAGAAAAAACACCTTCCGAAAAAAAGTAATCTGCAGGCACCAAATAGACATTGGGTGGCCGTCAATTAAAAATTGAATATAGGGGAAAACATCCTGGCAATTAGCGATCTCTAGCTGTAAGAATGCTAATCCGAACAGATTAAAGCATTAGGTTTCACGTGAAACAAAATATTGATATTTAGTCCCCATATCAGGGCACCAATAATGGGACTATTTTCCTATACAGAATTTTGAGAATATTTCACCCAAAAGATCATCGGGGGTAAATTCTCCCGTGATGCTAGCCAATTGGTCTTGAGCCAATCGTAATTCTTCAGCCAACAGCTCGGCAGAACTCATTTGTCTCTTAGCGCCATTCAAATGCATGTCCACTTGAGTCAGGGCTTGTAGATGCCTAGCTCGCGCCATAAAAATACCCTCTGAATTACTTTGATACCCGGCAAGCGCTAGCAATTGATTTTTAAGCAACGCCAAACCATCTCCCGTTTTAGCGGAAAGGTAAATATGGGTTGCGCCGTCTACTTGCTCACAAGAAGGCTGAGTATTACCCACATCGATTTTGTTATGCACCCAGATTTTGTGAATTTCTCGTGGCAAGCGGGCTAGAATCGTTTTTTCTGGTTCGCCTATGCCGTGGGCTGCATCAACCAACAATAATGCGATATTGGCCGTTTCTGTAGCTCGCCAAGTTCGTTCAATACCGAATTTTTCTACCTCATCGTCAGTTTCTCGCAGACCCGCGGTGTCAATAATATGTAGAGGAACTCCATTGATTTGTATCGCATTTTTTATGGTGTCTCTCGTGGTGCCCGCAACCGATGTAACAATAGCGACATCTTCACCTGCCAACTGATTCATTAAGCTAGACTTTCCAACATTAGGCTGACCGACTAATACAACCACAATGCCCTCGCGCAACAAACTGCCTTGCTTCGCTTTAGAAAATACGGCCAGCAATTCAACCATAATTGTTTCTAGCTTTTCAGCAACCCGTCCCTGTGTAATGAAATCAATTTCTTCTTCTGGGAAATCTAGGCAGGCTTCAACGAACATACGTAAATCAATCAGCCTAAGGAGTAGGGCATTGATGTGTTTTGAAAATTCACCTGAGAGTGAACGCACAGCACTTTTGGCTGCTTCCACCGTAGCCGCGCTAATAACATCCGCAACGGCTTCTGCTTGAGCAAGATCCAATTTGTCGTTTAAATAGGCCCTCCGGGTAAACTCTCCTGGTTCAGCTTGGCGTGCACCAAGCTCTATGCAACGCGCCAAAAGAATTTGCATTAAGGCGGTGCCGCCGTGCGCTTGAAGTTCAAGCACATCTTCACCAGTATATGAGTGTGGATTAGCATAGAAAATAGCGATGCCACGGTCAATAAGCGTGCCGTCTTCCAACTTAAAATCAAGATAAGCTGCATGGCGGGGGGTTGGACACTGGCCCAAAATACCAAGGGCGATTAAACGAGAGGCGGGGCCGGAGACTCGAACAATTCCTATGCCCCCAGCACCTGATGCGGTCGCAATCGCTGCAATCGTTTCCACTACGTTAGTGTTTGACACCTGATTTTTTGAGTAAAGCTTCAGCATGAATCATTTTGTTGATGTACCACTGCTGTGTAATTGACAGCACATTATTGACCAACCAATACAAGACCAATCCAGCAGGAAAGAAGAAAAAGAACACACTGAACACAACCGGCATCCACGTCATTACCTTAGCCTGCAATGGATCGGCAGGTTTAGGATTAAGTCGCGTTTGAATAATCATGGTAGCGCCCATGAGTATTGGTAAGATATAGAAGGGATCAATCGCTGACAGGTCTTGAATCCATCCAAAGAAAGGAGCGTGGCGAAGCTCTACTGATCCTAACAACATCCAATACAGTGAAATGAACACTGGGATCTGAACCAATATAGGCAAACAACCGCCCATAGGATTTATTTTCTCTTTTTTATACAGCTCCATCATCGCAGCCTGCATTTTTTGGCGATCATCTCCAAACTTTGCTTTCATAGACTCAAGTCGGGGCGCCAATTCACGCATTTGTGCCATGCTACGGTAACTTGAAGCTGATAGTCTGAAAAATGCAGCCTTGATTAAGATGGTCAATAAGATAATCGCCACCCCCCAGTTACTCACTATCGCGTGTATTTTCGATAACATCCAAAACAGGGGTGAAGCTACAACTGTTAACCAACCATAATCTACCGTATATTCTAAGCCCGGTGCTGTTGATATCAAATCACCCTTGGTTTGAGGTCCAGAGAAAAGACGGGCGGGAACAACTAGTGAAGCGCCAGGAGCAATCGTCGCTAATGCGCTTTTGCTACCAATCGTGTACATATTTTCATTAATTTTCTTACTGTAAAAATTACGTACTAAACCATCTTTTGGAATCCAAGCACTTACAAAATAATGCTGTAACAACCCAACCCAACCATCATTAGAGCTAAGCTTGAGAGCCTCTTTATCCATATCAGCAAACTTTAACTTTTTAAACTTAGTTTCCTCTGAATAATACGCACCGCCAGTAAAGGTTGGCATTAATTTAGAACCTTGGTTAGATAAGTTGTCATGCACTATTTGATAATAAACGGCGGGTGTAATCGCGTTGGCTGAGCCATTTTTAATTTCATATGTGACGTCAATTGCATAGCGATTGCGATGGAATGTGTATATTTTGTCTACGCTGACACCGTTGCTAAGCCAATTTAGTCGGACCTCAAGTGCATCTTGATCCGGTTGCATTTGGTAGCTCGTTGCACTTGTTGTAAAAACTGCTTTGTGTGTAGGTAAGTCAGCGCCAATTAAACCGGTTTGTGCCACGTAGGTCATTGGTTTAGCAGAGTCATCTAGCAACACAAAGTTTGTTTTATCATTATCAGCTGCACGATGCTTAAGTAATTCTAGTCTACGTAGATCACCGCCTGTAGTCTCAATATCGGCTTTATAAAGATCAGTCATTACGCTAATACGCTGTCCACTAAGTAATTTGTAGTCAGACTCCGCCGGCATCTCTGTTTTAGCTACAACTGCTGCGCTTGTGGATTGGCTAGGAACGCTATTGTCCATTGGCGCATTACTGCTAATTTGTTGGGTAATTTCTATTGGTGTATGTTGACGCTGCCAAGCCTCCCAAAGCATCAATATAGACATTGAAAATATAACAAATAGTACTAAACGTCTTGTATCCATAATTTTATTGCAATCTTTTTAAAATATTAGTAATAAATTTCTAGTGTTTAGCGCTATGGCGCAGGATCATGACCGCCTGGATGCCATGGATGGCAACGCAACAAACGTCGGATTGCATAATAAGCACCTAGCAAGGCTCCATGCTTATTAATAGCATCTAAGGCATATTGAGAACAGGTAGGAGAAAACCGACATTGCTGGCCAAAAAATGGACTTAATAAAATTTGGTATATTTTAATCAGCCAAATCAGTAAATGCGCCATCATATTCTTCACGGCGTTAAGTATAAACAATCATTCATTAGATTGTGCATTTATGACGATATTTAATTGATTATTCAACTGCGTACGCTGTTTAGCATTGCTGATGATTAACTTGAGTAATAAAGTATCAAATTCTTGCTTTATTTGAGAAAAATTTACCCTATCAAACTTTTTTTGCACCCGGACGACTAAGTCAACATGAGAGATTTGATGTTGCTGTGTCCTAAAGAACTCGCGCAACACACGGCGCATATAGTTTCGGTTCACAGCAAATTTCGAGGTTTTTTTACCTACCACCAAACCCAAGCGCGCATGTTCATGGCTATTAGGCTGGTAGTGCATGACTAAGTAATGTGCAGAAATACGCTTGCGGAAATTAAAAACGGATGAAAATTCATCCGTTTTAAGTAGCTTAGCCTTTTTAGAAAACCTAAGCGAAGTCAAAATTATCAATAATCCTGTTAATAAAACAAAATTAGATAAAATGCTTTGTAATAATAAAGCCCTAAGGGCTTTAAGATTATAGACCTAAGCGTGTACGGCCTTTAGCACGGCGTCTTGCAATAACAGCACGACCACCTTTTGTTGCCATGCGAACTAAAAAGCCATGTGTACGTGCGCGGCGTGTCTTAGAAGGTTGATAGGTACGTTTCATGTAAATCTCCAGCGATGCAAAATGCTATAAAGGGCGCTATTAGAACCGATAACCACATAACCTGTCAACGTTTATTTAGTTTGATTTACTTAATAATTGCCTGTGGATAAGTTAAGCTAAAGGAGCTAAAATACAACCAGTCGTATAAAAAATATTATTGTTTTTATATGATTAAAATAATAAATAAAAACAATTAGTTATATCAATAATAACGCTATAGTCTAACTATTGGCTAAGGTAAAAATCGTAGATGGAAAAATTTTGGCCTACATGCCTCCGTCGTTTTGAGAAGGAGCTGTCGACACAACAGTTCAATACTTGGATAAAACCACTAATCGCTGAAATCGAAGGTAATGTGGTCAAACTAGTCGCGCCTAATCGCTTTGTCATGCAGTGGGTTAAAGAGCGCTTTCTTAAAAAAATTGACCTATTCGCTACTGAATCTGGTTTAGATAACATGCAGATTGAGCTTGTTTTAACTGAATCAGACCCCAAAATACCTGCGTCCATTACTAAAGGCGCTACAAGCCCACAACAAAAAATAGCCGTTGCGGATGTGATTCAAAACAACGGCGCAGCAACATTAAGCAAAGCGCTTAAAGTAACCCATAATAAAAGCAATGAAAGTTCAGGCCTAAACCCGGCTTTTAATTTTGATAATTATGTTACCGGCCGCGCTAACCAGTTGGCACGTGCAGCGGCGATACAGGTAGCCCAAAATCCCGGTACAGCATACAACCCGTTGTTTATCTACGGCGGGGTCGGTTTAGGTAAAACGCATTTGCTACAAGCGATTGGCAATGAATTAAAACAACATAATCCTGATGCAAAAATACGTTATTTACATGCAGAACGCTACGTTTCAGATGTCGTCAAAGCATACGAGCACAAGGCTTTTGATGAGTTTAAGCGGCAATATCACTCTTTAGATTTGCTACTTATCGATGATATTCAATTTTTTGCCAAAAAAACACGCACTCAAGAAGAGTTTTTCTACGCTTTTAATGCGCTAATTGAAGCCAAGAAACAAATTATTATTACTTGTGATACCTACCCCAAAGAAATTATAGATGTTGATGAGCGCTTAAGAACTCGTTTTAGTTGGGGTTTAACCGTTGCTGTCGAACCACCTGAATTAGAAATGCGTGTTGCGATTTTACTTAAGAAGGCCGAAGCAGTTAATTTAGATCTACCCGAAGATGTTGCATTCTTTATTGCAAAACAAATACGTTCAAGCGTACGCGAACTCGAAGGGGCGCTCAATCGTATTATCGCGATGGCTAAATTTACGGGGCATGTCATTGATGTGCATCTAGCAAAAGATGCGTTAAGGGATTTAATTGCCGTTCGTGGCCGTCAAATCACCATGGAAAATATACAAAAAACTGTCGCAGATTATTACAAAATTAAAGTGGCTGAGATGTACAGCAAAAAACGTACGCGTAACTTTGCGCGGCCACGTCAAATTGCTATGGCTTTATCTCGCGAATTAACCAATCATAGCTTTCCTGAGATTGGCGAGGCCTTTGGTGGTAGACATCACACTACAGTAATGCATGCCTGTGATGAAATTGATTTATTAAGGCAAAATGACCCAACCTTTACTAGGGACATAAGTTTCTTGGTTCAGGTAATTAGAGATTAAAATCACATTTTTTTAACAAAAATCGTTTAAGATCTTTATTAAAATTGTGTGTAATGTTAAGGATATGTTGTGGATAATTTTAGGATAAGTACGCGTTTTACGAAATCATAATATTTTCTCAACAATTTATCCACAGTAGT
>CAILXF010000003.1 GCA_903838125.1 uncultured Pseudomonadota bacterium | reverse complement strand
TATTGCAATTGCTGTGCCAACAAGATAATAAATTTTTATTTTTATTAATTTTTTTGATAAATCTCTTTAAAATCAATCTATTATTTTTTTAATCATCATTCTTATCCCTAAGTATTTACAAAACTTATTTTTTTATTCTGTGTCAGAAGTGAACAGTTGTAACGTAACAGTTGTTCATACGATGTGAAATTTTATTCAAATACATGAAGAACTCCCCAGTAAATAACGCCCTATCAATATTGCAGGTTAGAAGTGATTTTTTGTCACACGGCAATGTGGAACAAGGAGCAATTGCAGATGCGATTGAGCGCTCATGGCGTCGTTGCGTCGCCAATGGTATTAGTGCCAACTCACCACCTGCACTTGAAGTTATTACAGCGAAAGAATTAGCCCTTAAGCGCGAACAGAATCATCAATTACTCTCAATCGCGAGACCTGAAATGGAAGCGCTCAATGAGCAAATCTCCCATACACGAAACATAGTGATATTGACTGATGATGAAGGTGTGATTTTGCATAGTATGGGTGGGCATGATTTTCTTAATGAAGATCAGCGCGTTTCTTTATCAGCAGGCTCATCTTGGCATGAGAGTCATCGCGGAACTAACGCAATTGGCACTGTACTCGTAGAGCAATCTGCAATAACAGTACAGGGTGCAGAGCACTTCATGAGTCAGCACCACGCTCTTAGCTGCTCTGCCGTCCCTATCTTTGGCGCTGAGAATCAGCTTGTAGCAACACTAGATGTCTCTAACGACTTAATTGTTCCACAGCAACACACTTTAGCATTAGTAAAAATGTCAGCGCAGTTGATTGAGAATAGACTTTTTCTGGCCAGTTATCAAAGTGATGTTGTGCTGCATTTTCATGCTCGTCCTGAATTTATTGAAACCTTGTGGGAAGGTGTAGCTATGTTCACTGAGACGGGACAGCTTGTGGCTACTAATCGAAGCGGGCTGTTTCAGCTAGGCCTCAATTCACAATATCAGAATCTAAATGATAGGCATGACAAACCGCAAATAGATTTTAATCAGCTTTTTGATTTGCCTTTTGCAAGCTTGTTAAGGCAAACCGGCGGCGCAAATAAAGTAATTATTCCAGTAGGGTTAAACAATGGTGCTCGGCTATATGTACAAGTAGAGTTGCTGAAGAAAAAATATCAAGTAACGCCCACAACTCCGCAGCTGATGAAAAGGTTGAGTGCCGCCAACTTGGATTTATTGAATAGCGGCGATGAAAAAATTGAACACGCGATTACTCAAATAAAACAGGTACTTTCACGAGACATTCCAATCCTAATACAAGGTGAGACTGGTGTTGGTAAAGAGTTATTTGCACGAGCGATTCACGATGCAAGTAATCAATGCAAAGGTCCATTAGTAGCTGTAAATTGTGCAGCATTACCTGAAGGTCTAATAGAAGCAGAGCTTTTTGGCTATCAAGAGGGTGCATTTACTGGGGCAAAGCGTAAAGGTAGCCCTGGAAAAATTGAGCAAGCGGATGGGGGCACTCTATTCTTAGATGAGATTGGTGATATGCCGCTTTTAATGCAGGCTAGATTGTTGCGAGTGCTTCAGGAGAGAGCTGTGACACCTTTAGGTAGCACAAAATCTATCCCAGTTAACTTCTCACTTATAAGTGCAACCAATCAAAAACTAAGGGAAAAAGTCCAATCTGGTGAGTTTCGTAGCGACCTTTATTATCGTATTAATGGTCTTAGTGTGACATTGCCACCGCTCCGAGATCGCACAGACTTAGATGCACTTATCAACGTGATTCTTGATATTGAAAATTCAAGTGAAGCAAAAATTACTCCCCAGATTATGGGAATATTCAAATCACATTCATGGCCAGGTAATATTCGTCAACTTCATAACGTACTTCGTACCGCGCTTGCTCTTGCAGACGGCGCACCAATTAGCGAACTACATTTGACCGAAGACTTTAAAGATGAAATGAACATACCTAATCAACTTTCACTTCGAATCGACTCATTTCAATCAACAGTTGTCGCTTTAAATGACGTGACTTCGAATGCTATAAGAGCGGTAATGCAGAGTCATTCAGGCAATATATCTGCAGTAGCACGTCAGTTAGGCATTAGTCGTAATACCCTTTACCGAAAGTTAAAGGCATTAGGAATCTCTTAACTTCAATTAATTATCTCTAAAGTTTAGATGTGGGCTTGAAGTGTTTAGTTGTTCTAAAAATGTAGTATCTTTAAAAGCTGTAACTGCTTTTGACCCCAAATCCAATTTATAGCCGACTGTTTTATAGCAAACAAAGAGATAAGTGAATTGAATCTGCCTTAACGCAGACTTTGAAGTTCGGCGCTTCCGACCCAAAGCCGCCTTAGAACATATTATTTACATTGCTTTAAAGCAGTCGCTCTAATTAAGGGGTAATCTGTGAACTGAAATTGAAAACAGCCTCTAAGGTTTAAACCCTAGAAGCCGATTGTATGTGCCTCTGTCATTCGACATCAATTTAACATATTGTTAATATTCACTTTATTTTTAACTTTAAAATAGTTACCCCATTTTATTAAATGCCGCTCTTTTTACCGAGTCGTTAATTACCTTTTTACGAGTCAAGAAATTATAAGTTAGTTACGTTTATGTGCAGCGCGTCCTTCCCTATTTTCTGCGCGACCTTCACGTCTATCCTCTCGACCCACGGCACGACCACCACCCTCGGCACGATCTTTCTGTCTTTCGGCACGTCTTTCTCTGCGTTCGCTACGGTCTTCTTTTCTATCAGCCTTGCCTTCATTCGCACGTCCCTCTTGCATGTCGGCACGATCTTTCTGTCTTTCGGCACGTCTTTCTTGCCTGTCGGCACCTTCAGATCTGGGACGCTGCCCTGCGGCACGAGCAGGTTGCCCTTCTGGTCTAGACGGCTGTCCATCAGCATGAGGGGGTTGTCCTGTAATTGCTTGAGGTTGGTCTGCCTGATGTTGTGCTTGATTGTCAGGATTAGGGCGTGGGAGTTCTGCTTGAGCCACACCTGCAAGAAATAAAGTTGATACAGCAATTGCACCTAGAATTTTTTTCACAATTTAATCCTTCAAAATTAGTTGATGAGCAAATATTGTAAATATATGTTACACAGTCCAAGCTTACGGAAGTCTGACAAGCTGCTAAATTTATCCATAACAAGACCAGACAATTCGAGTGTCATTTATGATGCGATTGATGAGAGAGTTTTAATTGTAGCATTAACTAAATTCACTGCATTATTCTGTCCGTTGTTGGCCCAAGTCCGATTTATATCCGTCTGCTTTGGGTCGGAAGCGCCATCTGCATGCGTCTGCTATTCGGCGATGCAAAAAATTCGTTGTTACTGATTACTTTTAGATTGGTGCTTTAATAAGTTGTGTATGCGAACTCATTTAAGCGGTCTGTGGAAATCTTGCAATGTGGTGGTATCTCTGTTTCGCTTGCCAAATATCATATTGCACTTGTAGACGTGACCAAAAACCTGCTGATGTGCCTAGCTCACCTGACAAAAGTAAATCCATTTCTGCGCTAATGCCGGCCTTGCAATTCAATATGCGTGATAAAGCTACGCGAGTAACACCAAGGTGCTTCGATGCGTCTGAAATAGTTCAATTTTCTGGTAGGTATTCTCTTAATACCTCACCAGGGTGTGCGGGTATATGCATTTCCATTTTTTTCTAACCTTAGTTTCATCACTATTATTAGTGATAATCCAAATAATCCACCATCATACATTTACCGAAGTAGTTTGTAGGAATTAGCATCTCACAGCGACTTTTTATGAATAGAATAGATTAGATTTATTAAAAATAACTGATGTGATAAAATTTTATCAGTTATGAATGTATTTAAAGGTAATTAAGCAATCTCAGGCTGTTTAATACAATCGTGACGGAGTATATTTTCCCTGCCATTTGATGGCGCCTAAATCATTTAATTTTGACAGACTTTGTAAGTGATTCTTTAAATTTCCATTCAATAAGTCCGTATATCTCTGATAACAAAAATGACTGACTTAATTAATTTGGATTAATCTATGACACCCAGCCAAGCAAAACCACAAGCACAAGACTTACTGAATTTTATAGATGCTAGCCCTAGCCCTTGGCATGCGGTAGACACGTCAGAACAGCGCCTACTTAAGGCCGGCTTTATAAAGCTGAATGAAGCGCTGGCCTGGCAACTTCAGGCAGGCGGCAGTTATTATGTGGTGCGAGGTGGTGCGTCAATTATTGCCTTTAGCATAGGCAAACAAACACTCACCGACAGCGGTTTTCGTATCATCGGGGCCCATACCGACTCTCCTGGATTAAGGCTTAAACCCAACGCAGCTTATGGTAGCGATGGTTTAGTCAGAATTGCAGTTGAAGTCTATGGCGGTCCTATTTTAGCTACATTTACTGACCGTGATTTAAGTTTGGCAGGTCGCGTCAATGTTCGCAACGCCAATGGTTTTGAGACGTGCTTAGTCAAATTTGATAGCGCATTGATGCGCCTGCCTAATCTAGCGATTCACATGAATCGTGAAGTCAATGACAAAGGCTTAATCCTAAATAAGCAAACTGAGTTGCCGTTAATTTTTGGTGAAGGAACGGAAGGCTTAGCGGCTGACCAACAGTTTTTAGGGTACCTCGCTCTGAGTCTCGGCATCCAAGTTAGTGACATTGTTAATTTCGAACTAAATGTATTTGATACGCAAAATGGTGTGTTTTGGGGCGCTAATCAAGAATTTATCGCGAATGGTCAGCTTGATAACCTCGCATCATGCCATGCAGCTTTAAGTGCCTTGGTTGCGAATAAATCTCCAAACTCAACCTGTATTTGTGCTTTATTTGACCATGAAGAAGTAGGTAGTGAAAGTGCTAGCGGTGCTAGCGGTAGCTTTTTATCCGATATTGTCAGTCGCATAACTGCGCATAGTGAAACTACCGATGAATCTAAACTACGCGCGCTGGCACTAAGCTTCTTCATTAGTGCCGACATGGCGCATGCATATCACCCCAACCATCCAAATGCGCACGAACCGGGTCACCATGCGTTGGTGAATAAGGGGCCGGTCATTAAAACCAACGCTAATCAACGTTACTCCACTAGCGCGGAAACTGCTGCTCGCTTTATTGCACTTTGCGAGCGCGCTGGCGTCCCCTATCAACAATATGCACATCGTAGCGACCTTGGTTGCGGTAGCACTATAGGACCACTTATTGCATCACGCTTAGGTATTCCGAGTGTGGACATAGGTTCGCCAATGTGGGCCATGCATAGCATCAGAGAAAGTGCCGGTGCATTGGATCATTGTTATATGATTGAAGTGCTAACAGCCATGTTTGCTAGCTAATTTTTCAACAATTCAAGTATTATTCTAAAAGCGCTAGATGTAATTATTGCAACTAGTTACTCATCAGCTTTTTTTAGAAAGTAGAAACTATGCACAAGCAGCTAGTTCGTACAAAGCCAATCCTAGCCCATACGGATACTGGTTTAAAAAAATGTCTAACTGCGTTTGACTTAGCGCTGCTTGGTATCGGTTGCGCCATCGGTACTGGCATCTTTGTACTCACAGGCATCGCCGCAGCCACCCAATCAGGCCCTGCGGTGGTGCTATCATTTATTATTGCCGGTGTAGCTTCTGGTTTTGCTGCTTTGGCCTACGCCGAGCTGGCCTCATCAATTGGCGGCTCTGGCAGTGCTTATGGCTATAGCTATGTAGCCTTTGGTGAGTTTACCGCTTGGGTCATGGGCTGGATTTTGCTACTAGAGTATGGTGTGGGCGCTGCTGCTGTTGCCAATGGCTGGGCAGGTTATTTCGTGAATACGTTAGCCAACTTTAATTTACATCTGCCAGAAACAATCACCAAGGCCCCCATGCTAGGCGGCGTTATCAACCTACCAGCATTTGGCATTATTTGGGTGCTGACGATACTCCTAATGATAGGGGTCAAAGAAAGTGCACGCTTTAACAATATTATTGTCTTGGTCAAATTATGCACGATTGCTATTTTTATCGGCATCGCCAGTATGCATTTAAATACCGACAACTGGCATCCATTTATGCCCTATGGTTGGTTTAGCACCTTAGACAATGGCAAAAATATTGGCGTCTTAGCTGGCGCCTCTTTGGTATTTTTTGCCTATTTTGGCTTTGACGCTGTATCTACCGCTGCTGAAGAAGCTAAAAACCCACAGCGTGATTTACCTATAGGTCTTTTGGCATCACTCGTTTTCTGTACTGTAGTCTACATCATTGTGTCAGGCTTGCTCACTGGGATCGTTTCTTACACAGAACTTAATGTACCATCTCCAGTGGCCTATGCACTCACAAAGATTGGTCATACTTGGGCCTCCACACTCGTAGCAACTGGAGTGCTTGCCGGTTTGATTACCGTACTATTAGTATTACTCTATGGCTTAACACGCATCTTATTCGCCATGAGTCGTGATGGCTTAATTCCACCGATGTTCTCGCAAATTAACCCAGATCGTCAAACACCGACTCGCGTAATATTGTTGTGTGGTTTGGTCGTATCTTTAGTGGCTGGGTTTATTCCACTGGGTGAGTTGGCAGAAACGGTGAATATCGGCACCTTAGCTAGCTTTGTCATGGTTTGTGTCGGCGTGATTGTATTACGCATACGCCATCCTACGCTTAAGCGCCCATTCAAAAATCCTTGGAACCCATTGATTCCCGTGCTTGGTATATTGTCATGCGGTGCGTTGATGACGTTTCTACCCGCGAGTACTTGGTTTAGATTTTGTATCTGGATACTGATAGGTATCGTGGTTTATTTTAGCTACTCTATACACCACAGCAAATTGAAGTCTCACTAAGCCTCTGCCATAAAAAAAGCCAGTCAATTGACTGGCTTTTTTATTACTTCATTACATGGCGTTAACTGCCACAGTAATTGAGTCTTACATTGCTAATACCCACTGAACTACAGTTGTAATATCTGCATCTTTAACTTGTGGACTGTTAGCTGGCATAGGCATAGGGCCCCAAACACCACTACCACCAGCTTTAACTTTAGCTACTAATTTAGCTTCAGCAGTTTTATCGCCTTTGTATTTTGCGGCAACATCTTTATATGCTGGGCCTAATACTTTTTTATCGATACTGTGACAGGCTAAACAGCCACTTTTTTGTGCTAATGCTTCTGCCGCTTTGGCGTCAACTGCATTTGCTTGAGCTGCAACTAACATAGAACCAGCAGCAGCGATTGCTAACAATAATGCTTTCATGCTATCTCCTTGAATTTACGCTTAATAATTTTTATTACAATTTCGAACTGGCATCATACCTACAATTACAATTTATACAAGCCAGTTCAGAAAAAGTCTTATTACTACAAAGGTTATTATAGTTGAGTTAATAGGCTAGGTATATCAATAATGGCTTGTGAACAAACAACGCCTTTACATATCCACACGTTTACTTCAGACAGTAAATTTCTTCGCAGAGTTCCCGGCAACTTATCTGCAGACCCATCTAAGTAGATAAAAATATGATGAGGGTAGTAATTTTGCAGGGCTTGCCGCCAAGACGTTAGCTTTGCAGGCTCGCCACAGAGGATCACCAAAGTCGGAGGATTTAGATACTCTTGCAATGCATACGTTAAACTGGCGCAACCAGCAGGATTTTTCTTAATCACATTATCAAAAGCTTGCAAAGCACGCTCTGTACTTTGCAAATAGCGCGCTTCACCTAAAATATGTCCAAGCCGCTGCAAAGCAACTGTCGCAATGCCATTGCCACTTGGGGTTGCATTATCATAAGGTTGCTTGGACCGATGAATTAGTTGCTCGTGTTGATGCGAAGTAAAGTAAAACCCGCCACTTTCTGCTTCAAAATTTTCAAGTAGTGCTTCTGCGATTTCTTCCGCAAATTGCATATCCACAGAGCGATAACTCGCTTGCAGTAGCGTGATTAATGTATCGAGCAAAAAAGCATGGTCATCCAAATAGGCGTTGAGATGTACTTTTTCACCCTTGGCGGTTGCCATTAGTTGAAAGTTTCCTGCTGCATTTTTAACCCATAAATACTCACGGATGAAATCGACTGTTTTTTGTGCCAGTATCACCCAATCTAATCGCTCAAACACCATCCCGGCGCGAGCCAACCCTTTAGCTGCCAAGGCGTTCCATGAGGTGAGAATTTTATCATCCAAGCCTGGGCGGGTGCGCAGACCTCGTGCCTCCAGCAACTTGGCTTTAGCGCTTTGTAATAAAAGTTGATCTTGCACTTCTGGCATCACCGCCATGTAGGCATGCCATGCCTGATTCTCAAAATTAGGAGCACGATCAAAACCAAAGCAACAACTGGCTACTACAAACTCCTCAGGACTCAATAAAGCTTTAACCTCGGCCGGCTGCCACACATAAAACGCGCCCTCTTCACTATGGCCGTGCGCGTCTAGAGAGTCTGCATCTAGGGATGAGTAAATAGCGCCTTGTGCTGATAGCATTTCACGCTGCATCCAGGCGATGGTTTCAGCCACTACTTGGGCATAAACCGCTTTTTCTTCTTTATTTGTGCTGAGTTGATAGCCATCAGAATATAGACTTAATAACTGACCATTGTCATAAAGCATTTTTTCAAAATGTGGAATATTCCAGCGTTCATCTACGGAGTAACGGCAAAATCCACCACCAATTTGATCATAAATCCCACCGGCCGCCATGGCAGACAATGTCTGCAGGGCCATCTCTTCTGCGAGTTTATTGCCAGCATGGGCTTGATGTAGCAATAAAGTAATATCGGCTGGGTTAGGAAATTTAGGCGCTGTACCAAAGCCGCCGTGAGAGTAATCAAAGTTTGCTTTAAGCTGATCAAAACCTAGTTGAATGGTGTTTTCATTTGCACTCACTAAGTGATTGGCTACTGGGATAGTGCGCGCTAGCGCCTCTGCCAATTGAACGCTTTGCGTTGCCAACTCTTCTTTACGTTCATGAAAATAAGCAGCCACACGTGGCAGCAGCTCAGCGAAACCTGGCAACTGATAACGTGCGGTTTTAGGGAAATAGGTGCCGGTAAAATAAGGGGTTTGCTGTGGGGTTAGAAATACGGTCAGCGGCCAACCGCCACTACGTTGGGACATCATGCTATGCGCGGTTTGATAAATTTGATCAATATCTGGACGCTCTTCACGGTCCACTTTAATATTAATGAAGTGCTGATTCATGACTGCAGCAATTGAAGCGTCTTCAAACGACTCATGCGCCATCACGTGACACCAATGGCAAGCCGAGTAGCCGATAGACAGCAATATAGGCTTATTCTGTTCACGCGCTAATGTGAGTGCTTGCTCACCCCACGGATACCATTCTACTGGATTTTGCGCATGCTGCTGCAGATAGGGGCTGGTTTCTTTTGCTAATTTATTTCCAGGCAATTTAGACATTCAACTGCCGGTCTATAACAGCTCTAGAGAATACTCTGTCACCATGGTATGCGTTTCATTTGGGTAGATGGTCACGCTGTTTTCCATGGCATTAGCAGACTCCACACACAGCATCTTGCGCCACTCATCCGTCGAGCCCATATCACCCATTTGACTTGCTTTTTCTGCCCCTGGCGTCCAGATTACTGTAGTATTACTACCAGATTTAGCCACGCGTATTGCACGATCGTAGCCACTGTCTTGAATAATGCAATCCTCACCACTATTTAAATAAACACGGTCAAATTCACCATTAAATTTCAAGGCGCCGTGTTGCACATTACGCGCGTAAGCTAATACTTTATCTGAATACACCACATTTTCTAGACCAGTAATTTTGGTATTGGCTAGATCACTCACATTAAAATAGGTGTGGAAAGCCTCACCAATCATAAATGGATGATGGGCTAAGTTGGTAGTCGTCATTTCCATGCGTAGGCTATTACCTACCGTGATCGCTAGTGTAAATTGATATGGGTATGAGAGCTGTTTTTTGGCAACTTCGGTTTGTGTCATCTCTAATAACAAGCGTGTCGTACCATTTTTCAGGCTAAGGCTTTCTTTTAATTCCCACGGCATCACTCGGGCAAAGCCATGTGGGCAGTAACTACTATCAGTAGGATGTGCGCCAAACCATGGCCAGCAGACAGGTACGCCGCCACGTATAGAACGACCTTCGGTATAACGGGCATTACTAGACAACCACAATACGGGTTCTGCTGTGCTTTTGGGCTGCCAATGCATCACATGGGCACCTTGTAGTGCAAGCTTAGCCGTGGCATAGCGATTTTCAATTTCTATATAACTCAACCCATTTGCATCTTGAACCACACGAACATCTTGCGTGGTATTGATATCAGCTAGCTTGGGATGAATTAATACATTGGCTGGGGTCATTTTTATTTACTTTTTTAGGTGCTAACTTTTAATATTGGTCGAATTACTTTTCAATTTGTGACACATCACGAACTGCGCCACGCGCAGCACTGGTACTCATGGCCGCGTATGCGCGTAAAGCCGGAGAAACCACACGGTCACGATTCACAGGCTTCCAAGCCATCTTACCTTTAGCCTCCATCTTGGAGCGACGATGAGACATCTCTTCATCGCTAATCGCCAAATGTATAGTGCGATTTGGAATATCAATTTCTATTCTATCGCCCTCTTCCACTAAGCCTATGGCACCACCTTCAGCAGCCTCAGGTGAGGCATGGCCGATACTCAACCCAGAAGTCCCTCCAGAAAAACGACCATCAGTGAGTAAGGCACATACTTTACCTAAATCTTTAGATTTTAAGTACGATGTTGGATACAACATTTCTTGCATACCAGGACCACCGCGTGGACCCTCATAGCGAATCACCACTACATCACCAGCTACGATTTTGTCGGCCAAAATCGCTTCAACAGTTGCGTCTTGCGATTCAAATATACGTGCGCGTCCAGTGAATTTTAGAATACTGTCATCCACACCTGCAGTTTTCACAATACAGCCATCAAGCGCGATATTGCCGTAAAGTACAGCTAATCCGCCATCTTGCGAATAAGCATGTGCTTTATCACGAATACAGCCTTCAGCACGATCATCGTCTAGTGTTGGATAAAGCATGCTTTGGCTAAAGGCTATGGTGGTTTTAATGCCGCCTGGTGCCGCGCGGAAGAATTTTTTCACTTCCTCGTCTTTCGTCACCATAATGTCCCATTGGTCTAATGCATCGCCCATGCTAGGACTATGCACAGTTGGGGTATCGCGATGTAGCACGCCAGCGCGATCTAACTCACCCAAGATACCCATCACGCCACCAGCATGGTGCACATCTTCCATATGGTACTTCTGCGTAGCAGGTGCAACCTTACTTAAACATGGCACTTTGCGTGAGATGCGATCGATATCACTCATCGTGAAATCAATCTCTGCCTCATGAGCTGCTGCCAATAAATGCAATACGGTGTTCGTAGAGCCACCCATTGAAACATCCAAAGCCATGGCATTTTCAAAAGCTTTGATATTGGCAATATTGCGAGGCAATACACTGTAGTCATCTTGCTCATAATGGCGTTTAGCGATTTCTACAATCAATCTACCCGCTTTCAAGAACAATTCTTTACGTGCACCATGAGTC
>CAILXF010000002.1 GCA_903838125.1 uncultured Pseudomonadota bacterium | reverse complement strand
TCTGGCGTGATTGGTAATGCATTCACATACGGTCACAAAGGTAAACAATACGTTGGTA
This sequence comes from uncultured Pseudomonadota bacterium, assembly GCA_903838125.1. Taxonomy (GTDB): domain Bacteria; phylum Pseudomonadota; class Gammaproteobacteria; order Burkholderiales; family Methylophilaceae; genus Methylotenera. The sequence continues at coordinate 17,709 of CAILXF010000002.1, read as the reverse complement.
CACTATCAGGTATCGGTGGTTGGGCTGGCGTTGCAATGAACCTTGGTATGACTAACGACACTGATGGCCTAGGCGCTGCGGGTGGTTATAAAGAGTTAACTAAATACAACGCGGCTCCTGGCGGCGGTGCATTAACAGTATTCAGCCTATAATTTATTGTTGAAAAACATAAGTTATTAGCTAACTACTAAAGTTAGTTCGAAGTAAAAGTAAAACACCCCGATTCGTCGGGGTGTTTTTATTTGTGGTTAGATTTTATGTATTTTGAAGTTGTAGCAGTTTGATGCAATTTTTAAGCTTAACCACACCCTTACTTTTACGTTCAGATTAGGCGTAGTCCCCTAGAAGAGTTATCGACATGTTCAATTTTCTTGTTAAATATGAATGACCGCTTCGGGTCGGTAGTGACGAAATTCAACGTCAGCTTTAGACGTTTAAATATCTAGAAGGACTGTAAACTTTTGCTGAAGTCAGTTGTATGAATTTAGAATAGGCGAAATTAAAGTGTTCTGTAATAGGTTGACCTTATCAATTAAGGCATTACTTTAAGAGTAGGGTTATCTAGGAAATTAGGACATTGCCATAATATTTTATGACAGACTTTGATTACGCTGTGACAAACTTAATTCTTTCCTATCAAGATGCTCTTTTTTACTTAGGTGATGGACACCCAATCTTTATCTATCAAAAAGTCGGTATATAGTTTGGCCTCAGGACTGTTTACCTCTGGCTTCCAATCGTAACGCCATTTGACTATAGGTGGCATCGATAGCAAAATAGACTCTGTGCGGCCATTAGACTGTAGGCCAAATAGGGTGCCGCGGTCATAGACCAAATTAAATTCCACATAGCGGCCACGGCGGTAGGCTTGAAAATCGCGTTCGCGCTCTGAGTATGCAGTATCCTTGCGGCGTTGCACTATAGGTAGGTAAGCGCCTAGGAAGCTATCGCCAACGGCACGTAGCATTTCAAAACTTTTTTCAAAGCCGAGGGCATTAAAGTCATCAAAAAAGATGCCACCTATACCGCGCGGTTCTTTACGGTGTTTTAGGTAAAAGTACTCGTCGCATTCTTTTTTAAATTTCAGATAATATGCTGGATCAAAAGCCTCTAAAGCATTTTTATTGCTACGGTGGAAATGGACAGCATCTTCTTCAAATCCATAGTAAGGCGTAAGATCCATCCCGCCACCGAACCACCAAATGTCTGCAGTATTTTTCTCGTCTGTGTTAGTCGAATCTGGATTTTTGGGCGCTTTGGCCACAAAGAAGCGCACATTCATATGTACGGTGGGCACATAGGGATTGCGCGGGTGAAAGACTAGCGATACACCCATTGCTTCCCAAGCGCGACCAGCAGCTTCGGGATGTGCTGCACTAGCGGAAGGTGGTAGCTTGTTGCCAATCACATGTGAAAATCCAACGCCAGCACGTTCAAATACATTGCCTTCTTCTAATAGACAGGAAGTGCCACCGCCCCCTTCAGGACGTTGCCAACTATCATGCAAGAAAGTTTTGCCATCCACCATCTCTAAGGCTTCCACAATGCGTGCTTGCAAACCTTGCAGATAAGTAAAAACTGCTTGTGTATTGATAGCGCTTACTTGAGTTGAACTGTTCACTAGTGTACTAGCCTTTAATTGCGCGGAAGCCGATGTCGCGTCGGTATTGAGCGCCATCAAATTTAATCTCATCTGCGATTTGGTAGGCACGACTTTGGGCAAATTTTACAGTTTCACCCAAGGTTGTCACACAAAGAACGCGTCCGCCATTGGTTAGGACTTTGCCATCATTGCTAAGGGTAGTCCCTGCATGGAATACATGCGCATCAACTAGATTTTTTGGTAAGCCAGTAATTTCATCACCGAGTCTCGGCGTCTCTGGGTAATTAGCAGCCGCCATTACTACACCTAGTGCGGTACGTCTATCCCACTCAGCCTCCACTTGATTGAGTGTGCCATCAATAGCATGTTCCACCAAGCTTACTAAGTCAGTTTTCAGGCGTAGCATAATTGGCTGGGTTTCTGGGTCGCCCATACGGCAGTTGAATTCTAGTGTTTTGACATCGCCATTAGGTGAAATCATCAAGCCTGCGTATAAAAATCCAGTGTAGGGGATGCCGTCTTTGGCCATGCCTTCTACTGTAGGGCGTATGATTTCACGCAGTACTTTGGCGTGTATTTCTGGGGTGACTACGGGAGCAGGAGAGTAAGCACCCATGCCCCCGGTGTTAGGTCCTTGGTCTCTATCGGCTAATCTTTTATGGTCTTGGCTAGTGGCCAACGCTAAGATATTTTTACCATCTACCATCACGATAAAGCTGGCTTCTTCACCAGTTAAAAATTCTTCAATTACTACACGAGCACCTGCACTACCTAGCTTGTTATCTGAAAGCATTGCGTCAATTGCTGCATGCGCCTCTTCTTCAGCCATGGCGACGACGACACCTTTACCTGCGGCCAATCCATCAGCTTTAATTACGATGGGAGCACCTTGCTGCTTTACGTAGGCATGGGCGAGGGTAGCATCAGTAAACGTCGCATAAGCTGCAGTAGGAATATGATGTCTAAGCATAAAGGCTTTAGCATAATCTTTAGATGACTCTAGTTGTGCTGCAGCTTGCGTTGGACCAAATATTTTTAAGCCAGCCGCGCGAAATGCATCGACCACACCTTGGGATAGCGGTGCCTCTGGGCCAACAATCGTAAGTTTTACCTGCTCTTTTTGCGCAAATGCCAGTAAGTCTGGCACGCTAGTAATCGGCAGATTGACCATGTCAGGATCTAGCGCAGTCCCTGCGTTGCCTGGGGCAACGTAGACGCGGCTTACTTCTTTATTTTGGGCAACTTTCCAAGCAAATGCATGCTCGCGACCACCGCTACCTATGACTAATATTTTCATACCTAAACCTTTAAATGCGTTTATTAATGCCAGCTTGGCCGTACCCCGTGAAGGGCTTAGGGAAAACTGTGTTTAATGTCTGAAATGACGAATGCCGGTCACAACCATAACCAAACCATGTGCATCTGCTGCTGCGATAACTTCATCATCACGGATGCTACCGCCCGGGTGAATCACGCAACTAGCGCCAGCTTCTGCCAATACATCAATTCCATCACGGAACGGGAAGAAGGCATCAGAGGCAACCACTGAGTTTTTAAGACTCAACCCCGCATTTTGCGCTTTAATGGCAGCAATCTTGGTGCTATCAACACGGCTCATTTGACCTGCTCCTACGCCAAGCGTCATACCATCACCACAGAATACGATGGCATTGGATTTCACATATTTAGCCACTCGCCAGGCAAACAACAAATCTGCCATTTGCTGTGGTGTTGGGTGTTTTTGAGTCACGACTTTTAAATCAGTCGGGCTGATTTCATGATTATCCGCGGTTTGTATCAAAATTCCAGAGCCTACGCGTTTGATGTCTTGCGCATTACGGCCTTGCTCAAAAGGTGTATTGCCACCTTTAGGTAAGGCAATTTGCAATACGCGTACATTGGCTTTGGCGGTAAAAATAGCCAATGCGTCAGCCGTGTAGCTTGGGGCAATCAGCACTTCAACAAACTGTTTGCTAATCGCTTCTGCTGCTACCCTATCTACAGTGGTATTAAAGGCGATAATACCGCCGAACGCACTGCTTGGATCAGTTTTAAAGGCTTTGCTATAAGCTTCTAGCGCATCTACGCCTAAGGCTACGCCACAAGGGTTAGCATGTTTTACAATTACACAGGCGGTTGAGGTAAAGCTTTTTACTGTTTCCCAAGCCGCGTCAGCATCAGCGATATTGTTGTAGCTTAATTCTTTCCCTTGCAATTGCTGGGCTGTCACCAAAGAACCTGGTGCTGGATATAAGTCCCGATAGAAAGCCGCCTGCTGATGTGGGTTTTCACCATAACGCAAATCTTGTAACTTCACATAACGTGCATTACTTTGAGCTGGAAAATCACTACGTGAACCATCAGCGTTAAATGAAGATAAGTAATCACTAATCGCCCCATCGTAATTGCTGATACGGTTAAATGCAGCCACAGCTAATGCAAACTGGGTAGCTTGGCTAACCCCACCACCGGTGCTTTGTAGCTCGTTGAGCACATCTGCATACTGGCTAGCATCTGTTAGCACAGCTACATCTTTCCAGTTTTTAGCAGCAGAGCGCACCATTGCTGGACCCCCAATATCAATATTTTCAATTGCATCCTCTAATGTGCAGTCAGGGTTCGCAACGGTTGCTTCAAATGGATATAAATTAACTACTACCATGTCGATATTTGGGATACTGGCAGCCTGCATAGCAGCCACGTGTTCAGGCAAATCGCGACGTCCCAAAATGCCACCGTGGACTTTAGGGTGCAGGGTCTTAACTCGACCGTCTAACATCTCTGGAAAGCCTGTGTAATCGCTGACTTCAATTACCGCAATTTGGTTGTCGCGAAATAGTTTTGCTGTGCCGCCAGTTGATAATATTTCAATGCCTAAGCTAGAGAGTTTTTTTGCGAAGTCGATAATGCCAGTTTTGTCAGACACGCTTATTAGCGCGCGTTTAATGGTTGCCATGTGGGAGCTCTTGAAAGAAGTTGATTATTGAATGTTGTACTGCTGGAGTTTCTTACGTAGGGTATTACGGTTGATATCTAGAATTTCTGCCGCTTTGCTTTGGTTGCCGCCAGCAAACTGCATGACATATTCGAGCAAAGGTTTTTCTATGCAACTTAATACCATGTCATAAATCGCGTGTGGCGGTTGACCATCTAAGTCTTTAAAGTATTGGTCTAAGGAAGCTTTTACACTGTTAGCGAGGGCACATTTATCCATTAGGCAACCTTAAGTACTAAACTGTTCGTTGAAAATTCACTACTCGCACTCTCGTCTAATTCGTACTGCAGGCGATTGTCGCGGCTTTGTAAATGATCAAAGAACTCATCAATTGCTGCGAGTTGTAACGGGATAGTCTGCAAGGTGTTCATGTTGTGACGGAAATTGGCTGAGTCTTTTAAACCTTTTGTGTACCAAGAGATATGTTTTCGCGCCATACGCATCCCTGTGAGTTCACCGTAAAAATCGTATAAATCATGCAGGTGTTCTAGCATGACCGAGCGAATTTCAGTTACTTCAGGCGGAGGTAAATGCGTACCAGTTTTAATGAAATGCTCAATCTCGCGGAATATCCATGGGCGACCTTGTGCGGCGCGGCCTATCATCACGGCATCAGCGCCAGTGTAATCAAGTACAAATTTAGCTTTTTCTGGGGTGGTGATATCCCCATTGGCAATCAGCGGGATATTAATCGCCTGTTTGACCGCGGCAATAGTGTCGTACTCTGCGTCACCGGTATAAAGGCAAGCTCGCGTGCGCCCATGCATAGCCAAGGCTTGGATGCCAAGATCTTCAGCCATTTTTGCAATTTGTACTGCATTGCGATTGTTTTTATCCCAGCCAGTGCGAATTTTTAAGGTAACTGGCACATCCACAGCGTTGACTACTGCACGCAGTATCTTCGCTACAAGCGGCTCATCTTTAAGTAGTGCTGAACCTGCCATAACATTACAAATCTTTTTAGCCGGGCAGCCCATATTAATGTCAATAATTTGTGCGCCGTTATCCACATTGTGTTTGGCTGCTTCTGCCATCATTTCTGGGTCTGAGCCGGCAATTTGCACGGAGATAGGATCTGCTTCACCTTCATGATTAGCTCGGCGTAGCGTTTTTTCACTTCCATAAAGCAATGAGTTAGATGTCACCATTTCGGACACGGCTAAACCTGCGCCCATTTTTTTACAAAGCTGGCGGAAAGGTCTGTCAGTCACGCCTGCCATAGGAGCAACGACTAGATTGTTTTTTAAGATGTGTGAGCCGATTTGCACTAATTTATGTTCTTGATTTGCGTAGTTAAAACGAACTGCCTATTTTATACGCAATTGCGCTGACTGGGAATGAAGTTTATGGTCAATTTAAAATTAAAAGCCTTGATGTTGATTTGTTGAAATTTACGTATATAGCAGAAACTCATCTGGTTTGGTTTATGTTACGAGGCTAATCGCGTATATTTAGTACTTAATATGATTTAGAAAGTTTCTTTGTGAACGCTCAACAATTACCATCCACCACGCATATTGCCTTTGCTAGCTTTATTGGCACGGCGATTGAATTTTACGATTTTTATATTTATGCAATGGCTTCTGCCTTGGTGATTGGGCAAGTATTTTTTCCTATAGGAGATGCGGCTACACAGGCATTAAACGCATTCTTAACCTTCGGAATTGCCTTTGTTGCTCGGCCTTTGGGGGCTATTTTTTTCGGCCATTTCGGGGATCGCATCGGGCGTAAGGTTACCTTAGCTACTTCATTGCTAGTGATGGGGGTTTCTACGTTATTGATAGGATGTTTGCCTGGCTATAATACTTTAGGCCCTTGGGCGGCGGTCCTTCTGTGCCTGTTAAGATTTGGTCAAGGCCTAGGGTTGGGCGGTGAATGGGGTGGAGCGGCTTTGCTAGCTACCGAAAGCGCGCCTGCAGGCAAGCGCGCTTGGTTTGGTATGTTCCCACAAATGGGACCATCTATAGGATTTTTGCTAGCAACCTTAAGTTTTTTGGCGCTTAGTCTCTATTTAAGCGAAGCTGAATTTAAAGCGTGGGGCTGGCGCCTACCATTTTTTGCTAGCGCCTTATTGGTAATCGTTGGCTTATATGTACGTTTCAAACTGGCGGAAACGCCAGCTTTTTCAGTAGCTTTAGCGCAACATCGAACGCTCATAACGCCGATTAAAACTTTATTAAAGCTGCATTCTCGTCCAGTGTTGTTAGGCGCATTGGCGATGACGGTATGCTACAACCTGTTTTATACCGCCACGGTATTTTGTCTCAGTTACGGTACAAAAAATTTAAATATTCCGCGCGTGGAGTTTTTACAAATGTTATGTGTAGCGGTAATGTTTATGGCGCTGATAACGCCTGTGGCAGCGCGCTTGAGCGATGCGTTCGGGCGCAAGCCGATATTATTGACGGGTTGTTTGCTTGCCGTCTTGGTGGGCTTTGCTTTAAGCCCATTAATGGGCAGTGGCTCCATGCTCGCCATCACTATATTTTTGTCTACAGTCTTGCTATTAATGGGGGTGACCTTTGCCCCAATGGGAGCCTTCTTGCCCGAGCAGTTTCCAGTGTCAGTGAGATATACTGGCGCTGGCTTAACCTACAACTTAGGGGGTATTCTAGGTGCTTCTACTGCGCCTTTTGTTTCGCAATTACTTGTGGATAACGGGGGTTTAGTTTGGGTGGGTTATTACGTGTCGGCCATGGCCGCGCTCAGCTTTTTTGCTGTGCTGGCTTTGCCGAACGCGCCAGTCGCAGACTATTAATTTTTCAGCGTCTGCCACACGATTTGATGAGCGTCTAAATATAACTGAATTTCAGTTATTGCTAGAATGCAGGCGTTGAGCTCACCTTTAAGTCCAAGCTCTATTGTTTTCTTTGGACTGAGGCTAGGTAAGCTAAAAAGTTTTAGTGTTGGATACTTTTGTACGATCGTTTGCATTAAATCGATCAACTGGCTTTCAGGCACATCAAATACTTTAATGGCGACTTCACTGCTCGCTTGGGTATTAAAAAGCTGTGCATAATATGTATCGAGCACCCACTCCATCATTGGCCATGCCATTTGTGGAAAGCCCGGCAAAAAATAATGGTTGTGAATAGCAAAACCACCACAGCGATTCACTGGGTTTGGGATCAGCGCAGAACCCAGCGGAAAGTCGGCCATTAATACTCGCTTAGGATAGGCCTCTGCGCCAAACTGCGCTTCAATTTCCGCTACCGCCCCAGCGTGGCGTGAGATGGGTAGATCCAATGCATCGGCAGCAGCTTGACGCGTCAAATCGTCTGGCGTGGCACCAATACCTCCAAATGAAAAAACGATATCGTTACTGGCAAAGCTATGTTTGAAGCTTGAGGTTAATAGCGCTGGATCATCACCCAAATAACGCGCCCAAGATAATGTCAGCCCTCGTGCTTGCATGATAGCAATGGCTTGATGTAGATGCTTATCCTCGCGTTTTCCAGAGAGAATTTCATCGCCAATAATGTAGATTCCGAATGTGCTCATTTTTTCAATTTTAAAGCATTATTAATTAATGGGCAGCTTCCCAGTTCTTACCGACACCAACCTCAGCGAGAAGCGGTACATCAAGTTTGGCTACATGTTGCATTAGTTGTGGCAAAGTCATTTTAACAAGTTCTAATTCAGACTCAGGCACTTCTAGCACCAACTCATCGTGTACTTGCATAATCAGTTTACTCTGCAAGTTTTCGGCTTTAATCCAATTAGCTACCGCAATCATCGCAAGCTTTATTAGGTCGGCAGCGGTGCCTTGCATCGGCGCATTGATAGCGGCTCGTTCAGCACTGGCTCGGCGTAGACCATTGCTACTATTAATTTCTGGCACCCATAGCCTGCGTCCAAAGTAGGTTTCCACATAGCCTTTGCTTTTTGCCGCGTCACGCGTGTTATTCATATATTCACGTACGCCTGGATAACGTGCAAAGTACCGTTCAATATAACTTTGCGCCGCGCTGCGTTCAATATTAAGATTTTGAGCCAAACCAAATGCGCTCATACCATAGATCAAACCAAAATTAATGACTTTGGCATAACGGCGCTGCTCGTTGTCAACAGACGCATGCTCCACGCCAAAAATTTCAGCGGCAGTGGCTCTATGGATATCTTCGCCGGCTGCAAAGGCTTTAAGTAGACCTTCATCTTGCGATAGATGGGCCATAATACGTAGCTCAATTTGTGAATAATCGGCCGAAATAATCACACAGCCCGCTGGCGCAATAAAGGCTTCACGGATACGGCGACCCTCAGCTGAGCGTACTGGAATATTTTGTAAATTAGGGTCTGAGCTTGCCAAGCGCCCAGTAATCGCAACAGCTTGGTTGTAGCGGGTATGCACGCGACCGGTGTGCGGATTAATCATGCGTGGCAGTTTATCTGTATAGGTAGATTTTAGTTTTGCCAAGCCACGATATTCAAGCAACACCTTAGGTAAGGGGTAGTCTAGCGCCAGTTCTTGGAGTACATCCTCATCGGTAGATGGCGTGCCAGAGGGTGTTTTTTTAAGCGGCTTAATGCCCAGTTTACCAAATAGAATTTCCTGCAACTGTTTGGGCGAGGCTAAATTAAATGGCTGACCAGCTAGTTCGTAGGCTTGGTTTTCCAGCGCAATTAATTTCATGCCAATTTCATTACTTTGAATATTAAGCATATCACGATCAATCAAAACGCCATTTCGCTCTATGGTGAAAAGTGCGTTAGAGCTCGGCATTTCAATCTGACTGTAGATAAAATCTAATTTAGCATCGATAGTGATTTGCGGGAGTAAAGCTTGATGTAATTGCAGGGTGATGTCAGCATCCTCAGCCGCATATTCAGCGGCCACTTCAACCGTCACTTGGTTGAAAGTCACTTGCTTGGCGCCTTTGCCCGCAACGTCTTCAAAGCTTATGGTTTTTAGCCCTAAATGACGCTCAGCTAAATCATCCATGCCATGGGTTTTATGTGATTCCAACACGTAAGACTGAAGCAAAGTATCGTGGGCAATGCCTTCCAAGGTGATGCCATGGTTGGCCAGCACATGTTGATCATATTTTAAGTTTTGGCCAACTTTTTTAATTAACGGATCTTCTAAAATGGGTTTTATTTTATTCAGACTAGTGGAAAAATCGAGTTGGTCTGGGGCATCAAAATAGTCATGTTTTAACGGTAAATATGCAGCACAGCCTGCTGCTACGCTAAAAGATAAACCGACTAGTTTTGCGCTCATCGGATCTAGAGACGTGGTTTCAGTATCTACGCAGATCAACGGCGAAGTTTGTAGCTTAGCTAGCCAATGATCTAATTGCGCCTCACTTAATATGGTTTCATAGTTGCGACTTGTGTTTGCCTCGTATTGGGTCACAGCGAACATATCCGTAGTTTGCGTTTGCGCGATGGTGCTAGCACTTACCAATGGTTTCGGTGTTGATGTGCTTACGTGATGTGCGCCATTAGACATACTGTCCAACTCTTTGCGCCAGCTTCTAAATTCAAAGCGGTCAAATAACTCAGCCAGCTTGGTTTTGTCCATAGCTTGTGGCGAGAGGTCGCTAAGTTGCTCTTGAATACCTACATCACAACGGATAGTGATGAGCTGACGTGCGGTTGGAATCCACGGCAAAGCTTTACGTAAATTTTCGCCAACCACACCGCTAATTTCATCTGCATTTGCCACAATATTATCTAGAGAACCATATTGCTTTAGCCATTTAACAGCAGTTTTTGGCCCGACTTTTTCAACGCCAGGCACATTGTCTGAAGTGTCGCCAATCAATACCAAGTAATCCACAATCAGGCTAGGGGGCAGTCCGAACTTATTCTCGACTCCAGCAATATCCAGTACTTCATCACCACGTCTAAATGCGTTAGGCATAGTGTTCACAAGCGTTACATTTTCGTTTACCAGTTGCGCTATATCTTTATCACCAGTAGAAATAATTACCCGCACACCTTCACGCTCGGCTTGTTTTGCCAGTGCTCCGATTACATCATCGGCTTCCACCCCGTTTTCCATAATCAGTGGCCAGCCCATGGCTTTGATTGCCTCATGCAGAGGCGCTACCTGCGCGCGCAAATCATCCGGCATAGAGGCTCGATTGGCTTTGTAATCCGCGTAAATATCATCGCGAAAAGTTTTACCTTTGGCATCAAAAATACACGCGCTATAATCTGACGGGTAGTCCTTGTGTAAGCGCCGTAACATGTTGAGCACACCTTGAATTGCCCCAGTGGGTTCATTGAGACTGTTTCTTAAGTCTGGCATGGCGTGAAAGGCACGATACAGGTAGGATGAGCCATCTACTAATAACAACGTTTTCATATATTTCGGGCGCCTAAATATGTCTACTACTAAAAAAATTACTAATACTAATGTACAGGACCGTCATCATACTGGTTATGAGTCGTGGCACGCATTTAAGATTATGGCAGAATTCGTCGATGCAACAGAGCGGCTTAAAGAAATCACACCAGCAGTGTCTATTTTTGGTAGTGCGCGCTTAGCTCCAGATCATCGCTATTATCATATGGCAGAAAACATTGCTAGGCTACTATCTGATGCAGGCTTTAGCGTCATCTCAGGCGGCGGTCCAGGCGTAATGGAAGCCGCCAACAAAGGCGCTTTTAGTGGAAAATCTCCGAGCATAGGCTTAAATATAGAGTTGCCACATGAGCAAGTCAAGAATCCCTATCAGGATATTAGCCAAAATTTCAAACACTTTTTTATGCGCAAGGTCATGTTTGTAAAGTACGCTAGTGCCTATGTGGTTTTGCCTGGAGGTTTCGGAACTTTAGATGAGCTGATGGAAGCCATCACCTTAGTACAAACTGGTAAAACCTTAAAAATACCTATCATTTTAGTCTGTGAGCCGTTTTGGCGCGGCTTGATTGATTGGGTTAAAACTACGCTGGTGAATGAGGGGATGATTTCTGTGGATGACTTGGATTTGATACAAGTAATTGATGATCCAGCCAAAATAGTGGAGGCTATATTCAAGCATTACGAGACCCGTGGCTTTAAATTGTCAGCAGATGAAGAGCGGGTTCAGCTTTATTTATAATGAATCCCGTTATAGTGTGTTTAATTTGATAAAATAAATTTATGTTGAGTGGATTAGATTTAAACTCAACGCTTAACAACTTAATGGTTAGCGGTTAAATAGACGGTGATGAGGGATTATGCATAAAAACAGTAAAGTTAATATTTGGAAAAGTTTGCTATTGCTAGCGGCTATCACTGTGCAATTTCCAGTTTTTGCGAAAGAACCCCCGCCGAATTTGCAACCACTAGAAGACATTCCACCGCCGATTATAAGCAGTGATGATAATCCTTCAGATGAACCACAAATTACTATTATCAAGAAGAAGGGTGAGACCGTAGAGGAGTACCGAATCAATGGCCAGCTTTATATGTTGAAAGTGACGCCAGAGCATGGTGTCCCTTACTATATGCATAAAGAAGACCAGAATGGGGGTTGGCTAATGGACGGACCTACTCAACCTTTAAGTATCCCAAAATGGACCATTTTTAGATTTTAGATACGTTTTTAAAACCTTATAAATTGCACATCATGCGCTGTTTATAAGGTTTTTTGCTGTCACTAAATCCTAACTTCAATACGCACTCTCACCATTCATTTAATTATCGCGCGCTTATGTCTGTATTTACCTCTGTCAGTATTCAACAATTGCAACTGTGGTTGCAAGATTATGCTATTGGAGAGTTAGTAGATTTAAAGGGCATTTCCTCGGGCATTACCAATACCAATTATTTTGTCACCACACGCCAAGTTGAGGGGAGTGAGCATCGATTTGTACTCACCCTGTTTGAGCACAATGCATTGGAAGAATTGCCGTATTTTATTGATTTAATGAGCCATCTAGCTGCGCATAACATTCCGTGCCCGCGGCCTATTGCTGATAAAGCTGGCAATAGTTTACATGTACTTAATGGCAAACCAGCAGCCCTAATTAGTTGCTTAAAAGGCGGTGATGTCGAACTGCCAAACATGACCCAATGTGCAGCAGTGGGGCGTGTCCTAGCGCAAATGCATATTGCAGGACGCTCCTTTGAGGCTCAGGCCAAATATCCGAATAGCCATAATTCACGTGGAGCAGAATGGCGCATCAGAACTGCGCAACAGGTGTTGCCGCACCTAAGCCCAGAGGATCAGTTGTTATTACAAAACTCCATGCAATTTCAATCAACTTTAGATATTACGCAATTGCCCATGGGTGTGATTCATGCGGATTTATTTCGTGATAATGTATTGTTTGATGGTGATGAGATCGGCGGTTTGATTGACTTTTACTATGCCTGTCATGATGTGTTGGCCTATGATTTGGCCATAGCAGTGAATGATTGGTGTATTGAGACTGATGGGAGTTTGAGCAAGACTAGATTAGAAGCCATGTTGCAAGCCTATGAGGCAGTGCGCCCGTTCAATCAACTTGAGCGTAATGCCTGGCCGAGCTTAATGCGTATTGCAGCTTTACGCTTTTGGTTGTCACGATTATATGATCAAATTTACCCACAGTCGGGTGAGCTTACCCACGCTAAAGACCCTGACCATTTTAAAAGAATACTCAAGTTGCGTGAGCCTCAGTCATAAGCTGAGATCTTAATTTTCAAAATATTGAAAGCTTTACTATGACAGAAAACTTAGCAATTAAGCCTTTACTCATTAGGCAAGTGCCTGCAGTCAATGCTTGGTCTTGGATGATCAGTGGCTTTGCTTTATTTAAGGCTAATCCAGCGATGTGGATTATTTTGTTCATTATTTATCTTATCATTATTGTCCCAATTTCACTCATCCCAGTAATAGGTTCTGTGCTTAGCACATTGTTAGCACCAGTCTTTTCAGCGGGGTTGATGTGGGGATGTAAAGCAGTGACCCTAAATCAAGATTTAGAAATCAATCATTTATTTGCTGGATTTAAGAAAAACACTGCGCAGTTAATTAGTGTTGGTGGAATCTATATGGCAGGCTTGCTGTTGATAGCGGTCACGGTGGTGTTAGCTCTGGATAAACAAACTGTAGAGCTACTGATGCAAGGTAAAACCTTAAGCCAAGATCAAGCAAGTGCAACAATGCTTCCTATTTTTCTGGCAATGTTATTTATGATGCCACTACTGATGGCGTATTGGTTTGCACCAGTGCTAGTGGGTTTAAATAATCTCACTGCAGTAGCGGCGATGCGTTTAAGTTTTCGGGCCAGTATGCGCAATATATGGCCATTTTTATTATATGGTTTGATCTTCATCCTGCTGTTGGCACTGGCAATTATTCCATTTGGTCTAGGCTTAATCGTGGTAGTTCCGGTGATGATGACCAGTTTGTATACCAGTTATGTGGATGTGTTTAGCCTAGATACAGCTATTCCTACTAACTAGGCTGCATTTAGCTTAGCAAACTCCAAAGCAAGCCATTTCAAGCCTTCACGGCCAAAATTGACCTGTATGCGCATATCATTGGCATTGCCTTCGTAACTCACTACCACCCCAGTACCAAACTTGGCATGGGATACCTGCTGACCAATTTTCCATGGCATGGCATTTTTCTGAGGTTGACTTTGATGAGCGCTCATCATCGCAGGCAGTTCATTGTAGTCACGACCTCCACCAGATTTTCCGACGGGTTTGGTGTTAAGGTGCTTTAATAAGTCGGGTGGAATCTCATCTAAAAAGCGTGATGGAATGCCATAGCGCACTTGCCCGTGTAACATGCGGCTTTGTGCATGGCTGAGATACAGACGTTGTCTGGCGCGAGTGACCGCTACGTACATCAGTCGCCTCTCTTCCTCTATACCATTATTTTCGTACAGGCTTTGCTCATGGGGGCATAGCCCTTCTTCCAAGCCACTAATAAATACTGCTTTAAACTCCAAGCCCTTAGAAGCATGCACTGTCATCAGTTGAAGCGCTTCACGTCCAACGTCGGCTTGATGCTCCCCAGCCTCAAGACTGGCATGACTTAAAAATTGGGTCAGCAAGTCCTGTTCAGTTTCGCCATCTACATTGTTGTGATTCCCAAAATCACGATTGGTAAATGACACCGCTGCCGTTACCAGTTCTTCCAAATTGGCAATACGATCTTCACCTTCTTTATCATTTTGATAGTGCGTTTTTAGGCCGGATAAAGTGGTGGCTAACTCAGCTAACTCGGGCAGGCTAATCCCATAAGCGTCATCTACCATTTGGCGGATTAAGGCAACAAAACCTTCAATACCCTTTCCACCCAATTTACCATGCCCCACTTTATTCACTGCAGCCTGCCATAAGCTACAGTTTTCAGCGCGTGCAGTTTCTTGTAATTGCTCTAAGCTACGTGCACCTATCCCGCGGGTTGGGAAATTAATCACCCGCAATAAAGCAGTGTCATCATTAGCATTAGCAATTAGGCGCATATAGGCCAGTGCATGTTTAATTTCGGCGCGTTCAAAAAAGCGTAAACCGCCGTATACACGATAGGGTAAGTTTGCGGAAAAAAGTGCGTGTTCTAAAACGCGTGATTGTGCATTGGAGCGATAAAGCAATGCAATTTCACCCAAGGACATCCCTTCCGCATGTAGCATTTTGATTTCATCTACAATGAAGTTGGCTTCATCATTGTCGTTATAAGCTTGATACACGCGAACAGGCTCGCCAGCGCCAGCTGAGGTCCATAGGTTTTTACCTAAACGATTTTTATTGTGCGAAATAATCGCGTTGGCGGCATCTAGAATATTGCTGTGAGAACGGTAGTTTTCCTCCAACTTAACGATATGTTGAATATGAAAGTCAGTTTCAAAGTCGCGCATATTGCCAACCCGAGCGCCACGAAAACCATAAATCGATTGATCATCATCACCTACTGCAAACATGCAATTGTGTGACTGTGGGTTGCTATGACCAGCGAGTAATTTTAACCATTGATATTGCAGGCGGTTGGTATCTTGAAACTCGTCAACAAGGATGTACTTAAAGCGCTCTTGGTAATGCTGACGTATATGTAAATCACGTTCTAACAGTTCATAGCAACGAAGCAATAGCTCAGCAAAATCAGCAACGCCATCACGTTGACATTGCTTATCGTAAGCTTCAAAAATTTCGCGTAATTTTTGTGAATGTGCATCGTAAGCATCTACGCTATGAGCGCGTAAGCCTTCATCTTTGCAGCTATTAATATAATTTTGTACTTGTTTAGGTGGGAACTTCTCATCATCAACATTCATTAATTTCATTAAGCGTTTGATGGCGGATAACTGATCGGCGGTATCTAGAATTTGAAAGCTCGGCGGCAACATTGCTTCACGGTGGTGAGCGCGTAATAAGCGATTACATAAGCCGTGGAAAGTGCCAACCCACATTCCACGAGTATTAATAGGGAGTGATGCTGTTATGCGCGTCAGCATTTCTTTGGCTGCTTTATTGGTAAAAGTCACTGCCAGTAAACCAGTGGGAGAAACTTGACCAGTTTGAATTAACCAAGCAATCCGTGCTGTAAGTACCCGTGTTTTACCGCTACCAGCACCAGCTAAAATTAGCGCCGATTGATGCGGCAAGGTAACGGCTTCAAGTTGCTTTGGATTAAGTCCAGCTAATAAGGGGTCTTGAGATGTACTGAGCGGATTCGTTGGATTCATAACGGTTATTCTAACATGAGTGGCTGAGGACCCTTTTTGTAAAGATGATGAGCCCAGACTGTACGTAATTAAATTTAAACACAACACGCTTAATTATACGGTGAACTTAATTCCGACTACATTGGTCTACTAAACATGTAACGAGAGTTACGTTCCGCTTCTTAACTCCCTGAGCGGAAGCCTTACTTAGTAAGGTTTTTTGCCCCGATTTATTCCCCTTAATCGGGGCTTTTTTTTATATAAAAATTTGCTAGATTACCAACCTAACCTACCGTGATGAATCATCGTAAATCACAGCCATATAAAACAAAGCCAATAAATAAGAGCGTAGTCTATAAGACTAAATGGCCTTATGTGTTGACTCAGTATTAACGTATGTGAAAATTAACAAGAACTATTTAAGCGTTTTCTTACTCAGATTAATTGAATTATTCGATTTTATGATGCTTAAATTTATTTATTAACTTGATGGAGGTTGTATGTATCACATGATGAATGGAAATTTACCTTTTGGAATGAACATTGTTTGCGTGCTGATGCTAAGTGGGTTAGTGCTTGGTAATATTGCCTTAATTAAGTACATTTTTTTTACCAAGAAATAATGACTAATTAATAGAGTTGGCCCGTTACTTTATTTAGTATAAAAAGATTATTAAAAAGCATGAATATCAAAATTTTGCTGATCTTTTTGATCTTGCTTACAGCAGTTTCTGCAAAAGCAAACAGTGCATTACCTGTTCTTAAGCAAGGGATTTTATATAGTGAAGCAAAAGCGTCGTTAATTGAGGATGGATGGATACCTATTAAAAACTCCAGGATTGAAAGGAGTAGCCTTTATGCTCAAGAGATTTATGAACGTGGAACATTTGAGGTTGTAGATTGTATTTCGATGGAGTTAGATGCATGTTGGTTTCGCTATAAAAAAAAGAACCAAATGCTGGAAGTTAAGACGATTACTAGGCAGTTAAAAATTGATAAATTTTATGTTATTAAGGATTAAGTAAATCTTTTATCCTGAATTTAGATTGCTATTTTCTTTAAGGTAATGATTGCAATGGGTATTGAATTAAAAGGGTAAAGTGACATTTTTCAACTTCTGCATTGAAGTGGTTTAATTCTAATGATTGCTGCATGCGAGTAAGATGGTTAGTATAATTTATAGACTATTTTTGGAGAACGCCATGAAGTTAAGAGTGTTTGTTCTTGCAGTGACGATTATACTTAATGCTACAACTGTGCTTGCTGGTACTGTTGTCACGCTTTACAAAAGTCCATTTTGTGACTGTTGCGGTTCGTATGTTTCGTACTTGAGACAAAATGGCTTTACAGTAAACGCCATCAATGAAAATGACATGGATAGTATCAAAAAACGCTATGGTGTAAGTCGCTTAGCAAGTTGCCATACTGCCTTGATTAATGGTTATGTAGTTGAAGGCCATGTGCCAGTGCATGCCATTAATAAAATGCTCAAGGAAAAACCTGCTATCGTTGGCAT
>CAILXF010000001.1 GCA_903838125.1 uncultured Pseudomonadota bacterium | reverse complement strand
CGAAGCGCAACGCATGATAACGGCTGGAATAGTCGTTACTGCTAATGGAGGCGCTGTCAGTCGCAGTGCTGGACGTAAGTCTAGCATTTCGCTCGCGCCGTTGAAGTTAGAAGCTCCGTCCTTTAGGGCGGGGTAGTTCACGTTCCTAGACTAACCCCAAATGCTAAGGCCTTATATTTTGGTTGTTAAATCCCAGCAATCTTAAAGAAATTAAATCCTGGATTATGGCTAGGCTGGTAGCGCTCTAAAATGCGTTGATAGCTACGAATAGACTCGACAAAAATGACTGGGGCGCCGCCACTAGCGTAGCCATATTTGGCTGTACTGTAGTACTCAGGATTGTTGAGCATCACAAGTGTTTTCTTGATATCGTTCCAACTGTCTGGATTGAGCTTCATGCGCTGTGCCAGCACGCGCGCATCTTCTACATGTGCGTAGCCTATATTGTAAGCAGCTAATGCCATATAGGTGCGGTCAGGTTCTGGGATGCGATCGGGTATGGTGTCTATCATTTTAACTAAGTATTTAGCGCCAGCAGGGATGCTTTGTTTGGGATCTAGCCGGTCGGTTACGCCCATTAGGTCTGCTGTGCTATCAGTGAGCATCATTAGGCCGCGAACATTAGTCGGTGAGGTGCTAAAGGTATTCCAGTGTGATTCGCGGTAACTTAATGCCGCCAATAGTCGCCAATCCAGCCCAGTCAGATCCTGTGCTTGCTTAAATAATTGCTTATATTTAGGGAGTAGGGTATTTGTTAGCTCTAGAAAGTTATTAATATCCTCCGAGTTTAGGCGGTTGCTACTTCCATAGTAACGGTCTAATAAGTTGCGTAGTGTGCCATCTTTATGAATGCTGTCAAAAAAAGCGTTCACTTTCTTAACCAAGATTGGATCTGCATTTTTAGGTAGGGCCCAAGCAATCTTTTCAGGTTCGCCTATAGGCATTGCCACAGCTAAGTTAGGGTAGTAATTTTGCATCACATCGACTAAGTAACTATCAACAACGGTGTAATCTAAAATACCGCTTGCTACTTCTTCCACTAGCGCTTCGGAGTTAATTTTTTTAATCGCCTGCCAGTGTAGCTTGGGGTTTTTTTCCTGTAATTGACCTAGACGCTCAGCGTAGCTAGTCCCGATAGGCACGGCAATTTTTTTGCCGACTAACGAGTCAAAATTTTTAGGCTGGGTATTGGTCTCATTATTAAAGATTAACTGCTGCTGAGTTTCTTGATAGGGATTAGAAAACTGCACCAGTTCTTTACGAAGATGGGTTACCGTCAGGTTTGCGGCCGCAATATGGGCATTGCCTTTTAGTAGAGAGGGGATGACCTCACTGACACTATTTACCAATAAGAATTTAACTTTATATTCAGGTGCGTAATCTTTAACAAAGAGAGTTGCTAAATCGTACTCTATGCCAGCTGCTTGGTTTTCTCCGTTCAAGAAATAAGTGGTTGGCCCGTTGTGGGTGACAAAAATCAACTCTTTTTTATTGGCGTCAAGGCGTTGCTGCGCACTTTGTGGCGTTGCGGGTTTGCACGCAGTAAGCGAAAGTAATAACAGTAAATAGAAGAATAAACGCATGTAATTAAGCTTCTGATAGGCGGGTTACTGTGCCCAACGCTCATTTACTATACCGTTATCTGCAATAAATACTGCAGTAGTTAATCCGTAAAAAATACCATGTTCAACAACACCAGGGGTGGTGCTGATGAGATCGTGCAAATTGCGTGCAGTGATGGTTTCATCAAAGTGCATATCCAACACGTAGCTTCCATGAGAGGTTACCCAAAGACCATCTTTAGCTGCGTTAGGACGTAGTTCTCCGCGGCCACTTGCAGCCTCTAGGCTACGTTTTGCGAGTTGCCAAGCAAATGGGATAACTTCAATCGGAATGGCGAAATTTTGACCAATACGCTTTACTAACTTACTGGCATCCGCCACCGCAATAAATTGGGTAGCTGCTTTCGCTAGTAATTTTTCTTTCACTAAATCACTGCCGCGACCTTTTAATAAGGTCATATCTGGCATGATTTCATCCGCGCCATCTACGTACAAATCGATATGAGCAATATGCTCTAGCGCAACGATAGGAAGACTAAGGCTTTCTGCTTTTAGTGCACTGATGGTGGAGCTAGCAACCGTGGTGATTTTTAGGCCTTCTTCTTTTTGCAATCTTGCTAGTTCTTCAATGAAGTAATTGGCTGTGGAGCCGGTACCTAAGCCCACTAGCATACCGTTTTTGACATATTTTGCTGCCTGTAAAGCTACCAGTTGTTTATCATTCATGGTTTTCCCCAGCTGTTTTTACTTTTACAGTTATATATATTAACGCGAATTAGCCACTATGCTGTTCACTATTTGATTATAAGTCAGATTAGAAAGCTATCTGCATTCAAACCAAGTATTGGTAATATTTGACCTAAAGTTTAGTGATTGACTACGTATTTTATTTTTTATCTAAGCGTTTTTTTAGAGCCAACCTTAATGCCTAGCCGTTACAATTAGAATATGGAATTACTACCTAACAGCATCACCATTTGCAGTACTGCACGCCTAGTGAAAGGCATTGCATTGCGTGATCGGCAGCATCAGGAATTACAGGGTGTAGCGCAGTGGCAAGCAAGTGAGGCTTACACCTTACAGGAGTGGCTACATAATTTAATTTTGCATGCAACCTTATTGGGTGAATTGCCCAGCGATGCGCTTCCAAGAATAACGTTAAGTGCTGTAGCAGAAGCTTTTCTGTGGGAGCAAGCTATCAGCGCGTGCATAGCAACGCATGAAGCAGCTGCATTATTTGATATACGTGCTTTGGCCAAATCAGCGATGGAAGCTAATCAGTTGCTGTGTGATTGGCAAATTGCCGAGTCTGAGATAAAGCAATTTTTTATCGCCCAGGAAACTCGGCAATTTTTACGCTGGCGAGATAGCTTTCAACTATTATGTAGCCAAAAAAATGCCGTAGAAGCATCGCGTTTAATGGCTATGCAAATTGAGCTAATTGAACAACACGTTTTTAATTTTCCATTACAAATCGTCCTAACAGGATTTGACCGTATTACGCCTTTAGAACAGCGCCTATTTAGCCACTTGCAAGGATGTGGCGTCGTGCTAGAGAAATATACACCTGATATTAAAAGCCGTACGCAAGTGACAAGCTATGCCTTAAGTGATAGTCATGCTGAATGCCGCGCGGCGGTGGCTTGGGCTCAACAGCAACTCGCGACTAACCCAGACGCGCAATTGGCTATTATTAGTCCTGTGCTTGGTAACGTTCGTCGTGAGTTGGTTGATCTGCTTGATGATACCTTTCATGCGGATAGTATTCAGCCCAGATCCTTTGAACGCCCGCGTTGTTATGACTTTTCATTAGGTTTGGCATTATCCGAGTACCCTATAGTGCATAGTGCCTTACAGCTACTAAAGTTGGCGACCAGTCGCACCAATCTAAGTTTTGATACAGTGACACCCGTACTGCAAGATATTTACTGGGGAGATTCGTCTGAGCTTGATGCTAGGGCGCAATTGGATGCCTACGTTCGCCAGCATCTCAGTAGTACATATCGTCTAGACTCCTTATCTAAGCAGGCAAGTAAGTTGGATGCAGATGGCATCAAACTTGGCACTTTCATTAGACACTTGGGTTTTATTGTTCAATTTCAGCAGGCCGAAATGCAATGGCAATTGCCCTCAGTTTGGGTAAATACTTTGGTGGCATTGCTGGATCAGCTTAATTGGTCAAAAAGTCGTAATCAAGATAGTCGAGGCTTATCTAGCCACGAGTATCAAACCCAACAGGCTTTTTTTAAAAACCTGAATGCGCTAGCTACGCTTGATGATATCTTGGGTAAGATCACTGCCAGTGGTGCACTGCAAAAAATTACTGAGTTATGCAATGCAGCAATGTTTCAAGCAGAGGCTACTGGTGAAACGCATATACAAATTTTAGGATTACTAGAAACACCTGCGATGCAATTAGATGCGGTATGGGCCATGAATATGAATGACCAGCATTGGCCGGCACCAGTTCGTTTAAATCCATTATTACCCGCCGACTTGCAGCGCAGTCGTGGCACGCCAAATGCTAGCGCCGGCATGCAAACTGAGTTTGCCGAAATGGTGCAACAACGCTTATTGGTAAGTGCACCGCATTTTGTATTTTCATATGCGCTTAAAGAAGACGATCGTGAATTACGAGCCTCCCCTTTATTAGCACCTTGGCCACCAGCAACGCAAATACCAGTAGGTATTATCGCTTTAAGTGAGCGTTTGGCCTTGCCAGTTGCGATGCAGATGATAGACGATAGTGTCGCACCACAAATTTTAGCGGATGAAATTGTACGTGGAGGGGTAAAGCTGTTTGCGACGCAAGCTATTTGTCCTGCTTGGGCATTTTATCAATATCGACTTGGGGCTAAGAAGTTGGAAACTCCCGTTGATGGACTTGATAGCATGGCGCGCGGTAGCCTGTTGCATCAGGTATTGCAATTTTTTTGGCAAGACTGCCAAACATTAACGCAACTAAAAGCAATGAGTGACTTACAACGTCTCACTGCGATTGAGCAGGCGATAGAAAACAGCATACAGGCGATGAAACCTCAATTAGGCTTTTCCTTGCCAGCACAGTTGCTAGTCCTGGAGCGCCAACGTTTGCTGCAAATAGTACAGTTTTGGCTGAATCTTGAGTTAGGGCGTGCTGACTTTAAGGTAAAGGCTTGCGAGCAAAAACATACATTGGTCATAGAGGGTTTAACCCTCAATTTAAGTATTGATCGCATCGACACCTTAGCTGACGGCGGGTTAGTGGTGATTGATTATAAAACTTCAAGCATGGTTGCGACTAAAAGCTGGTCTGATGATCGCATTGCTGAGCCGCAATTGCCTATCTACGCCTCACTAGCCTTGCAAGGTGAGCGTGTAGTGGCGGTATGTTTTGGAAAAATCCGTAGCGATGAAACTAAATTTATTGGCTTATCGGCTGATGAGGGGGTGCTGCCTGATGTGAAGGCGTTTGAAGCGCTGTCTGCCAATTCAGCCTTTGCCCGCTTTAAGGACTGGGATGGGCTGTTTCAACACTGGCAGCTTAGTTTGAAAGTGATCGCACAAGAAATAAAATCTGGCGAAGCGAGCGTCACGTTTAAACAGATAAGTGATTTAGATTACTGCGAAGTTAAACCATTGCTACGTTTGTCCGAGCGCCGTATGCAGTATGAACACCTGCAGGCACAATTGGCACTTGATTAAATGACCATGCGCACAGACGATTTAAAAGCACAAGATAGTGCGAACCGTGAGAGGGCTTTGGAACGCAACTCATTCATCGTTGAGGCGCCGGCAGGGGCAGGTAAAACTGAACTGTTGACCCAGCGTTATTTAAGGCTGTTGGCCAGCGTGAGTGAGCCTGAAGAAATTATTGCACTGACTTTTACCAATAAAGCCGCATCAGAAATGCGCAATCGTATTTTGCTTAGCTTAGAACATGCCGAGCAGAAAACTCTCGAAACTGCTCCGCATAAATTAGTCACTCGTGAGCTTGCTAATGTTGCGCTTGCAAAGTCGACAGCACTTGGTTGGAATATTATTAATCAGCCCAGTCGCTTACGCATACTGACCATAGATGCACTATGTAGTAGCTTGACACGCCAAATGCCCTTGCTGAGTAAGTTTGGTGGCCAGCCTAAGGTGAGCGATGACACTGAAACCATATATCTGGAAGCCGCTCGTCGCACGATTGCTGACATTGCCAATGAGTCTAAGGTTGATGATCCTGTCACTAGCGCATTGCGCTATTTGGATAACAATAGCGAGAAGCTGATTCAATTGCTAGCCAAAATGTTGGCTAGGCGCGATCAATGGTTGCCACTCGCTAGCCAACTGCATAGCTTGGAAGCGAATGTGGTCGCCGGTAATATTGAACTGGCATTAGAGCATTTAATTAACGAGGCGTTGCAAGCAGTGTTGGACGTGTTCCCGACCATGCTGCAACAAGCATTGATGCCACTTGCGCGCTACGCTGCCAGCAACTTAGACAGTAACGCTGAAATTGCAACCTTATTGGATTGGCAGATAGATTTAAAGGCTCATATTGATGATCTGACGCAGTGGCAAGCATTATCCAGTTTTCTTGTGACTAAGAATGAACGTAGTTACCGTAAAACCGTTAATAAAAATAATGGATTTTTGGCTGAGCATAAGGATAAAAAAGAGGCTTACTTTGCAGTAATAGAAAGGCTTGAAGCTAGTCACTTCATTGCCAATGTAATTGAATTACCATCACTAAAAGCCATGCATGCGGATCAGCCAGTTATACAAGCGCTCACCAAATTACTGATGTTAGCCGCTACCCATTTATGGGCAGTTTTTCAAGAGTCAGGAGAGGTAGACTTTGTTGCCATAGCACAAAGTGCGCAGTTGGCGTTGGAAGACGAACAGGGCGTCACTGATTTAGCGTTGAAGCTGGATTATAAAATCACCCATCTATTGATTGATGAATTTCAAGATACCAGTCCAGTGCAAATGCGGTTAATTGAAAAGTTGATTGAAGGATGGGAGCCTGAGGATGGGCGTACATTGTTTTGCGTGGGCGATCCCATGCAGTCAATTTATCGTTTCCGCAAGGCTGATGTTAGCTTATTTCTTCAGGCAGCCGAACAGGGCATAGGTCATCTGCCGATGACTCGTTTGCAACTAAGTCGCAATAACAGATCTTTCCCAGCGGTAGTAAAGTGGATTAATGATGCTTTTTTGCAAATATTTCCAAGTGTAGATAATATTAATCAAGGCGCGATTAGTTACCGTAAGTTTATTGCGACCCATCCACCGGTTGATGGTGAGGGCGTTACTGTTCACCCTCTGGTAATTGATACGCATAGCGATGAAGATGTTGATGATAATAGTGTGAACACCAAGTTGATTGAAGCGCATTATGTAGCAGATCTGATTGTGAGGTTGCGTGCTGGGCAACCTAAAGCAAAAAAAATTGCTGTACTAGTGCGAAGCCGAAGTCATTTGCAAGAGTTGGTGTCGGAAATACGTCGCAATCACGCGCATTTAAAGTTCCAAGCACTTGAAATTGAGCATCTAGACGATAGGCAAACTGTGCAGGATGCGTTTTCACTGACCTGCGCGCTGATGCATAGGGCTGATCGGGTCCACTGGCTTAATCTATTGCGCGCACCTTGGTGCGGACTGACCTTGTCTGACTTACATGCTTTATCGGCAGATAATCATCGTGCAACCATTTGGCAACTGATGCATGAAAGCGAACGCATCCAAACTTTAAGCGCAGAAGGTCAGTTACGCCTAATGCATGTGACTAAAGTGCTGACGGCGGCTTTTGAGCATCAGGGTCGCATGCCAACGCGGCGTTGGTTAGAAAGCACTTGGTTGCAATTAGGGGGTGGAAAGTGCCTGATTGAAGCTGGTGACAATCGAGATGTACAGGTATTTTTTGATTTGGTTGAGAAAATAAGCCGTAATGGGTGTTTGGATATAGCTGCGCTGGAACTGGCAATGCAAAAGCTCTATGCCAAACCAGATATTGAAGCCGATGAAAGTCTACAGTTTTTAACTATCCATAAATCTAAAGGTTTGCAGTTTGATACGGTAATTTTGCCAGCACTGAATCGCCCGCCACGCAACTCAGATCATGAGCTGGTGTTGTGGCAAGAAGTAATGATTAATCATCATTTGCATCTTATTGCTGCACCGCTAACCATGGCTAAGAGTGGTCGTACCAAAAGCAACACAGCTCCCAGTGTTTACGATTTTTTAAAAGGTCTAGAGACGCAACGGAGCGACAATGAAATTGTTCGGTTGCTGTATGTCGCCGCTACAAGAGCTGAGCGTTGTTTACATTTAATTGCCAGCATACAAACAAATGCAAAAGGTGAAATAAAACCAAAGGCGAAGTCTTTGCTACAGGTGCTATGGCCAGCAGTTGAGGACGATTTTAAGCTGGCAACGCCATTAGGCAACCAAGCGGTAAAACCTTTAGTAGACTTTTCCCAATTTAAATCCCAGTTGCAACGTTTGCCAGTGCTTGAGTTGAGTCATATCGCTAGCGCTGAGTTTGCTAGTTCAACCATTCCATTTGACTCAGCAAATAATGCTAACCCAGTATTAGATAATTTGTCAGAATATTTGCAGAGTTTTGACTTGCAAAGGCATTGCGGTACGCTGGCACATCTTTATATGCAACTATTGGCTAATGCTGATTTTCAGTCTTGGAATGAAGTGCGCTTACAGCAATGTTTACCGGCGATGGTAAGTTGGCTACAGCAACAAGGACATACACTGGCTATCGCTAGACAAGGCGCCGCACACGTGTTAGCGGCATTACAGACCACTTTAGCAAGTGCAGCCGGACAATGGCTACTCAAGGATCATAACGCTGCCGTCAGTGAATTAAGCTTAATGCAAGCCCAAGCAGGTAGCATTAAAAATCACATTATTGATCGTACGTTTATAGAAAATGGCACACGTTGGATTGTCGATTACAAACTGACAACACAGAATGAAATTGGTGACACAGGCACTGTAGCCGAACAGCACCGACCACAGTTATTACGCTATGCGAGCTTATTTGTACAAGAAAAACTGCCGATTAAAATTGCGGTATTCTTTTTAAGTTTAGCTAAGTTAGTTGAGTTGTAGGTTAATTTGATGGTACTTACTGAGTAAGCGCCTCAGGTTATCTTATTTTTTCGCTCAGTAAGCGTATTTAGATAATCTACAATATCCCACTCGCAGCCACCGCAGCCAGAAACAGCGCCAGCCCATCTAGAAATAGCATCTATATCCATGCCTTGCTCGAACAAAATTTGAATTTTACCCCTTGTGGTCCCACTGCATTCGCACATAATTTCATCTGCATGATTGGAATTTGTTTTAGTCATGGCAAGGATATTTATTTCAGAGGTTGTTATATAGGACTATTGCTTGCTTTAATTGTAGCATCTCACATTGATTGATGAAGGGATGGAAATGAATGTTCTTAGGTCTATTGAGATTAAAGTCAATGCGATTTTAATCAAAGTGTTGTAAATTCAAGGCCTTTACAACGGCCAATCACAATCTCGTCATTAATTTTCTTGAAACTTTTGATAACTGTCAGCAATCTTTGGTCGTTGATGAATAAATTGATCTTTTCTAAATTTTGTTCCGTTGGGATAATTTCTCTTTCTGAATTCGTCGCGTTATCCCAGTCTAGCAAGATGTCGCTAAAGTATTTTAAATCAAGAATTTGATTGTCCATTATTACGCAGATTGCAAAACAATCTTGCTCTGAACTTGTTGCTAGATGCGCAGGAATCCTAAATTTATTTGCGGCTTTTGTTGGTAGTGAATAGTTGCTCTGAAAGAAACGACCAAGGTGATCGCTACAATAATCTCTACTAAATTCAAGCAAAGCACTTAGAGGAACTGACTGACTGAAAGGGATGTCTGTAACGCTTGCCATCTTCTTTGTTTCCTTCAACATGTAAAATAAAGGTCAAAATATAAATATTATTTTTTCGACTTTTACATATTAAGGGCTAACCCTTACACGAACCTGACATTTCCGATGATGCAAATGAATTTACTGGTGGTTGATATAAGCTACAGCGCTTGTTGGCATAAATGCATTGCGATTAATAAATGTTACTGTAGACCCAAAAACAAAAAAAGGGAGCTCATGGCTCCCTTTTATTATGACGTTAATAATTATAAATTAATTAACAGCATCTTTTAATGTTTTTCCTGCTGAAAAACCTGGTGCTTTACGAGCAGCGATTTTCAATTCAGCGCCAGTACGTGGGTTACGACCAGTACGAGCAGCGCGTTGTGTTACTTTAAATGTACCAAAGCCAACTAATGTTACAGAATCACCTTTTTTTAGAGCATTTGTGATTGCTGCAGTAGTTGCATCAATTGCACGACCAGCATCAGCTTTAGTTAGACCTGCGCTTGCTGCAATTGCATCAATTAATTCAGATTTATTCATGTTTTAACTCCATTTTTTAAGTGTTAATCTTAACCGCATTGCTACTTTGCTTGGATTTAAACGAACTGTCAATTGGTTTTGGCCATTAAAATACAAAAACTAATATATTTTGATACAAATTATGCTAAATCTACTGTTTATGCTGTTTTTCAAGGAATACCCCTCCGATTATGGCTGTAATTTCTACAAAAATATTGCATTTTATCTAATCGAAGTGAGCTAATTTTTACCTATTTCACAGGTGGGATAAAGATTACAATATACCCTAAACAACCAATGATTGACTCTAAAAAACTTTCGGTATCTAACCCCATTACTTCTGTCAGTTTCGCAGAAGCTTTTTGCTATTGGTTGCGCTTAGGTTTTCTTAGCTTTGGAGGCCCGTCTGGCCAGATTGCATTGATGCATCATGACTTAGTAGAAACTAAGCACTGGATATCAGAGGGGCGATTTTTACATGCGCTTAATTACTGCATGTTACTGCCTGGTCCAGAGGCGCAGCAATTGGCCATTTATATAGGTTGGCTATTGCATCGTGGTGCTGGGGGTATTGTGGCAGGCGTGCTATTTGTACTGCCATCGTTTTTTATCCTCAGTTTTCTGGCTTGGATTTATATGGCATATGGCACGTTACCTGGAGTCTTGGCTGTTTTGTATGGGATAAAGCCTGCGGTGGTTGCGATTGTTTTATTTGCAGCTTATCGCATAGGGCTGAGAACTTTAAATAATCAACTGATGTGGGTCATTGCGGTATCGGCGTTTATTGCCATCTTTGTATTTAAGCTGCCATTTCCGCTTATCTTACTGACGGCAGCTAGCCTTGGCTATCTGCTCAGTCAGGGTGCGCCACAGTATTTTAAGAGAAGTACTGCGCATGCCGCTACACACAAAGGTTACGGACCTGCCTTAATTGACGATGATACAGCGACGCCTAAGCATGCTTACTTTAGTTGGAAAAAAATGCTTAAAGTGGCGATAATTGGACTTACTCTTTGGCTGATAGCGATGTTGCTGTTATGGCTTAATTATGGATGGCGTGGCACCTACACGCAGATGGCGTGGTTTTTTAGTAAAGCGGCCTTGGTCACCTTTGGCGGCGCCTATGCGGTATTGCCTTATGTGTATCAAGGCGCAGTAGAGCATTTTCATTGGCTGACTGCCACGCAGATGATGGATGGGTTGGCGCTGGGTGAAACTACGCCTGGCCCCCTGATTATGGTGGTAACTTTTGTTGGTTTCGTCGGTGGTTGGAACGCGCAGACTTTAGGTCTTGATGCGATGGGCTCGGCGCTGTTGGCAGCGGCGATAGTCACTTTCTTTACCTTTCTACCCAGCTTTATTTTCATCCTAATGGGCGCCCCATTAATTGAATCTACTCATGGGCAGCTTAAATTTACCGCGCCACTAGCGGCGATTAGTGCCGCAGTGGTTGGTGTGATCTTGAATTTAGCGCTGTTTTTTGTCTACCATGTGCTGTGGCCACACGGTTGGACATCGCCTATTGAACTACCTTCAGTGTTGATTTTGCTTTGCGCTTGCTTAGCTTTATTCCGCTTTAAGGTAAATGTATTACTACTGATAGCAGGTTGCGGTTTACTTGGCTTGCTTTATCGCACAATTTTTTAAAGTTATTTTTCAACAAAGGCACGTTCAATCACATAATCACCTGGGTCACCAATACGTGGTGATACGATAAAGCCTCTGCTATCGAGTAAGTTTTCAGTGTCTTTAAGCATTTGCGGGCTTCCGCAAATCATGGCTCTGTCATCTCCTGGTCTTAGTGGTGGCAAGCCGATATCGTCAAACAACTTGCCAGAGTTAATGAGGTCAGTAAGTCGGCCTTGATTGCGGAACGGTTCGCGGGTGACTGTTGGGTAGTAAATCAGTTTTTGCCGTACTTCCTCACCAAAAAATTCATTATTAGGTAAAGTTTTTTCAATAAAGTCAGCGTAAGCTAGTTCACTGGTGTAGCGTACGCCGTGAATTAGTATGATTTTTTCAAACCGATCGTAGACGTCAATATCCTGAATCAGGCTTATAAAGGGTGCTAAACCAGTGCCAGTACTAAGAAAGTAAAGATTTTTGGCTGGTTTTAAATCAGCAATCACTAAAGTGCCGGTTGGCTTGCGGCTGACCAATACATTGTCGCCCACTTTTAAGTGTTGTAGGCGTGAAGTGAGTGGGCCATTTGGCACCTTAATGCTAAAAAACTCTAGATGCTCTTCATAATTTGGGCTGGCGATGCTATATGCGCGCGTGAGTGGGCGGCCATCAACCTCCAGACCTATCATGACAAACTGGCCGTTTTCAAAGCGTAAGCCAGCATCCCGGGTGGTTTTAAAGCTAAATAGGTTGTCGTTCCAGTGGTGTACGCTAAGTACGGTTTCGTTTGAATATTTGCTCATGTGTTTTTCGATTAGTTATTGAATAGCCGCTGTAATAGCGGGAATAGCGGTAAATAGATCAGCCACCAAGCCATAGTCAGCCACCTGAAAAATAGGTGCGTCAGGATCTTGGTTAATGGCCACTACAATGCGGCTGTCTTTCATGCCATAGGTATGTTGTACAGCCCCGGATATACCAACTGCGATATAAAGCTCAGGCGCAACCACTATGCCAGTTTGCCCAACTTGAAAATCATTTGGCGCATAGCCAGCATCAACCGCAGCGCGGGTAGCGCCTATAGCTGCATTAAGTTTAGAGGCTAATGGCGACAGTATTTGTTCAAAATTCTCGGCGCTGCCTAGTGATCTTCCACCAGACACTACTACTTTTGCACTATTTAGGGCAGGGCGATCTGACTGGGCATGTTTGGTAGAAATCCAGCGTGTTTTATGAAAGGCCGCTGGCACGGTTGCACTGGAGATTTGAGCCTTGCCACCATGGGTGCTGGCTGCAATGTAATGGCTACTGTGAACAGTTAGGATTTGTTGTGTATCTTGGCTTTGGATATGTGTCAGTATATTGCCAGCATAAATCGAGCGCACATAAGTTTGATCGGCTTTAATTTCTAGCGCATCTGAAATCATGGCGACATCTAGAAGGGCTGCTACGCGCGGCAATGCATTGCGGCTAAATGAGCTATGAGCTGCTAATATCACTTGATAGTCAGTGCTTATGCTCACGATTAAGTTTGCGATATCTTCCGCCAACGGGGTTGCTAGATGAGAGGCTTCTGCCTTAATTACTTTAGCTACGCCGATGATATCGCTCAAGCTATCAACGAGACTGTCTAACGCATTGCCTGCCACCAGAACGTGAACAGGAGACTGCCAAAACTGCGCGGCAGTAATAGCATGCAGGGTAATTGGGTTTAAATGTTGGCCGTCATGTTCGGCGAGTACAAGTACGTTCATAGATTGATTCCTTCATGGTCGCGCAATTGACGCAGTAACTGCTCTACGCTAGTAACCATCATGCCGGCTTTTCTGGCTTCAGGTTCGGCCACTTTAATTAAGGTTAGACGTGATGCCGTGTCTACAACCAGTTCTGCTGCATTTAGGGTGGTAATCTGTTTTTTGCGTGCCATCATTAAGTTAGGCAGTTTTACGAAACGCGGGTCATTTAAACGTAAGTCTGCAGTGACCACGGCCGGTAAATTCAGCGCAAGCGTTTCAGTGCCACCATCAACTTCACGCGTGACGAGTAGCTCGTTATTTTCGAGTTGTAAGTGGGAGGCGAAGGTCGCCTGCGGATAATCCAGCAATGCAGCCAACATTTGTCCAGTCTGACCAGCGTCATCATCGATTGCCTGTTTGCCGAGCAATATCAAGCTAGGTTGTTCTTGCGCAACAATGGCTTGTAATAACTTGGCTACCGCCAGTGGTTGTAGTTTGCTGTCAGTTTCAACTAAAATTGCGCGATCGGCACCCATGGCAAGCGCATGGCGAAGCACGTCCTGATTGGCGTTAGTGCCTAGCGATACTGCTATAATTTCGCTGGCTTTGCCTTGTTCTTTAAGTTGTAGAGCAGCTTCAATGGCGTTTTCATCAAATGGGTTGATGCCCATTTTGACCCCATCAGTTGCCACGTCTGATGCATCGGCGTTGATACGCACTTTTACGTTGTAATCCACCACGCGTTTAACCGCGACCAGTATTTTCATCACTCTATCCTTTGCAATTGCCGTGCATTATATAGACAGGTATAATATTTGTTAAATGAATTGTAATGATTACATATATCTATAATATAGATATATAAATTAAATAGATCACTTGAGAATATGAAATATAGCTTAAGACAACTAGAGATATTTGTAGCCGTGAGCCGTGAGCAAAGCGTATCTCGTGCAGCTGAAGCACTTTCTTTGTCGCAATCAGCCACCAGCACTGCGCTCGGCGAATTTGAGCGCCAATTTAATTTGCAACTATTCGATCGTATAGGCAAAACCTTGCGCATTAACGAAACTGGTCAACAGTTATTGCCACGCGCAGTAGAATTGCTCGATCGCGCCCATGAAATTGAGGCGTTATTGCAAGGTCATGCTGGTTTTGGCCATATGAAGGTTGGTGCTACTTTAACTGTAGGTAATTACTTAGCGACAATTATTGTCACTCGCTTTTTACAAGAGCATGCTGAAAGCCGAATCCAGCTACAAGTGCATAACACCAGTACCATTGTGCATAAAATTGCTAACCATGAGTTGGATCTAGGCCTGATTGAGGGGGATTGCCACCATCCTGATTTAGAAGTACAGCAGTGGATTGCAGATGAGCTAGTTGTGTTTGCTGCACCAGATCATCCCTTAGCCAAGCTTAAGCAAGTGAGTATGGAGCAGTTACTGCAACAGGCATGGATACTGCGGGAAAAAGGCTCAGGTACGCGTGAGACTTTTGATAGAGCTTTTCATAATAACCATGCGCGACTGAGCATTAGGCTTGAGCTTGAGCATACCGAGGCGATCAAGCGTGCGGTTGAGTCAGGACTAGGAGTAGGTTGTATTTCACGCTTGGCACTCAAAGACGCTTTTAGGCGTGGCAGTCTAGTTCCCTTAGCAACACCGCAGCTTGATTTAAGCCGCTTCTTTTACATTGTGTGGCATAAGCAAAAATACCAAACTACAGGTATTCGCGAATTTATAGCCTTGTGCCAACAGATGACCGTTGGTGTGGCACGCAGTGATTTGGTCAGCCTTCCAGAAATTGCCTAAGGGAATAACATGCAACGTGATGTAATGCACTACGATATTTTAATTATAGGCGCTGGTCCTGCGGGGTTAGCTGCAGCGATACGCTTAAAACAACTAGCACTAGATGGTGGCAGTGAACTTAGTGTTTGTGTGCTTGAAAAGGGCGCGGCCGTTGGGGCGCATATCCTCTCTGGTGCTGTATTTGACCCAATTGCTTTGCAAGAGCTACTTCCTGATTGGCGTGCACTAGGTGCACCGCTTAATACTCCAGTAACGCAAGATCAATTTAGCTTGTTTGGAAAAACTTGGGCCTGGAAGATTCCTCACTGGCTATTGCCCCCGTTAATGAATAATGCGGGTAACTACATCATTAGTTTGGGCGCGCTATGTCAATGGTTGGGTGAACGGGCGGAAGCATTAGGTGTTGAAATCTATGCTGGCTTTGCTGCGCAGCAGGGTTTATATAATGAGCAACAACAACTGGTAGGCGTGATTACTGGGGACATGGGGCGCGATGCTAAAGGTGAGCCTGGCCCACAGTTTACGGCTGGCATTGAGATTAGAGCTGAATATACACTGATAGCCGAAGGCGCACGTGGATCGTTGACGCGTGAACTGGAGCAGCATTTTGATTTACGTAAAAACGATTCGCCCCAAAAATACGGCTTGGGTTTTAAAGAAGTATGGCGTATTCCAGCCACACAGCATAAAGCAGGATTGGTGCAGCATAGTTTAGGATGGCCACTTAATGCGGATGCTGGTGGAGGTTCTTTTGTTTATCATGATGCAGATCATTTAGTCTCTGTGGGTTTTGTGGTGCATTTGGACTATGCTAATCCACATTTATCTCCGTTTGACGAATTTCAACGTTTTAAAACGCATGCCACGATGCAAGCATTGCTCAAGGGTGGTAAGCGTTTAAGTTACGGTGCACGGGCTATTAACGAGGGTGGACTGCAAGCCTGGCCAGAGTTAATTTTTCCAGGCGGGGCTTTTATTGGCTGTAGCGCTGGCATGGTCAATGTGCCGCGCATCAAAGGCAGTCACAATGCCATGAAGTCAGGCATGTTGGCTGCAGAATCTGCGTTCGCTGCCCTGGGTCAGCAATCTGAGCATAAGTTGTTACATGACTATCCAAGGACATTGCGTGCTTCATGGCTATGGCAGGATTTATACGCTGTGCGCAATATTAAACCTATGTTGTCTAAATTTGGCACTTGGGGTGGTATGTTACTTGGGGGCATAGAGATGTGGCTGATTGCGGCGAAGATCCATTTGCCATGGACTATGCGTCACCAATTAGCTGATCATGCATGCTTGCGCCCTGCTAAGGATATGCCAAAAATTAACTATCCTAAGCCCGATGGCGTTTACAGCTTTGATAAATTAAACTCAATCAGCCTTAGCAGTATTGCGCATGAGGCTAATCAACCCTGCCATTTACAGTTGCTAGATGTCACAGTGCCCGTGCGCATAAATTTAGCTATCTATGATGCGCCAGAGCAGCGTTATTGCCCTGCGGGTGTTTATGAGATTGTGCAGATATCAGGTGCGCCGGCGCTCCAAATCAACGCGCAAAATTGCATACACTGTAAAACTTGTGATATCAAAGATGTGACGCAGAATATTGTCTGGGTTCCACCTGAGGGCGGAAGTGGTCCGGCTTATAATGGTATGTGAGGGTTGAGTTGTCCGTGTAAAGCTCAGTCTAACTGTTAGAGCAAGACTTGCCGCGTATCTGCCATAAAGCGATGTATATCAGCTTCAATTTTTTCATCAATCATGACGGCCGGTACCTTACCTTTTGGGCATAGCAACCTCGGGGTAGTACCAAATAGGCGGCAGATCAATGGCCGCTCATCATAGACTTGGCATCCATTCACACCAAGGTAAACACAGTTGTAATTGGCCAGTGCTTCTACGTGGGCAGCTTCAGTTTTTTGTGGAAGTCTAGAGACCTCTTCTGAGGAAGCTGTTACGGGTCCACAGCAATCGTGGCAACCGGGCTCGCAGACAAAGCTGGGAATGTTTCTCCTGAAAAAACGAATCACTTGGCGGTGATCTAATCCAGAGTGTTGATTGCTAGTTTCCTCCATGCTTTATTTTATCATGCCATCAAATCCATCTAAAATGCTTCTTGCGCGTTGCTTTATATTGCGGAGCTACTGTCTGTCGAAGTGAGTACACTGATACGCATGGTGTTTTCGGTATTGCTGAGTAATATTTAATCTACTTACATGAAAGTTTTTATATATTTGCAGTTAGTGCACTGGTAGATGTGG
Source organism: uncultured Pseudomonadota bacterium (assembly GCA_903838125.1). Lineage (GTDB taxonomy): Bacteria > Pseudomonadota > Gammaproteobacteria > Burkholderiales > Methylophilaceae > Methylotenera. Next base: position 54,762 of record CAILXF010000001.1, on the reverse strand, counting down.
CTTAGTTCTTGTAGTGTTGTTATTTCTAACAGATGCATTAATTTAGCTTTTCTCACTTTTACCGTAATCTCAGCTAGACCCAAGTGAACGGCAATTTCTTTACTTTGCATACCGATAGACAGGAGATCAAATACCACGCGTTCCTTTTTTGTTAACATCGTTAACTTTACTGCGAAGATATTTACCAGTTCTAGCGCATCCATTTTGTTAACGATATTCATTTTTTTTTTTATTCTCTATGCGGCAAAAATTACCACTTTAGTAATAAATTAATCCTTTTTATCATATATATCAATATAAATTTCTAATAATGCAAATCGATACTTTCATGGCAAAGGTGAGTAAGTTGAAGGTCAGATGTCAGTTTCTGAGATCAGTGCTTTGTAAAGACTAAGGTTAAAGGAAAGGCCGCAATCAGTATCCCTAACCTTCACCAATCAATAGGGAGCCTACCTAAATTGACTAGCGCAGCATTACACCGGCTAAAAGGCTTGCTACCAAAAAATCCACGATAACTAGATAGTGGCGACGGGTGTGCAGACTCTATTACTAAATGCTGTGGAGCAATTAGTGATTTAAACTTTTGTGCATCGGCACCCCATAAGATAAAAACTATAGGACGTGTTTGCTTACCTAAGTAGCTGAGTAAGGTGAAGGCAAAAGGTGCCCATAGTTTTTTATGAGCCCCTGCAACGCCTCGACGAGTGGTTAGAGAGACATTTAATAGCATTACGCCTTGTTTAGTCCAATGGCTAAGATTGCCAGTAATCGAGGCGCCACAACCTGTATCTGATTGCAGTTCAATTAATATGTTTTTCAGTGAAGGAGGTGGCCGCACGCCATCTGGTACTGAAAAAGCTAAGCCATGCGCTTGCTGTATGCCATTGTCTTCACCATGGTAGGGGTCCTGACCTAAAATGACGACATTGACTTGATTGGGACTTAAGCTACGCAGAGCTTGATACCATAGACCACGTGCTGGTCTGACATCCACTTCACTCAATAACTGCTCGGAGACCTCATTAGCAATCATTTGTAACGCTGGAAGCGCTTGTTGCCAAGGGATCGGTATGTTTTCTTTAATCATCATCAAGGCATTACGCATAGATATATCTGTTAGGTTATTTTATCGCGTCTAGCTCTTCCCAGCGCGCAAGTAAACCTTCAAGCAACGTTTCAATAGTAGCTAAACGTGCCTGCAGTTTTTTTACCTGCACACTCGACGCTTTATCATCAGATTGATATAAGCTGCTATCGGCTAACTGTTCGTTAATCGTGACTTGTTCAGTTTCTAACTGCTCAATTTGCGCTGGAATGCCATCTAATTCTTTTTGCTCTTTAAAGCTTAGTTTAACAGCGGTTTTAGCTGCCACTGGCGCTAATTTAGCTTTATTGGCTTGCGCAGCATCTGCCACTTTCTTATCAGCACTGCGACCATCTTGCAGTCGTTGCTGGGTGTAGCGGTTCCAGTCGTCATAGCCGCCACCAAATTCAGTCAATACGCCATTACCTTCAAACGCAATCACTTGTGTGACTGTATTTTCCAAGAATGCTCGATCATGGCTGACCAAGAAAAGGGTGCCTTCAAACTCTTGCAATAAACTTTCCAGCAACTCCAAGGTGTCAATATCCAAGTCATTAGTTGGTTCATCCAGCACCAATACATTCGCGGGGCGCGCAAATAAGCGCGCTAATAACAAGCGGTTACGCTCCCCTCCAGATAAAGATTTAACTGGTGAGCGAGAGCGTTGTGGTGGGAATAAAAAGTCCTCTAAATAGCTGATCACGTGCTTGCGTTCATTTCCAATTTCAACAAAATCTGAACCTGGACTAATGGTGTCAACCAAGGTAGCTTCCTCATCCAATTGCTCGCGCATTTGGTCAAAGTAGGCCACATTTATTTTAGTGCCGCGTTGTATATCGCCGCTATCAGGTTCGATATCGCCCAATATTAGTTTAAGTAGCGTCGTTTTACCAATACCGTTAGGGCCGAGTAAACCGATTTTATCTCCACGTAAAATACGTGTGCTAAACCCATTAATCAGTGTTTTGCCGCCGTAACCTTTGACCACATTATCTAACTCAGCCACTAGCTTACCGCTTCGTTCGCCACTATCTAGATTGAGCTTCACGCTACCTTGACGCTCACGACGTGCTGCGCGGTCTAAGCGCAAGGCTTCAAGGCGTCTGACACGGCCTTCATTACGGGTGCGGCGTGCCTTAATACCTTGGCGTATCCATACTTCTTCTTGGGCTAAAAATTTATCGAATTTAGCGGCATGGGTTTCTTCTACCGCAGCCAATTCCTCTTTCTTAATTTGATAGGCCGTAAAGTTGCCGACAAAGTCCGTCAATATGCCGCGGTCAAGTTCAGTAATGCGGGTGGCTAATTTATCCAAAAAGCGTCGGTCATGGGTAATAAAGAGTATGCAACCATTAAATCCTAGCAACATATCTTCTAGCCATTCAATTGCGCTTAAATCTAAGTGGTTGGTTGGCTCATCTAACAACAGCACTTCGGGCTCGGCTACCAAGGCGCGCCCTAATGCTACGCGTTTGCGCCAGCCACCAGATAAGGTTGACACTAGCGCATCAGCATCTAGCTTTAATCGGCTTAATACGGTTTCAACCCGCGATTGTGCTGCCCAGCCATTTTGTGTATCCAAATCGTGTTGCAGGGTTTGCATTTTATCCATCAAGGTTTCAATATCGGCATCTGGCATGCCCATGTCGTGCGTCACTTGGTGGTAGTCAATAATGGTTTGTTGCAGTCCGCCCAAGCCTTCAGCTACCGCTTCAAATACAGTATGCGTGGTGTCAAGTTCTGGCTCTTGCGGTACGTAGACCACGCGCGCATTAGGCGCACGCCAAACGCTACCTTCATCTAATTTAATCACACCAGCAATGGCTTTCAATAAGCTGGATTTACCAGCACCGTTACGGCCAATTAAACCAACACGCTCACCGGCGTCAAGCTGGAAAGAGGCGTGGTCGAGCAGGGCATGATGTCCAAAAGCTAAGGAAGCGTTATCTAGGGTAATGTAGGGCATGGGTTCGTCTTAATTAATTTGTGATCGTTATACAACATATGGTGCTGTATAGGTAAATTTTTACTCACTTATTCGCTAACATGGCTTTAATATTAGCCATTTTAGACTTGCCAAAATCTTTGCTAATCTCAGGATCATTAAACGGATTACCAAAATGACGTACATCATCTTTAGGCAGCTCTGCAATAAATCGACTAGGCTCGCACATTTGCATTTCACCTGCGCGTTTACGTTTTTTGCACCAAGAAATATTGAGGGTTTTTTGCGCCCGAGTAATGCCTACATACATCAGGCGGCGTTCCTCTTCAATTTGGTCGTTATCTATACTTTCGCGGTGGGGCAATATGCCTTCCTCGCATCCGATTAAAAATACATGGCCGAACTCCAAACCTTTGGCCGCATGCAAGGTGGAAAGTTTGACGGCATCTGGTTCGCCATCTTCACGCCCTTCAAGCATACTCATGAGTGATACCATTTGGGTCAGTTCGAGCAGGTTTTTACCTGCAGATTCGTTACCAAAATCAGTGTTGGCTTCCCCCTTTTTGGTGAGCCAGCCTATAAAATCTAGTACATTGCCCCATTTACTTTCTGCCGCACGCGGTTCTTCGGAGTCGTACAAAAAGGCTTCATATTGGATGTTATTCAGTAAGTCATTTAGAACTTCACCAGCGGGGTCACGCACAGCGCGGTGTTGTAACTTGTTAATATATTGACAAAAATTGAGCAAATCTTCTAACTGTTTATTACCGATGTCCGCTTGAAAGTCACCTTCAAAAGAGGCCGCAAATAATGAAATTTTGTGTGCGCTAGCAAATTCACCCAAACGCTCTAATGTAGTATTACCAATCCCTTTTTTCGGCGTGGTGGCAGCGCGAATGAATGCAGGATCATCGTCTTCATTGGCAATTAAGCGCAAATAGCTAATTAGGTCTTTAATCTCCGGCTTATCAAAAAAGGATTGCCCTCCAGATACGGTGTACGGAATCTTATGGTTGCGCAATTGCTGCTCGAAGATACGGGCTTGGTGGTTACCTCGGTAGAGCACAGCGTAGTCCAAAAACTTAGTTCTGTTTTCAAATTTATGTGCTTGTAGCTTCATAATGACTGATTCTGCCTCAGCTTCTTCGCTCATGGCAGCAGAGACTTGAATTAAATCACCCGTGCCAAGATCGCTCCATAATTTCTTTTCAAACAATTTTGGATTATTGCTAATCACTTGGTTGGCGGCACGTAAAATACGCACGGTAGAGCGGTAGTTTTGCTCCAGTTTAATCACTTTAAGTTTGCTGAAATCTGTGGTGAGTTGATGTAGGTTTTCCACATCGGCCCCACGCCAACCGTAGATGGCCTGGTCATCATCACCCACCGCAGTAAATTGGCCACGTACACCAGTGAGCATTTTAATGAGCTTGTATTGGCAGGCATTGGTATCTTGGTATTCATCGACTAGCAAATACTGTAGTTTGCGTTGCCATTTATTTAGGGCCACTTCATGCTGCTCAAATAGCTCAACAGGTAATTTGATGAGGTCATCAAAATCCACGGCTTGGTAGGCACGCAGCGTTTGTTGATATAGGCTATACACTCTTGCTGCGGCATGGGTCAGCTCTTCATCGGCTTGTGCTTTAGCTTGGTCAGGGCTTATAAAAGCGCTTTTCCAGGCCGAAATCTGCCATTGGGTTTTGCGTAAGAGTTGTTTGTCAGTGGTAACTAATATATCACCCACAATCTTAAAGCTGTCAGATGAATCTAGAATCGAGAATTGTGGCTTATAGCCCAATAGCGTTGCTTCCGCGCGTAACATTTGTAGCCCGAGAGAGTGAAAGGTTGCAATCGTCAACCCTTTAGTGCTTGTTCCCTGCATTAACTTACCTACACGCTCTTGCATCTCCCGTGCGGCTTTATTTGTAAAGGTAATTGCCGCAATTTCCTTAGGCGAATAACCCGCCTCCGTTATGAGGTAGTTAATTTTTTGCGTAATGACCCGAGTTTTGCCACTACCAGCGCCTGCCAGTACCAACAAAGGACCATCTAGGTATTTCACGGCTTCACGCTGTGGCGCGTTGAGGGTGTTTAGCATTCGGGATTTATCAATAATTAAAGCAATGGTGCAGGTTTGCAATTGCAAATTAGTTGCAAGGATGCGATTTTATATTTTAAAACGGGCATTAGCTATCAATACATTGTCTAGTTTCTGTTACACGCAAACATTTTCTTTGAGCACTTGCTTAGAGTAGGATTCTTTACATAAGCCAACACCTCTTTTATGATGTGGTTCTTACACAGCAAAGCCTCACGTTGAGAGCGCCTAGGCTATTTTTTTGGATTCTGGCTATATGAAATTGAGCGTGATTAAAAATTTGGCTTTAATATTTACGTTGGTGGGAAGTGCATTTTTTACCAACTTGACTGTGAGTGCTGCTGAAGAAAAAATCCTCAATATTTATAACTGGTCTGATTACATCGGTACCGACACTATTTCCAATTTTGAAAAAGAAACGGGTATCAAGGTCCGTTATGACGTTTTTGACACCAATGAAATTCTGCACGCCAAATTGGTCGCCCAAAGAACTGGTTACGATATTGTAGTGCCTGGCTCTAACTGGGCCAAACTTCAAATTGAGGGCGGCCTATTACAAAAGCTGGATAAAACTAAGCTCACAAATTGGAATAATTTAGACCCTAATCTACTTGCACAGTTGGCGAAACTTGATCCTGGCAATGCCTATTTGGTTGATTGGATGTGGAGTTACACCACCGTGGGTATTAATGTGGATAAGGTTAAAAAGGCGCTAGGCAACTCCCCGATGCCAGCCAATGCTTGGGATTTAGTGTTTGATCCTAAATACACGTCTAAACTGAAGTCTTGTGGCATAACTATATTAGATACCCCATCAGAGGTATTTCCCGTAGCGCTCAATTATTTACATAGGAGCCCATTTAGCAGTGATGTGGCAGATTACAACGCTGCTTTTGAAATGCTAAAGAAAGTGAGGCCTGATATTAAACGGTTTACTTCTGGTGGTCAGATTGAAGAATTGGCAAGCGGTGGCGTGTGCGTTGCTTTGGGTTGGGCAGGGGACTTTAATCTAGCGCGTAAGCGTTCAATTGAAAATAAATCAGCCCTCAATATTCAGGCTTTAGTCCCAAGTATCGGTGCTTTGATGTTTATGGATACGATGGCGATACCAGCAGATGCACCACATCCAGATAATGCCCATCAATTTATTAATTACATTTTGCGCGCCAAAGTGCATGCCGGTCTTTCTAATGCGGTAACTTATGCCAATCCTAATAAGGCCTCTCTGCCTTTTGTTAATCCTGAAATTAGAAACAATCCATCGATATTTTTGTCGGATGCCGATGTTAAAAAGATGATTCCACCAGGCAATGTGGATAATAATACGCGCCGAATAATGACACGATTATTCACACGTTTTAAATCGGGAATTTAGTTGTAATCTAATAAGTTTTTTGAAGGGTAATACATGGCAACAGAGCCAAAACCAAATAAAGTCAAAACAGATTTGCTTCGGGTAGAGGGTGTTACCAAGATTTTTGATGGTGTGATCAAAGCCGTGGACGATGTGTCGCTGACAGTGGCGCAAGGTGAAATATTTGCTTTATTAGGGGGCTCAGGTTGCGGTAAGTCAACATTGCTACGTTTGTTGGCAGGTTTTGAAGTGCCGACTAAAGGTAGAATTTTTCTCGCGGGGCAAGATATTACCGATTTGCCACCTTATCAGCGCCCAATCAATATGATGTTTCAATCCTATGCGTTGTTCCCGCACTTGACCGTGTGGCAAAACATTGCCTTTGGCTTACAGCGTGACCATATGCCCAAAGCGCAAATTGCGGAGCGTGTTGAATCTATGCTTAAGCTAATTCAGCTGACAAGTTTTGCACAAAGAAAACCACATCAACTATCGGGTGGTCAGCAACAACGTGTCGCTTTGGCCCGTAGCTTAGCCAAACAGCCTAAATTATTGTTGCTAGATGAGCCTTTGGGAGCGTTAGATAAAAAGCTACGTGAAAAAACCCAAGTAGAACTGGTGGGAATTATTGAAGAGGTTGGTGTGACCTGTGTGCTAGTGACCCACGATCAAGAAGAAGCGATGACGATGGCTTCAACCATCGCCGTGATGCATGAGGGGACTATATTGCAAACTGGCACGCCAGACGAAGTATACGAGAGACCTAATAGTCGGCAAGTGGCTGAGTTTATTGGCGATGTGAATATATTTGAAGGTCAGATTGAAACGTACGCTGCAGACCATGTGCGCATACGTTCAGAAGTATGCGTGCATTATTTGATGCATGGTATTAGCGGACACGTCGGTTTGTCTGTTGTGGTGGCAGTACGACCAGAAAAAATAGTGTTGAGTAAAAAGCGACCAGCTGGTGAGGTTAATTGGTGTGTTGGTGAAGTCGTGGCATTGGTGTATTTTGGCGATCACACGATTTATCACATTCAGCTTGCCAATGCGCAGGTAATCAAAGCACAGCAAATGAACCGCACCACTGACCTTGCCGAAGCGATTACTTCGGGTGACCGAGTCTATGCCTCATGGAGTGGTCTGGCCTTGGTAGTGTTGGTTCAATAAGTGCTTTCTGGAGCCAGTTAGTGGTCATAATCAATCATTTTAAAAAATTATTAAGCGGGAAAAGTCTACTTATCTCGCTGCCATATCTATGGTTGATCTTGCTGGTAGCCATTCCACTATTGATTGTTCTAAAAATCAGTCTGTCTGATATGGGCCCGACTTCAGTTACAGACGTGTTGAGTTGGAGCCAAGGTTGGCCCACTATTAAAATCAACTTTTCCAGCTATTTGTTTCTTGCCAGCGACCAGCTCTATATCGACACTTATCTCTCTTCGATTAAATACGCGCTGTTAACCACATTGATCTGCTTGGTTGTAGGGTTTCCATTTGCTTACTTTATGGCAAGAGCACCCAAGTATTTGCAGCCGATGTTGCTGATGCTCATTATGCTGCCATTTTGGACCTCTTTTTTACTTCGTATTTATGCTTGGAAAACCTTATTGGTGAGTAATGGCATCATCAATAACGCACTCTTATCGTTAGGCGTAATCAACCAGCCTTTAGCGATCATGAATAACTCATTTTCTTTGGTATTGGGCATGGTCTACTCATACTTGCCATTTATGATCTTGCCCTTATATGCCAATTTATCCAAACTGGATTTGCGTTTTTTAGAGGCGGCAGCGGATTTAGGCGCCAATGCCTTTAAGACTTTTTGGCTAGTGACCGTTCCACTTTCCAAAGCGGGCATTATTGCTGGGTCCATGTTGGTGTTTATTCCAGCCGTAGGTGAGTATGTAATTCCTGAGTTGTTAGGCGGGTCAGACACTCTAATGATTGGTCGTGTACTTTGGGATGAGTTCTTTGCTAATAACGATTGGCCAATGGCTTCCGCGGTAGCAGTGGTAATGATGCTATTGATCTTATTGCCGATGAGCCTCTTGAGTAGGTACCAGTCTGAGCAAGCTGAGTCTAAGCTATGAGTAAAATATTTGCGCGGACTTGGTTAATAATGGTCTATCTGTTCTTGTATTTGCCTATTGTTACTTTGGTAATTTATTCATTCAATGACTCGCCCTTAGTGAGTATATGGAGTCAAGCTAGTCTCCGTTGGTATAGTGCATTGGCCAATGACAGGGACTTAATTGCATCGGTAGTCTTGTCATTTAAAATCGCCTTAATGGTCGGTTTGTTGTCAGTGCTTTTTGGCACCTTAACTGCTTTTGTCCTGAGTAAATATAAGCGTTTTTATGGGCGTACTTTCTTTTTCTCAATGGCAACTGCGCCCTTGGTGATGCCAGATGTGATCGTCGGTCTTTCCTTATTGCTGATGTTGGTTTCACTACAGCATTGGCTAGGGTTCCCCGAGCGTGGCTTATTGACCATTTTGCTTGGCCATGCCTTACTAGGTACGGCCTATGCCGCGGTGGTGGTGAGTTCACGTTTAAAAGAAATGGATGTTAGGTTGGATGAGGCTGCAATGGATTTGGGCTGCAAGCCACGACAAGTGTTTAGGTTTATCACCTTTCCATTGATTATGCCTAGTTTGATATCAGCTTTTTTGCTAACCTTTACTTTGTCGTTTGATGATGTGGTGTTAGCGTCTTTTCTATCTGGTCCTGGATATTCTACTTTGCCTATGGTGATATTTTCGCGCGCGCGACTAGGCTTAAACCCATCCATTAACGCAGTGGCAGCTGTGACAATTGCAGTGGTGAGTGTGGCTGTGATTGTTTCTAGCATTTATCATGTGCGTACCCAAAGAAAGCGCGACCATGAAATTGCCATGAGGTATAGTGATGGCAGTCAGTAATTCAAACTTTAAGCTAAGAAACACTCAACATAAAGGTATGCATGCGCTCCACTAAAGTCAGCGCCGCAATTGAGCGGCTTAAAAAACGTAGTAATGAACCCTATTCTATGGGTATGAGTGGAAATGGCTTATTCTGGCTTTCATTGTCTGGTGAAATGGGCGCTTCCACCAAGTTATGCGCACCGATGGGCATTGATGAGTTTGTGGCGTTTGTAAATGCTTATGGCCCACAAACGCCTAAGCGCGTTAGTAAGTTAGAAGTAGAATTTAGTAAACAACTACTTAGGAAAGTCGTAGACTAGCCCTTATTCTCAGTTTTCATCACCAAGTATTTCACCAGTAACTTCGCTTGAAATTTCTGCTACAGGATCAGCGACTACAGGCAAGGTAGCTTCCATCATTACACGACGGCTTTCAGGTGTTTCCATGCTGATTCTGCCTATAGCGCCACTGCGGTAATCAGTTAGAAAAGCAACTGCTGTTTTTTCCGTGTCCCATAAGCCGTCATGTCGTTTATAAGAACGGCGTTTTGCAATTGCATCCAGTAAGTCCACACCATCCATTTTCATCACGTCTAGAAAGCCGCCTTCGCTTTTCATGGTGTCAAGTTTATAGCGTGCGTTAAGCAGGGCTGGATAGGATTTAAGTAGGTTGTCGGCTAAAAACAGTGCGACATCTTCATCAATCACTGCGTTACGGCCAATCGCATGACTGGCGGCTAGCATATAGCCATCAGACTCATACTGAATTCTTGGCCACATCATGCCTGGTGTGTCGGTAATGCTCATAGTTTCGCTTAAATCAAAGCGTTGTTGGCTTTTGGTCACGGCAGGCTCATCACCGACTTTGGCTACGCGGCGATTTAAAAGGGCATTCATCAGCGTTGATTTACCAACGTTAGGAATTCCCATAATCAGCATACGTAAAGGTTTTAAGTGCGTGCCCCTATGAGGTGTCAGTGCTAGACATAACTTAGGTATTTTATTAGCTTCACCAGGTTTTTTACATGATAACGCGACCGCTTTGGTGTTGGGTTGGCGGTTAAAATAGTTGAGCCAAGCTTGTGTGGCGACTGGGTCAGCTAAGTCGGCTTTATTTAGAATTTTGAGTTGAGGGCGTTGGCGAAATAAGCGCATTTCATCAATCATGGGGTTATGGCTGGCGGCAGGCACGCGCGCATCCAGCACCTCGATCACAATGTCAGTGAACTCCATTGTCTCTTCAGCTTTTTTGCGTGCTTGAGTCATATGACCCGGATACCATTGAATTGCCATTTGTTGCATCTCCTCATCAGTGCTGACTTTGTTAGCTGTGCCGTGCCATCATCTTGACGAGGCTGTGAAACAAAGTCCTGCTTACTATTTCTAATTGGGCGCATTTTAACATTTAGAAGCCAAGCCGAAGTTTTTATCTGCGTGACATGGAATTTTGTCTTAAAATAGCGCCATGAAAACACCTGAAGCACAGCCTGAAATCCGCCCTAATCAATCGATAGAGCTACTTAAAGAACTCCATATACTTACCCGTGATGGTAAGCTAAATCAAGATAGCCGCCGTAAGTTGAAACAGGTGTATCACCTAGTAAATTTTATTGAACCGCTGTTTAATGAGGTGTTATTACGTAATCCTAATCCCACCTTAGTCGATCACGGTGCAGGCAAGTCTTACTTGGGTTTTATTTTGTATGATCTATTGTTGAAACAGCATGATGCTGGGCAAGTGGTAGGTATTGAAACCCGTGGTGAATTAGTTGAAAAGTCACGACAATTAGCGGCAAGATTAGGCTTCACACGTATGGATTTTCAGCATTTAAGCGTAGCTGAATCAATCAGTTCAGAGGTTCTGCCAGCGACTGTGGATATTGTTACAGCGCTGCACGCATGCAACACTGCCACCGATGATGCCATACAATTTGGGCTCAAAAAGCACGCGCAATATATGGTGCTTGTGCCGTGTTGTCAGGCTGAAGTGGCTGAAGTATTAAGGCAACATAAAAATGAGAGCTTTGCCAAAACGCCCCTCAGTGAAATTTGGCGACACCCTATGCATACACGTGAATTCGGCAGTCAGTTAACCAACGTGCTGCGATGTCTTCAATTGGAGGCCGCTGGTTACCAAGTTACAGTGACTGAATTGGTAGGCTGGGAGCATTCAATGAAAAATGAATTAATCATTGCTAAATATACTGGGCAGCCACGAATGAACGCCAGGACTAGATTGGAGTCAATTTTGAGCGAACTTAATTTAGAAACACTTACTAGCCGTTTTTTAACCTAGGTTCTCTATGACATCAGGAGATATCACTATGCTGTTATAATTTACAGCTGCTCTGATTCACCATTGTCCGTTCTAACCATTAAGACTTACCTATTGAATGAGGAATCCATGAAACGTTTTTTAATGTTATTAATAATTGCTATTACGTGTGTTAGTTTATTTGCTAGCTTTGCTGAAGCAAGACGTTTTGGCGGTGGTAGCAGTTTTGGTAAGCAACGTGCAGTTCCGATGCAGCGCCAGCAAAGGCCGCCTGCTGCGGCGCCTGTACCGGCGGCACCTGCAGGCAATAAATGGTTAGGCCCATTAGCTGGTTTGGCTCTAGGGGCTGGGCTGATGTCTATGTTTTCTGGCGGTGGTATGGGCGGACTAGGTGGCATGATGGGGTCATTGCTTCCAGCATTACTAATTGCCGCAGTAGTGATGTTTCTGATCTTTAGATTTAAACGGTCACAGCAACCTGCGATGCAGTATGGCGGTGGCGCTGAACCATATAGTCAGCCGCAAGCTCAAGCAGGCTTTGCTACAAGTCTAGCCCCATCGTATATTCCAGAAGATTTTCCAGTTGAGAGTTTTTTGCGTAATGCCAAAGCTTCATTTATTCGCCTGCAAGCGGCCAATGATCGCAAAGATATTAACGATGTGCGTGAATACACTACACCTGAAATCTTCGCTGAAATCTCATTGCAAATGCAAGAGCGTGGCAATACTGTGCAAAATACCGAGGTGCTGAGTATTGATGCTGAATTGCTGGAAGTAAGTAATGAAGGTGACTATTCCATTGCCAGCGTGCGTTTTACTGGTCAGTTGCGTGAGAATAACGCGGCAATCGAAAACGTAGATGAAATTTGGCATGTTCAAAAAAATATGCGCGACGACAAAGCTGTATGGTTATTAGCCGGTATTCAGCAGGTAGAATTGTAATTAATCAGTTTTAATCAGACAGTTCAACAAGTCCGAAGTTATCTACTTAATTAAGTGTCGCCAATGCAAAAAGCGATACTTGATTATTTAAAATATCTACTTCGTGCCTGTTCAAATGCTGCACATGAATGACGATAAGTCCTTGAACCTAAAACCAAGTGTATTAAATTTTTCTAGTTTAGAAGCCAGTCTGCAAACCTGCATGCTGGCTGATCGTTTTGTGCTGCGCCGCAAGTTGCGTGAGGCTAGTGAGCTCAAAAAGTTAACGGATGAAAAATCTGCAATCAAAGCCCAACGGTTACTCGCCGAAATTACACAAAAGCTTAGAGTTTCAACGGCTAGGTATGAAGCGCGTTTAAGTAATTTACCTAAACCTGAATATCCATTGGAGCTTCCAGTTAGCGCTAAAAAGGCTGAGATTGCTGCGGCTATCAGCCAAAATCAAGTCGTGATTATCTGCGGCGAAACTGGCTCTGGTAAAACCACACAAATCCCTAAAATCTGTTTAGAGCTAGGACGCGGTGTTTCTGGATTAATTGGGCATACCCAACCACGCCGCATTGCCGCGCGCTCGGTAGCCTCTAGAATCGCTCAGGAGCTAAACAGTCCACTCGGTGAAGTAGTCGGCTACAAGGTGCGCTTTAACGATAAGTTGACGGAATCTACTTACATCAAACTGATGACCGACGGTATTTTGTTGGCAGAAACACAGGGCGATAAGTTCTTGAATGCTTATGACACCATCATTATTGATGAGGCGCATGAGCGTAGCCTGAATATTGATTTTTTACTCGGTTACTTAAAACAGTTACTTGTCAAACGACCAGATTTAAAAGTGATTGTAACCTCAGCTACGATTGATGCGGACCGTTTTTCACAACACTTTAATGGTGCGCCAGTGATTGAAGTCTCTGGACGTACCTATCCCGTTGAAATTCGCTACCGTCCTCTTGGAAAGGCTGGTTTCCGTGCAAGAGAAATCGCAGCTACCGAAAATGCGCAGTTTGACGAAGATGATGAAACGATCTTTGGCATTGCACGTAAAGCCAAAACTGAAGCGCGTTGGCTAGAAGAGGATGACGAAGAAGAAGCGATAGAAGAAGCTATTTTAGATGCTGCCGATGACTTGCTTCGTCAAGGCGATGGCGATATTTTGGTGTTTTTACCTGGCGAGCGTGAGATTCGTGATACTGCAGAACACTTACGCAAATATCAAGGTCGCTCTGCCAAGCTTAAACACATAGAAGTGTTGCCATTGTTTGCGCGATTAAGCATCGAAGATCAGCAAAAAATATTTAGAAGCCATAGTACTCGCCGCATCGTGCTTGCCACCAACGTCGCTGAGACTTCACTCACAGTGCCTGGTATTAAGTACGTGATTGATGCTGGTTTGGCGCGTATGAGTCGTTACAGTACGCGCGCTAAGGTAGAGCAGCTTCAGATTGAAAAGATCAGTCAAGCCGCCGCCAAGCAGCGCGCCGGTCGTTGCGGTCGGGTTTCTAACGGCATCTGTGTACGCTTATATGCGGAAGAGGATTTTAATGGCCGCCCTGAATTTACTGAACCAGAAATCTTACGTAGTTCATTAGCCAGCGTTATTTTACGTATGGCCGCATTGCGCTTAGGTGATATTGCCAATTTCCCATTTATTGAAGCACCAAGCAGTCGTTTGGTGAGTGATGGTTACCAGTTGTTGCAGGAGTTAGGTGCGGTGGATAGCCGGCGCCAGATTACCGAAACTGGATTGCAGCTCGCCAAGTTGCCTCTAGACCCGCGTGTGGGCCGGATGATTTTAGCCGCTAAGCGTGAGAGTTGTTTGCGTGAAATCTTAATTATAAGCAGTGCGTTGAGCATACAAGATCCAAGAGAGCGTCCGATGGATAAGCGTGAAGCCGCTGATGCTGCACACGCAAAATTTGCTGGTGAAGGTTCAGATTTTATGAGCTATCTCAAGTTATGGGATTTCTTTGATAACGCGTTAAAAACCAAAAAATCAAATAAAGACTTACTCAACCAGTGCCATAGTAATTTCTTATCATTTTTACGTTTAAAAGAATGGCGCGAACTCCATACGCAAATTCAGCAGATTACCGATGACATGGAGTTTAAGCTTAATACTAAAGAAGCTAGTTATGAGCAAATTCATCGGTCATTGTTAGCGGGCTTATTAGGCAATATTGGTTTTAAAGATGGCGATAGCGACTCTTATGCTGGTGCGCGTGGCATACGCTTTTATGTTGCACCTGGCTCCGCACTTAAGAAAATACGTCCGAAATGGGTGATGGCGGCCGAGCTGATGGATACCAGCAAGCTCTATGCGCGGTGTGTGGCAAAAATGGAGCCAGATTGGATAGAGCCCTTGGCACAGGGTCTGACCGAGAGTCAGTACACGGACCCTCGTTGGGATAGAAAGATGGGCATGGTCAATGCTTGGGAGCGAGTTTCCTTGTATGGGCTGACTATTATTCCTAAGCGGCGTGTGCATTTTGGGCCGATAGACCCCAAGCAATCGCGCGATATATTTATTCGTGAAGCACTTGCCAATGGGGAATTTGATAGTCGCGCTGCATTTTTTACCGCTAACGAACGCTTAATTGCAGAAATTGAAGAGTTAGAGCATAAAGCACGTCGTCAAGACGTGCTAGTTGATGAGCATCAATTGTTTGCTTTCTACGATAGCAAAGTACCGGCAGATATTTTTCAAGCAGCCACTTTTGAGGCTTGGCGGATTGAAGCGGAAAATGCTCATCCGCGTTTACTCTATCTCACCCGTGATGATTTAATGCGCCATGGTGCCGACGCCATTACAGCAGTGCAATTCCCAGAAAAAATGTTGCTAGATAGTGTAGAAATTCCACTCAAATATCGCTTTGAGCCTAATCACATTCTAGACGGCGTCACGGCTACTATCCCATTGGCTTTATTGAATCAGTTAAATCTTACCCAAACCGAGTGGCTAGTTCCTGGCATGTTGCGTGAAAAGCTCACTTATTTAATTAAAGCCTTGCCCAAAGCGTTTCGCCGGGTGTGTGTCCCTGTGCCAGAATTTGTTACTCAGTTTTTAGAGCAAGCCAAGGTAGGCGAGGGTGCAATTAAAGAAGTGCTTGCGGCTTATATTCAGCGCGTGACCACACTCAAAATAGCGGTAGAAGATTGGACCGAGGATACGCCCGCACATTTGCTGATGAACATCAGTGTTGTTGACGACGCTGGCCGCGAACTAGCAATGGGTCGAGATTGGAACGTGCTAAAAAAACAACTGGGGTCTGCAGCGCAGCTTACCTTTAGAAATACCTCGCCCGATATTGAGAAGACTGGATTGAAACAATGGGATTTCGGCGACTTGCCGGCCACCTTGAGTTTCGAGCGCGATGGTTTGAAGGTCACTGGCTATCCAGCATTAGAAGACGATGAGGATAGTATTTCGGTAAAGTTATTTGATACCGAGCGCGAGGCGATGGCGAGTCACCGCAAAGGCGTGTGTCGTTTAATGCGTTTTGAACTGAAAGAGCAAATGAAGCAGTTGGAAAAAGGCCTGCCTAATTTTAATCAATATGCATTGATTTTGCGTAATGTCCTGACCCCAGATGAGCTGCGTGAAGATATGATCTTGGCGATTGCTGACCGCGCTTTTATAGGTGAAGATGAGCTGCCGCGCTCTAATGCTGAATTTATGAAATTAAAGCAACGTGCACGCACACGTTTACCAGCAGTGAGTGAAGCCATGGCAAGGCAGGCGCAAGCGATAGCGACAGAATTTCAACTACTACAGCAAAAGCAGGCGCAATTATCTGCTAGCGGTAATCGTTTAAAACGTGATTTAGAGCAACAAGTCGGGTTGCTAGTGCATAAGCATAGCTTTAGCCAAACGCCATGGCAGCACTTGCAACATATCCCACGATACCTAAAAGCGCTGCGTTTAAGAATTGAGAAGCATCCGGCTAACCCAGATCGTGATGGGAAGAATGCTGGTAGCGTGGGCTTGTTATGGCAAAAATGGCAAGATAAAATTAATGCGCTACAGCAAGCCCATTTAACTATTTCTGACGACTTGTTAGAGTATCGGTGGTTAATTGAAGAGCTACGTGTATCTCTGTTTGCACAAGAACTTAAAACGCCATTTCCCATTTCCATTAAACGCCTAGAAAAAACTTGGCAAGACATCACGCACTAAATACGAATGACCATTAATCAATTAAGCCATGGCAGTTTAGATGAGTTTTTGCAACAGCCGCGTTTGCATCGACCGCGCGGTAATGGCTTAATTCAGATTAATATTAACCGCCGCACTTTGATTGCGATTCTAGTTTCATTATTCATTCATGCCTTCATTTTATTTTTTGCACTCCCTAGCCTGCAAATGAATACAGCTTCTTCACCACCACCTCGTGCGATGGAAGTCAGTTTAGCGCCACCTAAGCCGTCTGAGGTGATGGCGCCTATGCTTCCAGTTCAGGAAAAGCCAGCGCCTAAGCTTAAACCACGACCTAAAGTGATGACGCAAAAAATGCAGGCGCGTGAAAAACCAATATTTTCAGTGCCGGACACACCTGAGTTGGTCACACCTAGAGAAAATAAAGAACAACCTACCGATATGATGTCTTACGTCAAATCTAGGCAGGCACAGCGGCTAATTACTGAATCAGAAGCGGCTAAACAAAATGCCGAAGCCGTCGCACGAGAAGCAGGCCCAAGCGAGGCCGCAGCGCGAGATGAGAAAATTAAGCGTAACTTGCAAAGTGGGACTAACGGTATTTTTGAGATTACGAGTCTAAGTAGTCGTCACGCGACCTTTGCTTTTAGAGGCTGGACCAATGATTACAGTAGTTCTAGACGAGAGTTTTTTGAAGTAGAAGCCAGCACGGGTCAAGATATCCGACTGGTGATGGTGAAACGTATGATTAAACTCATTCGTGAGCATTACCAAGGTGACTTTAACTGGGATTCGCATCGATTAAATCGGGTGGTGAATTTATCGGCGCGACCTCAAGATAACGCCGGCTTGGAAGAATTTATGTTGATGGAATTCTTTGGCCAGAACTACAAAAACCTCTAACAATGCTCTGCACTGCTGTGCTAAAGCTACTGCTCGTTCGAATAACCAATTAACCCTAAAAATACCCTTACCATCCCATAAGCTAACCAGGAAGAAAAACGTTGTAGGATGTTGCTATTTTTCCATTCTTGAGCTGAAATCCGATAAGCGCCATCTTGTATAGAGGCAATAATGTCGGTACGTAATTCGCTAGCAAAGGCTGAATCTAATACCACTATATTAGCCTCGCGACTCAGTAGCAGGCTAAATGGATCGATGTTAGAGGAGCCTACGGTAGCCCAGTGTTGATCAATCACAGCGACTTTGCTATGCATAAAGCTTTTTCTGTACTCGTAAATTTCTATGCCTTTATTTAAGAGTTCGGAGTAGAAAGTTTTAGTGGCAAACATCAGGAAGTATTCTTTGCGCCCCTGTAGTAACAGTTTGACTTCTACTCCGCGATCGGCTGCCATGATAAGGGCTTTGCGAAATTTTCTACCAGGCACGAAGTAGGCGTTGGCAATAATGATCTCATTCCTGGCGCTGTTAATTGCATTTAAGTAAGCTTCTTCAATATCGCGTCTATGCAAAATGTTGTCACGTAACACTAAGGCAGCTTTGACATTCGCTTTGACCTCAGAAAATATGGCGTTAGACTTAACGTTGGTCGTATTGAACTTATTTCGTATTTGCATCCAGGCAATACGCCGCCAAAGTTTATGGGTGCTGGCAACAATAGCCGGTAATAAACGCCCTTCAATACGCACGGCATAATCTATGCGTGGCGGTGCTTGGTTGGGCACATTATTATCGTCTATGATGTTAATTCCACCGACAAATCCTATCTTTCCATCGACCACCACCACTTTGCGATGGAGTCGACGTAAGCGCGTTTTCTTAAAGGACCATGGCGATATTTTTAGACGGTAAAACATTAATTGCACGCCAACTGAAGTCAGCTCTTTTACATAAGAAGTACTTAAATGTTGGCTGCCAAATCCATCAAGCAATACATTCACAACTACACCACGCTTAGCTGCTTCTTTAAGTGCGTTGCCTAGGCGAATTCCGATTGAATCCATTTCGTAAATATAGCTCTGGATATAGATTTCAGATTGAGCGTTTTCTATGGCGGTTAAGAGTGCAGGAAAGTACTCAGAACCACTCTTGAGTAAGGTGATTTGGTTGCCTCCAATGAATTTAATCATGGCAACTTTTGTGTTCTAGTAAGGGTGGCAGAGAGCATGGCGTGATCAGATATTTTTATAAATTGAGCGCCAGAATGAACTTCAACCTGATTGACATGAAAGCCACGAGCATAAATGCGGTCTAGCCGAAGCAGAGGTAGCCAGGAAGGGAAGCTACGCGCAGGTTTTCCTGTGTGACGTTCAAAGACTTCATGCATATTTAATTGTTCGGCAAACAGGCGTCCAGTTCGCATTCCCCAATCATTAAAGTCACCGGCGATAATCAGCGGCGCATCAGCGGGCACTTTCGTTTGAATGAATTCAGTCACGGCCATTAATTGTTGTCTTCGCCATTGCGCAAACAAGCCTAAGTGCAGGCAAATCGTATGTAGCGGCTGATCCCAGCCAGGCACATTAATCTCACTGTGTAACATGCCACGTTGCTCTGAGCTATGCGCAGAGATATCAACATTACTGCTGTTAATAATTGGGAATTTTGACAACAGGGCATTGCCATGATGACCTGTAGGGTAAACAGAATTTTTGCCATAGGAGAAGTCTGGCCAAACCGCATCAGCTAAGTATTCAGCCTGCCCAAATTTTGGCCATGCTGAAAAACGCTCCCTATGAGGCGTGTGTTCTTCGCGAACTTCCTGCAAGAAAACGATGTCTGCTTGTAGCTTTCGCAAGAGATCACGCTGGTGATGCAAGGCAAAGCGGGCATTAAGATGCGTAACACCTTTATGGATATTAAAAGTTGCGATACGCAGAGTATGGTGCAAGTTAAGATTGCCTAATGAATAAATACATCAATAAAGTACGTGTCAGTAGTTCTTTTGCTAACTCAAGTTTAACGTGACTTATCTTGATGTCAAATGCTGCTTGCGGTTTAACTTAACAAAAAATATGATTGTGCGTGCTTGGCACTGTGAAAACTAACATCATGTAAGCCAACGAATGCATTTAAGCACTAATGCTAGTATGAAGCTTCTAACACAGCCTCAACTAAAAAAAACCATTCGGCTTTAGACTAAATCTTTGCTAAAATGTACGTTGATTTTTATCGCGTCGTGCGCTAAGAAATTTTCATGTAAATTTACTCGATTAAATTTATCTTAATTACCTGAAATTTTGAATCTAAGGTAGGTGAATTCCTTGCGCACTAAATTAACTTTGAAGCATGTCTGAGCTGTGTTCAGCAGACGACGTGCAATTGAAACAGGAATACCGCATGGCCTTAAATGTAGAAACTCTAAGTAAACTTGAACGCCGCATTACAATTTCGGTGCCACTGCAACCACTTGAAGCGCAAATTAATCATCGTTTAGGTCAAATATCAAAGACTGCTAAATTCTCTGGTTTTAGGCCTGGTAAAGCTCCATTAGGCTTGGTGAATCAACAATATGGCGATCAGGTGCGTGATGAAGTCTATTCTGGTGCGGTTGAAAAAAGCTTTGGCGATGCGGTTGAAGAAAGCAAATTGCGTGTTGCTGGTTACCCTAACATTGAACATAAGCCATTTGGTGCAGCCTCTGATGTATTGGAATACACCGCAACATTTGAAGTGTTTCCAGAAGTAAAAATTGCTGATTTATCAAAAATAAAAATTGAGCGCCCAGTATTAGAAGTCAGTGATGCTGATGTAAACAAAACGCTAGATGTATTAGTACAGCAGCGTGTTAGTTTTGAGCCAGTAAAACGTGCTGCTAAAAAAGGAGATCAAATCAATGTAACGCTTAAAGCCTCAATTGATGGAAAGGAAGTTGAATCTACCGGAGAGGCTGGTATCGATTTGGTTTTAGGCGAAGCCGGCCGTGTTGAGTCATTTGATGAGCAATTGGCTGGCGGCAAAGCGGGCAGTACCAAACAATTTGAAATTACGTACCCAGCTGACCATAGTCCTGAGCAACTAGCCGGTAAGACTGTGACTTACGAAGTAACTTACAACTCTGTTTCTCAAGCTAAATTACCTAAAGTAGATGCTGATTTTGCGAAAAGTCTTGGTGTTGAAGATGGCGATGTAGCAAAAATGAAAGCAGAAGTGGCTGAAAGCTTGAAGCAAGAAGTTGCAAAGCGCGTGAGCGCGAAATTAAAAGAACAAGTGTTTCAAGCTTTAGTTGAAAGCGCTGACTTTGATATTCCTGCCGTCTTACTAGGTACTGAAATCAACCGTATGATGGAAACTACTGAACAAAATCTAAAGCAACGTGGTGCTGACTTAAGCACGATTAAGCTTGAGCCTGGTATGTTTGAAGAGCAAGCTAAACGTAGCACAAAGTTACGTCTATTATTAGGTGAACTGATTAATACCAATAGCTTACATGCAGGTGCAGATCAAATTCGTGCCATGGTTGATGTGTTTGCGCAAAGTTTTGAGCGTCCTGCAGATGTTGTGACTTGGTACTATGCTGACCCTAAACGTTTAGATGAACCCTCAGCATTAGCGACAGAAGAGAACGCAGTAAGTTATGTGTTGTCCAAAGCTAAGGTGACGGATAAAAAAGTTAAATTTGATGACTTAATGGGAAATGCGTAAATGAACAAAATGCAACGGTTACAATCTCAACAAGAGTGGAATCCACAGGACTTGGGTTATATTCCTATGGTTGTGGAGCAAAGTGGCCGTGGCGAACGTTCTTACGATATTTATTCTCGTTTACTTAAAGAGCGTGTGATATTTCTGGTAGGTCCTGTGAATGATATGAGCGCTAACTTAATTGTTGCGCAGTTGTTGTTTTTAGAAGCTGAAAACCCAGACAAAGATATCTCGCTCTATATCAATTCACCTGGTGGTTCTGTCACTGCTGGCATGTCAATCTATGACACGATGCAGTTTATTAAACCTGATGTAAGCACTTTATGCATTGGTCAAGCGGCCAGCATGGGTGCATTTTTGTTAGCTGCGGGTGCAAAGGATAAGCGTTTTAGCTTACCAAACTCACGCGTGATGATTCATCAGCCTTCTGGCGGTTTTCAAGGGCAATCCTCTGACATTGAAATTCACGCTAAAGAAATTTTATACTTGCGTGGCAAACTAAATTCCATATTGGCGCATCACACAGGCAAAACGGCTGAAGAAATTGATCGAGATACTGAGCGTGATAATTTTATGAGCGCTGACCAGTCAGTTGAATACGGCATGATCGATAAGGTCATCAATAGCCGTGCTGAAAGCGCTTAACTTAGGGTAAGCTTGGGCGTAATGACGTTCAAGTTAACATTGCTTTAAGGCGATATTCTAGTATTCAGACAAGCTAAGTAACACTTAATAGGAAATAAATCATGGCGACAAAAGCCGACGGCGATAAATTACTTTATTGTTCATTCTGTGGCAAAAGCCAACACGAAGTTAAAAAACTCATTGCAGGACCGTCTGTGTTCGTTTGCAACGAGTGCGTTGATTTATGTAACGACATTATCAAAGAAGAAGTACAAAATACAGAAGGCTTAAAATCAACTGATGAGAGTCTTCCAACGCCCCAAGAAATCTGCAAAATCCTAGATCAATATGTAATTGGTCAAATGCACGCTAAAAAGAATTTAGCTGTTGCCGTTTACAACCATTACAAGCGTCTAGGTCATAACAACCTGTCAAATGGTGGTCAAAAAGACGAAGTTGAAATTGCTAAAAGCAATATCCTACTGATTGGCCCTACCGGCTCAGGTAAAACGCTGCTAGCCCAAACGTTGGCAAGACTGCTTGATGTGCCTTTTGTTATGGCAGATGCAACTACGCTGACTGAAGCTGGTTATGTGGGTGAAGATGTTGAAAACATTATGCAAAAATTATTGCAAAAATGTGATTACGATGTTGAGAAAGCTAAGCGTGGCATTGTTTATATTGATGAAGTGGATAAGATTTCACGTAAATCAGAGAATGCTTCCATTACGCGCGATGTTTCTGGTGAGGGCGTGCAGCAAGCATTGCTCAAGCTAATTGAGGGAACCGTAGCCTCTGTCCCGCCACAAGGTGGCCGTAAGCATCCTAATCAAGAGTTTGTGCAATTAGATACCACTAACATATTATTTATTTGTGGTGGTGCCTTTGATGGCTTAGAGAAAGTAATTCGTCTGCGATCTGAAAAGGGTGGCATAGGTTTTGGTGCTGAAGTTAAAAGCAAAGATGACATGAGAGCCGTGGGCGAAGTGTTGCGTAATGTTGAGCCTGAAGATCTTATTAAATTTGGTTTGATTCCTGAGTTTATTGGGCGTTTACCGGTAGTGGCTACGCTAGAGTCTTTAGACGAGGAGGCGCTAATGACGATATTGACTGAGCCTAAAAACGCACTCACTAAACAATACATTAAGCTATTTAAGATGGAAGGTGTGGACTTGGAGTTTAGAGAATCCGCATTGCTATTAATTGCTAAAAAAGCGCTGGAACGTAAAACGGGTGCACGCGGATTGCGTTCTATCATGGAGCACTCATTGCTTGATATTATGTATGAGCTACCTTCACTTACTAACTTAAGTAAAGTAGTCGTGGACGAAGGCGTGATTCGTGGAGACTCAGCCCCATTGTTAATTTATGAAGATAAGCCAGCAGCAGAGGCTTCGGCTTAAGCTAAATTTAGCAATCTAAAGCGTTTGTAATAAGTAGTTCTAGTTATAAACAGTGAATATGGTTTGTTCCTGTTGATATAAATAGCTTTGATTTGGCATTTAAATGCTAAATTAGGGCTAATTCCGAAGTATATAAGGCTTGAACTGTCCCGGTTCAGCCCCATCAACATGTATATAGGCGTTTTTAGCTTAATTTGTAGCTTAATTTTGAGGTCTATTCATGACACAATCATTACCTTTATACACAGCAGATAACGGCTTATTGCCAGTATTGCCCTTGCGCGATGTTGTTGTTTATCCTCATTTAGTCATTCCTTTATTTGTTGGCCGCACCAAGTCTGTTAAAGCCTTAGAGATTGCCTCTGAGGGTAATAAGCAGATTTTATTAGTCGCGCAAAAATCAGCGAATAAAGACGAGCCTGATGCCAACGACTTATATGAAGTCGGCACCATTGCCACTGTGTTGCAAATGCTTAAATTGCCTGATGGAACTGTAAAAGTGTTAGTTGAAGGTATACAGCGCGCTAAAGTGAGCGGTTTTGTAGAAACGGAAGAATGTTTTGCAGCCCATGCTGAACTCATTCCTGAATCAGAGAGTGACATTGAGATTCAAGCCTTGATGCGCACTGTTTTTGCGCAATTTGATCAATACGTAAAACTGAATAAAAAGATTCCACCAGAAATTCTAACTTCGTTAGCAACAATCGATGAAGCAGGGCGCTTGGCCGACACAATCGCCGCACACCTGACGCTTAAGTTAGATGAGAAGCAGAAAATCTTAGAAATGTTCAGTGTCGCTGAGCGTTTAGAGCATTTGCTGCGCTTGATGGAAGGTGAGATTGATATTCTGCAAGTTGAGAAGCGCATCCGTGGGCGTGTTAAACGCCAAATGGAAAAAACACAGCGTGAATACTATTTGAATGAGCAAGTAAAAGCGATTCAGAAAGAACTAGGTGAGCAAGACGAAAATGCTGAGATGGAAGAGCTTGAAAAGCGCATCGATGCAGCACGTATGCCTAAAGATGCCTTGGCCAAGGTTGTGAGCGAGTTGAAGAAGTTGAAATTAATGTCGCCAATGTCAGCCGAAGCTTCAGTAGTACGCAACTATATAGATACGTTGATTAATTTGCCGTGGAAGAAAAAAACGAAAATAAGCAAGGATCTTTTAGCTGCAGAAGCTATTTTAGATAGTGATCACTATGGCTTGGAAAAAGTCAAAGAGCGTATCGTTGAATATTTAGCAGTGCAACAACGTGTTGATAAAATCAAAGCGCCGATCTTGTGCTTAGTTGGTCCTCCTGGCGTTGGTAAGACTTCATTGGGTCAAAGTATAGCCAAAGCTGTGAATCGTAAATTTGTGCGTATGGCATTAGGTGGCGTGCGTGATGAATCTGAGATTCGTGGCCATAGACGCACCTACATTGGTTCTATGCCTGGCAAGATATTACAAAGCATGACTAAAGTTGGGGTTAGAAATCCATTATTCTTACTTGATGAAGTGGATAAATTAGGGCAGGACTTTAGAGGGGATCCTTCGTCAGCGCTATTAGAGGTGCTAGATCCAGAACAAAATCACACCTTTGCTGATCATTATGTGGAAGTTGAATATGATTTATCGGATGTCATGTTTGTGGCTACCGCTAACTCGATGAACATTCCTGCGCCACTATTGGATCGTATGGAAATTATTCATCTATCAGGTTATACCGAAGATGAAAAAGTAAATATTGCGATGCGTTATCTGTTGCCAAAACAGCTTAAAACACATGGCCTTAAAGAGAATGAGGCGAACGTTTCAGAAGACGCTGTGCGCGATATTGTACGATTTTATACGCGTGAAGCTGGTGTTCGTAAGCTTGAGCAAGAGATTGCAAAAGTGTGTCGTAAGGTCGTAAAAGAATTGCTGACGACTAACGTAAAATTGACAGCTAAAGCTATTAAAAAGATTAATGTAACGCCAAAGAATTTAGAAAAATATTTGGGTGTGCAACGTTATGATTATGGCGTTGCTGCTAAAGAAGATCAAATCGGTCAAGTGACTGGCTTAGCATGGACTTCAGTCGGTGGAGAATTGCTTACGATTGAAGCCGTATTGCTACCAGGTAAAGGAAAAACCACGACCACCGGAAAATTGGGTGATGTGATGCAAGAGTCAACGCAAGCTGCGATGAGCGTAGTGCGAAGTCGTGCGAAACGCTTGGGAATTGCTACTGACTTTTACGAAAAGAATGATATTCACATTCACTTTCCTGAAGGCGCTACCCCTAAAGATGGCCCAAGTGCAGGGATTGCGATTACGACTGCTTTGGTTTCAATTTTAACGGGTATTCCAGCGCGCGCTGATGTGGCAATGACAGGTGAAATTACCCTTAGAGGTGAAGTATTGCCAATTGGTGGATTAAAAGAGAAGTTGTTGGCAGCGCATCGTGGGGGCATTAAAACCGTATTGATTCCGCAACAAAACGTTAAAGATTTGGCGGAGATACCAGAAAACATTAAAAATCAGTTAGATATCCATCCTGTTCAATGGATTGATGAAGTATTAGCGCTGGCCTTAGCAACAATGCCTCAGCCTTTGCCTGAAGTTGCAGAAGTGAAGGACGTCGCGGCTAAAGACGCCCCTACATCTGTTTCTGAAGCAATAAAGCACTAAGTAAATCTGTGAATAGTGCTAGCAAAGCGTTTAAAGATGCTGTAAACTAGCGTTCTTGTTGGTTGAGCAGGGTGCTTAGCTCAGTTGGTAGAGCGTTGCCCTTACAAGGCAAATGTCAGCGGTTCGACCCCGTTAGCACCCACCAAAAACCAACAACAATGTGACTAAGACGTTTTTAATTTTTCAAAATTGAGAGTGCTAGTAATTAAAGCGCTCTTTATTTTTGTTAAAAATTTGTTCGAAAGAATGAGTTAAATTTATAAGCGCAAAAATTCGTATGCGATTTTGAGTAATAGTTGCGTAAGTTTTATGGAGTGGTAGTTCAGTTGGTTAGAATGCCTGCCTGTCACGCAGGAGGTCGCGGGTTCGAGTCCCGTCCGCTCCGCCAACAAGTCTATGTTATTTCCTAACAGAGGTAATATAGCTGCAAAGCCCCGCCACAAGCGGGGCTTTTGCTTTTGTACTTTCTCTACGCGTACATAATTAAAGAAACATGACTCGAATCATACAAATCAGTCTTCGCTCAAGTACGATTCGAGTTTAATGCCATACTAAATTATCAGTGGTTACGGTTATCTCGATGCTCTTCTTGACGGCCATCCGTACGTTCTTCATGGCGGTTATCTCTATATTCCTCATGAAATTCACGATGATTCTCCTCGTAACGTGGAGCATACTCGCGGTTGTACCAGTCGTCATGAACGAAATAAGCCCTTTCACCACATGCATTATATTCGCGGCAATGTCGCCTCCAGTGTTTTGCATGACCTGGAGGAACGCGTAAATAAATCGGCGGACGATCCATAGGTACTCGCTGGATTGCTATTGGCTGACTATAGATTACTCGTGGTGGAGGATAACCACCAATATCGAGCTGGCCATAAAAGCCTGGTTGGCCAATACTCACAGAGACACCAACATCTGCAGCGAAGGACTGGGTAGTAATGGCGGCAGAAGCTAGTGCCGCTAAAATTAGGAAACGTTTCATAAGTTTCACTCTCCAAAGTAAATATAATTTATATAGTAGGTTCTATAACAAAAATTAGTAACCATTGAGATAGAGAATACTTGATTAATCTTACTTGAAGCTGACAGAAGCAAAGCTTTGATGTCCAGTCTTAAGCTTTCTAAAATGCCAGAACTTAGTAGCGACGCATGTCGCGTTGCTGGGCACTGTTAGGCATTAGCTGAAATTTGAAGGCTTTTTTTATTAGCATCGTACTATAGTATAGCAACCAAATATGACTTAAAGCCTTATTTCATGGGCCTTTCCGTTCTTTTATTTGATTAGTTTTTAAGACAAAGGATGCCTTTGGCATCCGTGCTATCCATCTCCGACCTAAAGGACGGAGCTTTTCGCACTAATCTGGTAAATAAAAAATCTAGCACTAAGTCTAATTAAACCTCAATTACAGCTTGTTTTGCATAGATAAATCAAAACACGGTTAAATTCAAGTCCTAGTTGCCTTATAATGTGTAGCTCACATTTTTTTAAATTTGAGTAAAGTTTGCGGAAACTAAACAGGTTGTTTAGTTGTTCCAATTATTTAGTGAATATTTTTGAAGAGAGTTCTGTATGTTAGATAAAATCCGCTCAGTAGCCCATGGTTGGGTTGGTAAAGCTTTGTTAGCCTTGATTACCATTCCTTTTGCATTGTTTGGTATCGACTCTTATTTAAATCATGCTGGCAGTAACGTAGCTGTCGCTGAGGTTGCTGGGCATAGCATCTCAATCCAAGAGTACTCTAATGCCTTACAAAATTTGCGTAATCGCTTGCAATCAGAAGGCAAGGTTGATCCTGCACAATTAGATAGCCCTGAAGTTAAAGCGATGGTGTTGAATCAACTCATCAGTAAACGTTTATTGAATGATGAAATTCAGCATGCTAAATATGCTATTAGTGACGCACAGCTTGCTACCTACGTGACGGGTATGCCTGAGTTTCAAAAAGATGGTAAGTTCTCCCAAGAGCTTTACGACCAAACTTTGCAACAAAACCATATCACACCATCAAAATTTGAAGCAGGGATGCGTTTAGATCTTTTGGCGCAACAGGCGCAAGACAGTATTGGTAAGCTCGGTTTCATTTCTAATGCGCGTGCCGACAATACATTTAAGTTAACGAATCAACAACGCCATGTGACGGTTTCAGAAATCAAAGCCAAGGATTTCATTAAAGACGTGAAGATTGATCCAGCGTTGGTAAAAGCTTACTACGAGCAACACAAGAATAAATTAGTGGTACCTGAACAAGTGAAAATTGAATTTCTGCTGTTATCAACTAGCAGCTTGATTCCTGGTATACAAGTAGATGAAGCTGAG
This sequence comes from uncultured Pseudomonadota bacterium, assembly GCA_903838125.1. Classification (GTDB taxonomy): domain Bacteria; phylum Pseudomonadota; class Gammaproteobacteria; order Burkholderiales; family Methylophilaceae; genus Methylotenera. The sequence goes on along the minus strand of CAILXF010000001.1, from coordinate 26,396 downwards.
TTAAAGAAATTTTATGACGAGAATGCTTCAAAATTTCAGGGTAGTGAGCAAAGGCGCGCAAGTCATATTTTAATTGGCTTTGGCGTCAATGCGACACCAGCGCAAAAGCAACAGGCGAAAGCTAAAGCAGAAGAAATTTTAGCGGCTGTTAAGAAAAACCCAAAATCGTTTGAGGCCTTAGCGGTTAAAAACTCTCAAGATCCTGGCTCAGCGGTTAAAGGTGGCGATTTAGGTAGTTTTGGTCGCGGTGCGATGGTAAAGCCGTTTGAAGACGCTGCTTTTAGCATGAAAGTTAATGAAATAAGTAATTTGGTGGAGTCTGAGTTTGGATTCCATATTATTAAGGTTACTGGTATTACAGGCGAAAGCTCTGATTACAACAGTTTGAAACCTAAAATTAAAGCTGAGTTAATCTACCAAAAAGCACAAGCGGCATTTACTGAAAAAGCTGAAAGCTTCAGCAATATTGTTTATGAACAATCTTCAAGCTTACAACCAGCAGCTAAAATGTTTGGTAGTCAGGTGCAAACTTCAGAGTTTATTACGCGTGAGGCTGGCGCTAAATTCTTTAAGAATGAAAAAATCATGAACTTGGTTTTTTCTGATGAAGTGTTAAAAGACCATCGCAATACTGAAGCGATTGAAGTTTCACCTAACAACTTGGTCTCAGCACGTGTTGTAGCGTACAAGCCAGCGGCACCAAGAAGCTTTGATGAAGTCAAGGCGGGCATTGAGGACTTGCTGAAATTAGAGGCGGCTACCAAGCTCGCTATCACTAAAGGTGAATCTGCACTAAAAGATCTAAATGCAGGCAAAGAGGTGACTGGTATTGATTGGATTCCAGAAGTGATTGTGGATCGTAAAAATGCACAGGGATTAACCGAACTGGCAATGAACCAAGTTTTTAAAACCAATGTAAGCAAGTTGCCAGCTTATTCTGGTGCTGCCAATAGTAGACAAGGCTACTTGTTGGTTAAAGTCAGTCAAATTGATAGCTTAGTTGGGCAAGATGCTGAAGCGCAAAAACTGGCAAAAATCGAATTAAACGCTTCTTTAGCGAATGAGTACTTGTCGGCTTACAAGCAATCTTTACGTGAAAAAAGTAATGTAAAGGTTAATCAAAAGCTGTTACTCGGCAATACAGTCAACTAACTTGAAGTGGTGAATTAGTTAAATTGAAGACGATAAAAAAGGCACCTAGAGGTGCCTTTTTTATCGTCTTCAAAGTGCGCTTAAACTTACTCAATCACTCCGGCAGCGGTAATATTCATACCGCCATCAACGTAGGTGATCTCACCAGTAATGCCTGAGGCTAGGTCACTACATAAAAATGCGGCTGCATTACCAACTTCTTCTATGGTCACATTACGCCGTAGGGCTGCATGTTTCTCATTAAAGCCAATCATTTTATCAAAATCGGCAATGCCAGAAGCGGCTAGCGTTCTAATCGGACCCGCTGAGACTGCGTTCACGCGAATACCTTTAGGGCCTAAACTTTGAGCCATATAGCGTACATTGGCTTCTAAGCTTGCCTTAGCTAGGCCCATGACGTTGTAGTTAGGCATGGTTCGTTCTGCACCTAGGTAGCTTAATGTAAGAAGGCTACCATTGCGGCCAAGCATCATCGGTAAGGCGGCTTTAGCTAGCGCGGCAAAACTATAAGAGCTAATATCATGCGCAATACGGAAGTTTTCACGCGTCACTTTTTCTAGATAGTCGCCATCTAATGCATCTTTAGGTACAAATGCCACTGAGTGGACGATTGAGTCTATGCCATCCCAGTGCTTTGCGATTGAGACAAATAGGGCGTCAATCAAGCTATCTTCACCTACGTCACAATGAAAAACTAGAGAAGAGCCAAAATCTGCCGCTAGCCCTGCTACGCGGTCTTTGTGTTTTTCTACCTGATAAGTGAAAGCAAGCTCTGCACCTTCACGTTTCATTGCCGAAGCGATGCCGTAAGCAATAGAACGATTACTTAATAAACCAGTGATCAGTATTTTTTTTCCAGCTAAAAATCCCATGACATTATTCCTCTCTATCTTTATTCTTATTTAACAGCACACATTTCAATGTTGGTTGCTTCTTGGGTTATACGCATCGCGTAACCCATCTCCAAGTAGATTATACCCTAACACGGTCAGCAATATCGCCAGTCCTGGGAACAGTGAAAGCCACCATGCAAACTGAATATATTCTTTACCATCAGTCAAAATATTGCCCCATGATGCTTGTGGCGCTTGAACGCCAAGGCCTAGAAAGCTTAATCCTGATTCCACTAGGACTGCGCTGGCGATGCCAAGGATAGAGCTCACAATAATCGGCGTTAGGCTATTAGGTAATAAATGCGTAAAGATAAGCCTCGCGTCCTTGGCCCCTAAGGCCTGCGCGGCCAGAACAAATTCACGGTTACGCAAGCTTAAAAATTCAGCGCGCACTAAGCGAGTGACGCCCATCCATGAGGTTAAGCCAATCACGATCATAATGTTCCATATCGAGGGCGTTAGAAAGGCAATAACGGCTAAAATTAAGAAGAATGTCGGAATAGATAGCATGACATCGACAGTACGCATAATGATCGTATCTACCCAGCCACGATAAAAGCCGGAAACGGCACCCAGCACTATCCCAATCAGTGTCGCAATACCTACTGCAACAAAACCCACTAATAATGAGATGCGTCCTCCATAAAGCATGCGAGAAAGGACGTCGCGCCCTAGACCATCGGTACCCATCCAATGATTTGCTTCAGGTGCTAATAATATGGCTTTTACATTAATTGCATTGGGATCATAGGGCGCAATCAATGGTGCGATTAATGCGAGTAACAAGATTCCAGCAATAATAGAAAAGCCTATCAATGCTAAAGGGTTGCGTAGGGCATGTTTCATTGCATTACCCCGCGCCTAACCCTAGGATCAGCCCAAGCATAAGCTACATCCGCGACTAGATTTCCTATCAGAGTGAGAAGTGCCCCTATGGTCAGTATGCCCATAATGACTGGAAAATCCCGCATTAATACGGCGTCATAGAATAACTTGCCCATACCGGGAATTGCAAAAATGCTTTCTGCGATGACCGAACCACCAATTAAGCCAGGAATGCTTAAGCCAAAAATAGTAATCAATGGCAATAAAGCGTTGCGTAAGGCGTGACCATAGATTACACGATGCTCATTCAGACCTTTAGAGCGTGCTGTCGTGATGTAGTCTTGGTGGAGTACTTCAAGCATTCCGTTGCGAACGAATAAAGCAATGCCTGCTAAACCTGTGATAGCCGAAATAAAAACAGGCAATGCTAAATGTTTAAGGGTATCTAAAGTTTTACCTAGCCAATGCAGGTGCTCATGGCCTAAACTTTGTAAGCCAGATATTGGTAGCCAATTATGTTGGACTCCTGTCCAGTACATGAGCATTAATGCCAACCAAAAGCCTGGAATAGCAAATCCTATAAATACAAATAAGGTGATGACCCTGTCAGCTAACTGATTTTGTTTAAGCGCGGATATCACCCCTAAAGGTAAAGCAATAGCGATAATTAAAATCAGGCTAAGGACATTGATGAGTAAGGTGATGGGGAGGGCTTCTTGGATCATGCCCAGCGTCACGTTGCCGTCTTTGTCTTTAGTTTGCCAAAAGACAGGGCGTTGGTGTGATGCAAATGATGTGCCAAAGTTTAGTGTGGCCATACGCTTCATCCATAAGCTGTATTGCACAATAACTGGCTTATCTAAGCTATATAATTCACGCAATTTTTGTCGTGATTCCTCGCTTGCTTTGGGGTTAAAGCTGGCTTCACTGCTAGTTATATCACCAGGTGCTAGGTGCATAATCATAAAAGAGATTAGACTAATGCCCACCAATAACGGAATCATCCAAAAGAAACGTTTGAGTAAGTATTTAAGCATTTGGTATCGGCCTAGTGTTCGCTCATTTCAGAACGGGCATAGGCTTGAGGAATGTTCCACTCATAAGTGTTATGCCCTATGCCTGCGGGTGGCGCTGGGTTGCTGATACCGCGCACGCGCTTATGTATAGCAGATAATCCATAGCCTGCAGACAGGTAAACAATAGGACTGTCTTCTAGTAGGATTGCTGAAAATTCATGGTAAATTTTCATGCGTTTATCAGGATTAAGTTCTAATCGACCAGCTTCTAGCAATTTATCTACGCGCGGATTGCTGTAGCTAATAAAATTGAATTGACCTGGTGCTTGTTGGCTGGAGTGCCAAATGCTGTATTGATCTGGATCTAAAGATAAGCTCCAGCCTAGCACGACCACATCAAATTCTTTAGGTTTAATAAAGCGACCGAGAAAACTAGCCCATTCTAGGACACGGATATTGGCGTCTATCCCCACTTCTTTGAGTCGGCGTTGAATTAATACGCCGGTCATTTCACGCTCTTTATTTTGGTTAGTGAGGATTTCAAAGCTGAATGGCTTGCCGTCTTTATCTATAATGCCATCTCCGTCGTGATCCTCATATCCCGCGGCTTTAAGTAAGGCTTTGGCCTTGGCTGGATCATACGGGTAGGGTTTAAGTACAGGATTGCTCCAGCGCGTGCCTGGCTTGTATGGAGAAGCGACCGGTTCACCCAGTCCCAGTAACACGCCGTCTATAATTTCTTGTTTATTAATTGCGTAATTAATCGCTTGGCGAACACGTATATCATCAAAGGGTTTACGCTTAAGATTAAAGCCTAAATATGTGTAACTATTTCCCAACTCTTTATACAAAGCAATATTTTTATTAAGCTCGGGGCGGGCAGGAAATATTCTGGCATATTGAATGGGATTTAGACCCATAGAGTCAATATTGTCGGCACTTAACTCTAAGAATTGTGCAGCTTTGTCAGGAATGATGCGTGATAATAGATGGTCAATTTTGGCTTGACCTTGAGTAGCATTCACATTACGAGTAAGTTTGAGATATTGACCGTTCTTCCATTGTTCTAATTTGTAATAATGGCTACCCACAGGATTGCGTGCAAATGCAGTCGTGTTAATGTCTTGATCCTTAAGTAGGTGCTTGGGCAGTATGTGCAATCCAGCCCATGTATCAAGTGCGGGTGCATAAGGCGCTTTGTAGGTGACTCTGAAAGTGTTCGCATCTGGCGTCTCAGCTACAGTCACTAATTTAAAATCTGATCCATAAGGGGTGCGGGTTTTTTCGTCGGTGACTTTTTGCCAAGTGAATAGGACGTCATCGCTAGTTAACGCAGTGTTATCAGCCCATTTAAGATCTGGTTTTAGATGAAAAGTGATAGTTCTTTGATCAGCGGAAATTTCCCACGATTTAGCTAATTCGCCAGTAAGTTCTAGATTTTTGTCGTACTTAAGTAAACTGTTAAATATATTGCCTGCGATAGCAGAAGCCGCCGATTCTCCTGCAATCATTGCAATTAATCCGCTTGGTTCGCCTGTCATGGCATCAATAAGCGTACCGCCACTATTTGCTGGATAATCTTTGCTGTAGTCAATCGTATGGATAGATTTATTGCTAGATGAGTCACCACAACTTACCATTAATGCCGTCAACAGTACCCAAGTCATTACTTGTATTAGGTTGCGGTAATGAAGCCTCTTAACCATTAGGTCTATTTAAGAGGCGTTGTTAGGGGCGAAGTTTAATTTCTGACCAGGTTGAATTTGGTCGCTCATGTTGCTATTCCAGCGCTTTAGATCCGCGACAGAAATGGCATGTTTTTGCGCAATACTATAAACCGTATCACCAGGTTTAACAGTATATGCTTTGGTTGCAATCTTTTTAGTATTCGCACTTTCTATTGAAGGTGGCGCGCTTGTAATCATCAGTAATTGTCCAGTTTTCACATGTTTATTTTTGAGTGAGTTTAAGGCCATTATTTCTTTAACGCTGGTGTCATAATGCTTAGCAATTGACATTAAACTTTCACCTTTCTTTACGCTGTGCTGCTTACTAGGTAGCGTTTCATCTTGATGACTGGCCTTGCTGTCAGCACTAGACAAGTCAATATTAGCCGAATTTTGCTCGCTACTGACTTCTTTACTAGCCTCTTTAACTATATTACTGCCAGTGACAGATAGTTTTGTATCTGCCAGGGCTGTTTTAGCCGTATTTACACCATCAGTGTTGATAGGCACTAAAATGGTAGAAGAGTTCCTAATTTTTTTCTGATCGGGTAGGTCGTTGACGTCTCGTAACTGCCCCAGCTTGATGCCAAATTTACTGGCAATACTTTCCATGCGTTCGCCACGTTTAGCGAAGTAAGTTTTCCAACTTACTAGGGGTTTGTTGTAGCCAGCTAAGTTAGTTCTAAATGCCTGTGCTGCGATGATAGGAAGCAACAACTCGTGCTTGTCGTCACCGCCAGTAATGACTGGGCGGTTATAACTTGGGTTAAGGGCAAGGAATTCGCTGTCAGTAATTTCTGCGAGTTTAGCGGCTAAGTGTGCATCGATTTGTGCTGGTGCCGATACTTTTGCAAAGTAAGGTGTATTGGCAATGGTTTGAATTTTGAGGCCGTAGTTACCAGGGTTAGTCATTAAGTTTTTAATTGCCTGTAGCTTTGGTACATAATTTTTTGTTTCTGGCGGTAGATTTAAGCTTTCGTAATCGGTCGGTAAACCTAGTTTGCGATTTTTCTCAATGGCGCGCCCAACGGTTCCTTCCCCAGCGTTATAAGCTGCCAAGGCTAGATCCCAAGCGCCAAACATGGCGTGCAATTTTTGCAGATAGGTAAGGGCAGCATCAGTCGCAAAGGTTATGTTGCGACGGTTATCAACCCACCAGTCCTGCCTAAGTCCGAAATGTTTCCCTGTAGAGGGAATGAACTGCCAAATACCAGAGGCGCGACCGCTGGAGTATGCCTGTGGGTTGTAGGCACTTTCTATCATTGGCAATAGCGCAATTTCTGTTGGCATGCCGCGCTTTTCTACTTCTTCAACAATATGAAACAAGTATCTTTGGCTACGTTCAACCATACGTTTCACATAGTCTGGGCGGGTGCTGTACCAATTTTCATGACGCTCAACTAGATTTGAAGTTGAGTCTGGCATGGCATAACCACTTTTAATACGTTGCCACAGATCATCGTTATTAATAATGATGATATCTGGTTGAGCGTTTGCAGCTTCGTTTAGTTGGTTTTCAAAGGCGCTGCCATTGCGTTCGTTTAATGTATTTTTGGTGATTAAATCTTTAAGTTCTTTGTCACTCAGAATGCGTGGTGCAGATTTTAAGTTGTCATCACCGAGTATCAAAATATCCTCATCGGCTAGGTTGGATTCTGCGTATGCACTTGGCATGAGTATCGCAGACAGTAAAATGCCTACGATAAATATGGTTTTTGAAGTCAAATTGTTCTGTGCGAAGGTGGCGCGACGTGAGAATCTGCTACACGCATTACGTAAGCGCAAAAAACAAAGGTGCAACATAGTAAGGCTCATGTTCATAATGGTGAAACATGGTAACGAAACGGGGCGGGAAAATCAAGATAATTCAATTAAAAAATTACTTTACAAATATACGCTATATCAATGATTAGTAATGATTTCTCATTTCTCTAGTGATGCTAAAAACCTCTAATTCACTGGCATCTTTAATCCCTAAGGTCGTTTGAATTTCTTGACTATGACCACGTAAAAAAGGATTGGTCGCAAGCTCCAGTCCGATTGTCGTTGGCAGGCTCGGCAGTAATTGATTGCGTTGCGCTATGGTGGATTGATGGCGATTTAGTAGGTCTTGGTTATTGGGTTCCAAACACAAAGCAAAGTTGATGTTGTGCAGCGTGTATTCATGCGTGCAATATACGCGTGTCTGCGTTGGTAGGGCCGCTAATTTCTTTAATGAGGTTAGCATCTGTGCTGGTGTACCTTCAAACAAACGTCCGCAACCAGCTCCAAATAAAGTGTCTCCACAAAAGAGTATAGGACTATCGTTAGCTAATTGGCTAAAATAAGCGACATGGCCTAGTGTATGTCCTGGCAGGTCGAGCACCTCTAATACTAACTCAAGCTCAGGCAGTATAACGCGGTCACCTTCAGATACAGATTGATGTATAAAATCAAACGCCTCTAATTTGGGGGCAAACACCTGTGATTCAGGATAAGCCGAAAGCAGGTCTGTCACCCCCCCAGTATGATCATGATGGTGGTGCGTGATTAAAATTGTACTTAGATTTAGACCCATTTGCTTTAGGTAGCTAATGACAGGTTGTGCGTCTCCTGGATCAATAACGACTCCTGCGTTGCCGTTGTGGACTAGCCAGATATAATTATCCTTAAATGCAGGAATCGGTATAATTTGTATTTGCATAGTGCCTATGATTTGTTTTACAACGTAAAAAGTCAATAAAGATTTAATTTTGCTAGGTTTCGATTTGTATATTTAGGGCGTTGATGAATTCACAATCAAATTTTCAAGTGTCATGGTTTAATTCCTATGTTGGAAAATATTTGCACGCCCAAGAGCAGGTTTTATATGATCAGGCAGTAGCTGATTTGTTTGGTTTTAATGCAGTGCAGATGGGTGGCATTCCCATGGATTTATTACGTAATTCACGCATACCTCATCAATATAAAGTAACAGATTTATATGAGATGGGACAAAGCAATGATATATATAGTTGCGATGATTTTTTACCATTCGCTAATATGAGTCTAGATCTTTTACTGTTGCCACATCGCTTAGAATTCAGTGAACGTCCGCATCAAACCTTGCGTGAAGCTGAAAGGGTGATGATGCCTGAGGGACACTTGTTAATTTCTGGATTTAATCCGATTAGTACTTGGGGTGTTAAATCTGGCTTGATGAAAATATTTACGCGTCAGGATAAGTTTCCATGGCGCAACAAGTTTATTGGCCTAAATCGTATGAAAGATTGGTTGGCACTAATGGGTTTTGAGATTATATCCGTTGAGATGTGCTGCCATGTGCCGCCTTTTGAAAAGGAGTCTTGGCATCAGCGTTTTGCCTTTATGGATAAACTGAGTCGGCGTTGCTGTGCCATGCTAGGTGGCGTCTATTTTATTGTGGCTAAAAAGCGCGTAGTGGGTATGATGCCGATAAAGCCTAATTGGAAGGCCGCGCCCTTAAAGTCTGCTTTAGTCGCTAGACCTACCCAGTCTAGACCAAGTCAAAAGGCGGAAACGGGAACGAAACTTGATAAGAAAAAATATGATTAATAACAATAAGGTTGAAATTTATGCTGATGGTGCTTGCAAGGGCAATCCTGGGCCAGGTGGTTGGGGTGCTTGGATTAGCTATGATGGTCATGAGAAAGAGTTATTCGGTGGCGAGTTATTAACAACCAATAACCGTATGGAGTTGACCGCGGTCATTCGTGCTTTAGAGGCACTGAAGCGCTCCTGTCATGCCGACGTCTTTACGGACTCGGTTTATGTGCAAAAAGGCATCTCAGAATGGATAGTCGGTTGGAAAGCGCGTAACTGGCGTACTGCAGATAAGAAGCCAGTAAAAAATGATGACTTATGGCGTGTACTTGACGTTTTAGCGCAGCAACACACTGTACAATGGATTTGGGTGAAAGGTCACGCCGGCAATGTGGGTAATGAACGTGCCGACAGGTTGGCTAATATGGGTGTGGAGCAAATTTTGCAGGGAGTGGGTCAGTAATGCGCCAGATATTTTTAGATACCGAAACCACTGGTTTATATCATGCGCAGGGGCATAGAGTCATTGAGGTGGCCGCGGTAGAAGTCTTGAATCGACGTCTCACCAAACATCATTTTCACTATTACTTAAATCCTGACCGAGAAATTGATCAGGGTGCACAAGAAGTACATGGTATTTCATTGGATTTTTTGCAAGATAAGCCAAGGTTTGCGGATATTGCCCAAGAGTTGATTACCTTTATTGCCGATTCTGAACTGATCATGCATAACGCGCCATTTGATGTTGGTTTCTTGAACTGTGAGTTCGGTTTGATCGAGCAACCGCCAGTTGAACGTATTGTCGCTAAAGTTACCGATACCCTAAAAATCGCCAAAGAAATGCGACCAGGGCAACGCAATAGCTTGGACGCGTTATGCCGTCATTTTGGTATTGATAACTCAAGACGTACTTTGCATGGCGCGTTGCTAGATGCGGAGTTATTGGCAGACGTGTATATGGCAATGACGCGCGGTCAAGATAGCCTAATGATGGAGTTAGATAAGCCTCACAAAAGTAACGCAGGGATTAATGCGCAAAGCACACAGCCTTTGCTTATAGCTTTAGCTAATCAAGCTGAGATCACAGCACACGAGGAGTATTTGGCAACTTTGGCCAAATCTGGCGATTGTGTGTGGCAAAGCCTGTCACTTTCCTCCGAAAATTAAGAGTACATGAAAGCTATTATGAAACGCACTATATTGGTTACAGGTGGCGCCGGATTTATTGGTGCTAATTTTGTATTAGCATGGTTCAAGCTGGGTTTAGGCACTGTCGTTAATTTGGATAAGTTAACTTACGCAGGTAATTTAGAAAATCTAGCCTCGATACGGCAAAATACGCAGCATATTTTTGTGCATGGCGATATTGGTGACCAAGCGTTAGTTGCGCAACTGTTAGCAGAACATCAGCCAGATGCAGTAATCAACTTTGCCGCTGAAAGTCATGTAGATCGATCCATACATGGACCAGAAGACTTTATTCAAACCAATGTAGTGGGCACCTTTCATTTATTAGAGGCGGTACGTGCATACTGGGACGCTTTAGATGTAGATCAGCAGGAGCGTTTTAGATTTTTACATGTATCTACCGATGAAGTTTATGGTTCACTGGGAGCTGCTGAGGCTGCTTTTACCGAAAACCATACCTATGCACCTAATAGCCCTTATTCTGCGTCTAAAGCGGCGTCTGACCATCTAGTGCGTGCTTATCACCATACGTATGGATTGCCAACCCTGACCACTAATTGCTCTAATAATTATGGACCTTACCATTTCCCAGAAAAGTTGATTCCACTCATCATTCACAACGCATTGGCAGGAAAAGCGTTGCCTATCTATGGCACTGGCCAGCAGATTCGAGATTGGTTGTATGTGGAAGACCACTGTGCAGCGATTCGCCGTGTGCTTGAAGCCGGACGTGTTGGTGAGGTTTATAACATCGGTGGTTGGAATGAAAAACCGAACATTGAGGTGGTGAAGACGTTGTGCCGAATGCTAGACGAGAAAAAGCCACGTGCGGACGCGAAGTCCTATATGGATCAAATTACATTTGTGGAAGATCGCTTAGGCCATGATCAGCGCTATGCGATTGATGCGAGTAAAATCGCGAATGAGCTAGGTTGGAAGCCAGAGCAAAGCTTTGAATCTGGGATAGAAGAAACAGTCGATTGGTACTTAGCGCATCAAGACTGGGTCGCGAATGTCACGAGTGGTGACTATCGAAATTGGGTTCAAAAACATTACGCTGAGCGTGGAGAAGAGTTAGCATGAAAGGTATTATATTAGCCGGCGGTTCAGGCACCCGGTTGTATCCAGTCACGCAAGTAGTCTCGAAGCAGTTATTACCCGTATACGATAAACCCATGATTTATTACCCGCTGACGACCTTAATGCTGGCAGGTATTCGTGAAGTGTTGGTGATTTCAACGCCAGAAGATACACCACGCTTTGCCCAGTTGTTGGGGGATGGCAGTCAGTGGGGCATGTCGATCCAATATGCGGTTCAGCCATCGCCAGACGGTCTCGCTCAGGCATTTATTATTGGTGAAGAGTTTATTGGTAAAGATAGCGTGGCTTTGGTTTTGGGTGACAATATATTCTATGGTCATGATCTTGCCATCCGGACACAGGCTGCAGCAAAACTCACACATGGCGCTACTGTGTTTGCTTACCCAGTTAGCGACCCTGAGCGTTATGGTGTGGTGGAATTTAATGCGCAAGGCCAAGCCATTAGCCTAGAAGAAAAACCGCTAGCACCCAAGTCTAGGTATGCGGTGACAGGGTTGTATTTTTACGACAACAAGGTGATTGAAATTGCCAAAAACCTAAAGCCATCACTACGCGGTGAGCTAGAAATCACGGATGTTAACCGTGCTTATTTGACCAGCGGAGATCTGCAAGTAGAAGTGATGGGGCGTGGCATTGCATGGCTAGATACTGGGACGCATGAGTCTCTATTAGAGGCTTCATTATTTATTCAAACCATTGAGAAGCGCCAAGGCTTAAAGATTGCTTGCCCAGAAGAAATTGCTTATCGGATGCGCTTTATTGATGCTGCGGCGTTAGATATTTTGGCCAATAAGTATATTAAAAATAACTACGGTCAGTATTTGAAGTTGGTGTTGAGCGAGCAGGTATTTTAATGCAGGTCGTCAATACAAAAATTCCTGATTTATTGATACTTGAACCTAAAGTTTTTGGTGATGATCGAGGATTCTTCTTTGAGAGCTACAACCAAATAAAATTTGAACAACTAACCGGTGTTAAAGCACAATTTGTGCAGGATAACCACTCGAAATCTGCCGCACATGTGTTGCGCGGTTTGCATTACCAAATTGAACAAGCGCAAGGAAAGTTAGTTCGGGTGAGTCACGGCTCAGTTTTTGATGTGGCTGTAGATCTTCGTCGCGAGTCTAGTTGTTTTGGTCAGTGGGTAGGAGTGATATTGTCAGCTGAGAATAAGCGACAAATGTGGATCCCTGCAGGCTTTGCTCATGGCTTTTTAACACTTGAGCCTGATACCGAGTTTTTGTATAAAACTACTGACTACTATGCGCCACAACATGAGCGTTGCTTGCGTTGGGATGACCCAACCCTAGCGATTGATTGGCCTATTACAGAACGGCCTAGTTTGTCTGCTAAAGATAAGTTGGGTGTGGATTTTTCACAGGCCGATGTATTTGAAGTGCAAGGCTAAGTTTTAGATTATTGGTTTATGTTTAAAAAAATTCTTATTACCGGCGTTAATGGCCAAGTGGGGCATGCCCTAAAACATGCCATGGCTACTGAAGCCACTTTGCACATTATTAGTTTAGATCGCAGTCAGCTTGATCTAACCGACACAGACGCAATTCGACGCGTGGTGCAAGCGCACAAACCTGACTTAATTATCAATCCAGCTGCTTATACAGCAGTGGATAAAGCTGAAAGCGAGCCTGAGTTAGCCTATGCCATTAATGCAGTAGCACCAAGAGTGCTGGCAGAAGAAGCGGAAAGCATTGGCGCAAGCCTAATCCATTTTTCCACGGACTATGTCTACAGTGGTAATAAGATTGATCCTTATGTTGAAACTGACGCAACGCAACCAATTAGCGTTTATGGTCAATCTAAGCTAGCGGGAGAAATGGCTGTCAGTGCAGTAGGCTTACCACATTTGATACTTCGGACTTCTTGGGTATACGGGGCTTACGGTAATAATTTTTTGAAAACAATCTTGCGCTTAGCCTCTGAGCGTGAAGAACTTCGGATAGTAGCTGACCAAATGGGTGCCCCCACAAGCAGTCAGAACATAGCACAAGCCGTCATGGACATATTGCCGCAATGGCAAGCAACCACTAATGGTGTCTACCATTTAGTGAATAGTGGCTTCACAAGTTGGCATGGGTTTGCATTGGCGATTGTGGACGAATATAGACGCGTACAAGTTGAGCGTGGTTGGCCGGTACTTAAAACGCTACCGATTAATATTAAAGCGATTACGACAAAAGAGTTTCCAACCTTGGCCGTTAGGCCAACTAATTCCATTTTAGATTGTACTAAATTGGCAACAGATTTTGCGATACAGCTACCAAATTGGCGCGTGGCTTTGATTGCAGAGATGAAAGCCTTGCGATTGAATTAAATTTTTACGCGAGCGCGTCAGCCCAATTGTTAGGTGTTTCATACAAACGTACTTTTTCTAGCTTTAAGTGATTGCCGTAAGTGTCGTGATATTTGCTCTTAAGTATCCTAAACGCTTCAAACGCCATGTTTTCTGCAGTCGGTACAGTGGGGAATACAATCGTTTTGTGATTGGCCATGCTATTCAAAAAGTCGAGTACTTCAGTGTCATGCTGATACACCAAGAATGCGTGATCCCATAGATCAACCACTGCACTTTTAGCAATAGCTTTCACATCTGAAAAGTCCATTACCATGCCGTTCTCTGAAGCATCTTCTTGCTTAATAATGTCACCAGACAAGGTGATTTCAATCGCGTAACGATGACCATGTAAGTTTCTACATTGACTTTTGTGGCTGGGAATTCGATGGCCAGCATCAAATTCAAGGCGGGTAGTAATTTGCATGCGGGTGAGTCCTAAAGTATCTGAGGCTATTATACGCGCACTCGTCCTGCTTTTTGGAGATGGCTTGTCAGCAAGTGTTGATCGCGTTACGCGCCGATTTCAGTTCGTAACATTTGATAAATAGCTAGGCGCTCTGATGTGACTTTATTGGTAGTCATGGCCTCTTTAATGGCGCAGTCTGGTTCTTGTAAATGTTTGCAATTATTAAACCTGCATTTACCTAAGTACGGCCTAAATTCAATAAAAGCATGCTCTAATTCATCTGTACTGAGATGATGTAGGCCGAATTCCTGTAGTCCGGGTGAATCAATCAATTGGCTATGTGGATCTAAATGATATAAGTGCGCCGCCGTGGTGGTGTGCTTACCGCTATCCAACACTAAGCTGACCTCGCGTGTACGAACATCAGCGTCCGGTAATAGGGCATTGATAATTGTAGATTTACCCATGCCGGATTGGCCCACCAAAATACTGGCCTCCCCTTGCAAATATGGACGTAATGCAGAAATATCTTCAGTAGCCGACAGCGCAAGTACTTGATAGCCTAGTCCAGTATATAAGGCTAGTTTTTGCTTTGCATCATCGTTGTCTGCCAAGTCGCATTTGTTAAGCACAATTAATGCTTTAATTCCGGCAGCTTCTGCCGCGATTAAGCAACGATTAAGCAGGGCTTCGTAAAAGCTAGGTTGTGTGGCTAATACAATGATGATTTGCGTAACATTTGCCGCTAACATCTTGCTTTTAAATGCATTACTACGATAGAGCAGGGTTTTGCGCGGTAAGGTAGATTCAATGACACCTTCGTGCTTATCGGTAAGCTTAAGTGTCACGTTGTCGCCACAGGCTAGATCGGTTTTCTTCCCACGGGTGACGCAACTGATACGCTTTTGGTCATCAGATAATTCAACCTGAAAACGTTTGCCATAAGCTGCAACGATGGTGCCAGTGAGAAGTTTTTCTTGATGTGCTGCTGTAGCTTGGTCAGTTCGCAAAATAGGCAATTACTCAGTAAATTTATAGTAGGTTTTATTCAAGTAGCCAGTTACATTGAGCTCTTCATCTTCAAACCACTTAAGTCCGAGCATAGTATTACAGTTTCGTACTTGTGCGGCTAAACCTTTTGCGGTGTGTACCTTGCGATATTCACGTGTATAAATGCCTGCTCCATCAGCGCCAAAGCTAGAAGCATGACAACTGATGCAGTTTTTCTCTAAGAGAGCCTTGCCTGCGACTACGTCAGCAGATTTGAACGGTTCTGCCAACGCTTGGGCAGTGATTAGTAGCAGACAAGCCAACAGTAGCGTTTTCATCATCCGAGCCCTTTAATAGAAACTTCTACTTAGTATACGCCGCTAATTTTGAAATTCTAATACTGGCAGGTGGGTGGGAGTCATAGAAAGCTGAGTGTAATGGGTCTGGCGTGAGCGTAGACGCATTATCGCGATAAAGTTTCACTAATGCCTTCACTAGATCACTAGCGCTCGCATGTTCAGCGGCATAACTATCAGCTTCAAACTCGTTTTTACGGGAATAGCTGGCCATCAATGGCCGTAGTAAAAACAAGAACACCGGCGATACTAGTAAAAATAACATTAAGGCCATATATGTACTGATGTGCGTCACGCCAAGTCCATAGTAGAACCAGGGCTGATTGATGAGCCAGCCCAGTAAGGCTAAGCCTAAAAAGCTCACCACAAACATCATGGCAATACGTTTAGTGACGTGTTGATGCTTAAAGTGGCCTAATTCATGGGCTAGTACAGCTTCAATTTCATCGGCATTTAAGCGTTCAAGCAGTGTGTCAAAAAACACTACACGTTTGGATGCTCCAAACCCAGTAAAGTAAGCATTACCATGGCTGCTGCGTGAGGAACCGTCCATGACAAATAGCCCTTGTGACTTAAATCCACATTTAGTGAGTAGGTTTTCAATGCGTAGTTTTAAAGCTTTATCTTTTAACGGAGAAAATTTGTTAAATAAAGGTGCTATAAAAGTAGGGTAAACCGCTAGCATCAACAAGTTAAACAAGGCCCAAACAAGCCATAAATATAGCCACCAGAATTCGCCAGCACTTTGCATGAGCCATAAAGCAGCGAACAAGATAGGGGCTCCCAAAACAACGCCTACCAAGCTGTGTTTAATCAAGTCACTATAAAACATGGAGACGGTCATTTTGTTAAAGCCAAATTTTGCATCCACGACAAACGTTTTGTAGTAGTCATAAGGTACGTCAATTAAACTGCTGAGCAGCAGCACGCTGCAGATAACAAATGCTCCGCGCATAATATCCTGTGCAGGCAAGGCGTGGCGCCAAATATCATCTATGAATTGTAATCCACCGCCCAAAGTGAGTATGAGTAGTAGTAGCATTTGTGCAATCGACTCTGTCATAGCCAACTTAGTTTTTACAGCTGCATAATCTGCCGCTTTTTGATGGGCGTCTAATGCAATATTGGCATTAAATGCAACTGGCACTTCATTGCGATGATGCTGTACGTAAGCAATATGACGTCGTCCCAACCAAATTCGAATGACGCTGGTAAGGATAAGTAGGCAAACAAAGGTGTAGGTGAGGATTGAGGGCATAATTTATCTAGATCGTAATTTTTTAATTAAGTTAATATGTTCATTGTGAGGCATTTCATTGGTGTTGGTTCATCAATAGTGCACAATAATTCAATTTTCAATGGAAATCATGATGGCGGAAGCAAGCAACAGCATTACTGAAAGCACGACTACAGATCAAAATAATTTAATTTGGCTAGACATGGAAATGAGCGGATTATTACCCGACTCTGATCGCATTTTGGAGTTGGCTGTCGTGGTCACCGATGCGAATCTAAATGTGTTAGGTGAATCCCCTGTATTGGTCATCCACCAAAGTGATGTGGTATTGGATGGGATGGATGCTTGGAATAAAGGGGCGCATGGTCGCTCTGGCCTGATTGAGAAAGTAAAGTCATCCACTTTAACGGAAGATGAAGCCACGCTACAAATGATCACATTTCTTAAGCAATATGTGCCGGCCGGTAAATCGCCTATGTGTGGCAACTCAATCTGCCAGGATCGTCGGTTTATGGCGCGCTATATGCCAGATTTAGAAAAATACTTTCATTATCGTAACCTCGACGTCAGTACATTTAAAGAATTGGCGCGACGTTGGAAACCAGAAATTTACTCAGGATTTAAAAAAGCCAGCAAACATGAGGCTTTGGCTGATATTTATGAATCTATTGATGAATTAAAATATTACCGCGAACATTTTATTGTTAAGTAGCTTAATTTGCTAGGATGGTAAAAAAAAGAGGGCGTAAGCTATTTTAGTAGTTACGCCCTTAAGGAGGAGATCTTAGCTTTGGAGAAGCTAATTTATATTAAGCATTTACCGTGCCAAGATATCAGTCCCACGTTAAAAAAATATTAGTATGATTAACTAATCAAGGTCTTATACAAATCCAAGTACTCTAGGGCACTATTGTCCCAACTTAAATTCTGCGACATGCCATTTTTCTGAATTTTACGCCAAGTGGTTTTGTCGTTTTTGAATAGCTCTACAGCGCGATGTATACAAGCCAGTAGTGCTTCAGCACTAGCTTCTATCATCACAAATCCATTGGCGCTTCCGTCCTTAATGTTATGCAAGTCAGCATCAATAACAGAGTCAGCTAGCCCGCCTGTTGCATTGACAATGGGTAGGGTGCCATAGGCTAGGCCATATAACTGATTCAATCCACATGGTTCAAATCTTGATGGCATTACAAATAGATCGCAACCAGCCATGACTTGATGGGATAGTGGTTCATTGTAGCCGATGGTGACACTGATTTTCCCGGGGTTTGCTTCGGCCAATGCCACAAATGCTTGCTCTAAATCTTTTTCTCCATTGCCGAGTAACGCTAATTGGCAGCCTGAGTCTAATAATGCTTGCATGCATGGCAATAAAAGATCTAAGCCTTTTTGGTGAGTGAGTCGACTGACTACGCCCAGTAATGGTGCGTCCGCATCAATATTAAGCCCACTGGATAGTTGGAGTGCGGCTTTTACTTTCTTCTTACCAGCGATATTGCTTTCGCTATAATTCTTGCACAAATAAGGGTCCGTTTTAGGATTCCATTCACTGGTTTCAATGCCGTTAAGAATGCCTTTGATTTCATGACCACGCTTGGCTAGTAAACCTTCAAGGCCGAAACCAAAGGCGACGGTTTGTATCTCTTGGGCATAGCGTGGACTTACCGTCGTGATTGCATCGGCAAAGACTATGCCTGCTTTTAAAAAAGATAACTGGCCATGATATTCATAACCTTCAATACTAAAGTGTTTATGCGGTAAATTTAAGGTGGTGAGCCAAGCGGGTGAGTAGCAGCCTTGAAACGCCATATTGTGGAGACTGATGATGGATTTAGCCTCGGACTTTTCTGTGAGTTGCATATAGGCTGGGGTTAAGCCAGTTTGCCAGTCATTACAATGCACAATATCTGGTTGCCAGTCTGCTAACGGCGAATGCTCACCACTCAGTATGGCAGCCACTTTTGATAGCACACCAAAACGTAGGGGGTTATCTAGCCACTCTTGACCATTGATGTCTGCATAAGGACCACCCTCGCGTTCATAGAGGTGTGCTGATTTAATGACCATGACCTCCACTTGGGTTTCTGTAATGATGCCTAATAATAGCTCTGCTTTTTCAATTACAGGCAAGTTCGTCAAGTTAGCGATAGGGCGTAGTTCACTAAGTTGGTTCAGTACCGCCGTATAGCCAGGGATTAAAATCCGTACATCTATACCAGAGTGCTTTAATGCTGAAGGGAGGGAGCCACTAACATCGGCTAAGCCCCCAGTTTTGATTAGCGGAAAAACTTCAGAGCTTACAAACAGCACTTTCTTTGCAAATAATACTTTCAATGGCATGAATTTCTCGCTAAAGTTGTACGCTAATTTTATGGTTTACTAAATCTTACTTAATTTTACTATACGAACGAGCTGATATGAGTATCACACAATGAATTCCGCTTTTAATTTTACAACTGCAATGGCAATAGGGTTGGGGGCTGCTTTGGGCGCCTGGGGCCGATGGTGGGTATGTATGATACTTAATTCAGTAATCCCTAATTTACCCTTAGGCACACTGATCGTTAATTTAAGCGGAGGCTTCATGATGGGGATGGTGTTAGCCAGTATTGGGCTTGAGACTTTGCAGCATCCTAGGTTGTTGCTTTTTATAACCACTGGTTTTTTAGGTGGCCTCACTACATTCTCAGCATTTACCGGCGAAAGTTTGGCTTTACTGCAAAAACAGGAATACTTGTGGGCGTTTTTTCATGCCTCTAGTCATGTGTTTGGAGCATTATTCATGGCTGCAATCGGCTATGCGCTCATTCATTTTTTACGAGCTTGAATCTTAGGGTAATTCTAATGCTATAAGTAAAAAAATAGCCCCGACAAGTCGGGGCTATTTTTTCATCTAGTACTTATTCGCACTATTTGTTTTGTGTTTCTACCATCACCATCGGCTCTGCACTGGCATTATCTTGTACTTTATTCTGCCAAGAAGCTGCTTTGCGTGGTGCACGAGGTTTCTCAGCAGTCACTGGCGCTACTACCTTTGGTGCGTCAGCTTTAGTTTCGACCAACTGCAAGCCTACGCTAGCTAAGTCAACCGGTTTAGCTTCTACTTTAGGTTTACGTGCGCGGGCAGGGCGTTTGCTAGCAGCGGGCTTTGCAATTTCTTCAACTGTAACAGCAGGTGTTGCGACCGTTTCTGTGACAACTGAGTCTAAGCTGGTGTTAGCTTCTTTTGCTGCCACTGGGGCTTTAGCTGGCCTTGGCTTTCTATTATCTGTTTTGGCTTTAGGTGTTGCTTCAACGGCAACTTCAGCACTTACAATCATTGGTGTTTCAGCCTTAGCTTCAACATTTGTTGTGGTTGCAGTAGTCGATGAAACAGCGCTTACTTCCTCATTAGGTACAAAAGCGCGGCTAGTTTCGGTACTCACGTTTTCTTCACGGTCACGACGACCGCGACGATTATTGCGATTGCGACGACCACTACGTTCAGCACGTTGTTCTGTAGCAGCTTCGTTACCAGGTATTTCTGCTGTTACATTAACCTGAGCTGGCGCAGTATTGCGTTGCTGTTCGTTACGTGGCTGTTGTGGTTTTTGTTGGCGTGGTTCCTGCGGTTTAGCCTCGGCAGGACGCTTAGCTTCGTTATTGCGGTTTGGACGATCTTGGCTTGCGCCTTTATCTGCGCGATCACCACGATTGCGATCATTGCGATTACGATTGTTACGATTACGGTTATTTCGATTGCCTTCGCGACTGCTTTCTTCGGTCTTTTCGGTACTAGCTTTAGAAGTAGATAACCCCAACCAATTTTTAATGCGCGTTAGTAATGATACTGATGTGCTAGATGTTAGTTTTTCTGTTGAAATTGGCGCAGGCGCAGCAGGAGTAATGCCTTTTACTGCTGCTACTGGTTTAACTGCTTTTGCCACTTCTTCAGCATTTTGGATGTAGCTAGTTTCTGCAGGGAGTTCAACCATTTTATAACTGGCGCGACTAGTTTCTTCGGTCACGTCATCATGCTTAACACGCACGATATTGTAGTTAGGTGTTTCAAGATGGATGTTAGGAATCAACACCACTTCAACGCCCATTCGCTGTTCAATTGCATGGATATCAGCACGTTTTTCATTCAATAAGAATGTCGCAACTTCAACTGGTAACTGAACTTGAATAATGGCACTGTTATCTTTCATCGCATCTTCTTGCGTAATACGTAAGATATGTAATGCAGTCGATTCGATACCGCGGATATGACCTGTACCACTACAACGTGGACATGGAATATGGTTGGTTTCGCCTAGGCTAGGACGCAAGCGTTGACGTGATAATTCAAGTAAACCAAAGCGTGAGATTTTTCCAGTTTGGACACGAGCACGATCAAAATGCAGAGCGTCGCGCAATGCGTTTTCTACCTCACGTTGGTTGCGTTGACTTTCCATATCAATAAAATCGATAACTACTAAGCCACCTAAGTCACGTAAACGTAACTGGCGTGCCACTTCTTCAGCAGCTTCCATGTTGGTGTTAAATGCGGTGTGCTCAATATCGCTGCCACGTGTTGCGCGGCCAGAGTTGACGTCTACAGAAACCAAAGCTTCCGTATGGTCAATCACGATGGCGCCACCTGATGGTAAGCGCACTTCACGTGAGAACGCTGATTCAATTTGGTGCTCAATTTGAAAGCGTGTAAAGAGTGGGATTTCATCCTGATACAACTTAACGCGAGACACATTGCCAGGCATTACGTGGTTCATAAATTGAACGGCTTGTTCGTGGATATCAGGAGTATCAATTAAAATTTCACCAATATCAGAGCTGAAGTAGTCACGAATAGCACGAATGACCAAGCTGCCCTCTTGGTAAATTAGGTAGGCACCTGCCTGCATGGCTGAGGCGCCATCAATGGCTGTCCACAGCTGTGTTAGGTAGTTTAAATCCCATTGTAATTCTTCGGCATTGCGACCAATACCAGCGGTACGGGCAATAATGCTCATGCCTTTTGGTACTTCTAACTGCGCTAATACATCGCGCAATTCATCACGGTCTTCACCTTCAATACGGCGTGATACGCCACCGCCACGTGGGTTGTTAGGCATTAATACCAAGTAACGACCCGCAAGTGAGATGAAAGTAGTAAGAGCCGCGCCTTTGTTGCCACGCTCATCTTTATCAACTTGGACGATTAACTCTTGACCTTCTTTTAAGGCATCTTGAATGCGTGCACCACTACCTACGCCTTCTTTGTAATAGCTACGTGCTACTTCTTTGAATGGTAGGAAACCGTGCCTATCCATACCGTAGTCGACAAAAGCCGCTTCAAGTGAGGGTTCGATACGTGTGATTACGCCTTTATAAATATTGCTTTTGCGTTGCTCTTTGCCAGCATGTTCAATATCTAAATCTATTAATTTTTGACCATCTACGATTGCAACGCGCAACTCTTCAGATTGCGTTGCGTTAAATAACATACGTTTCATTGCTTAACTCCTGCGCTAGGCAAGGCGGGCAGACTCAATGCTTAAAAATAAGGCATTGAAATTGAAGGCATTTTAAAGTGAAAGTGCCAGAGTTTGGCTGAACTACTGAAGGCCTCCTGACTTAATTAACTGGGTTAATTAATAGGGGGCTCCTAAGGAAAATTTAACGCTAATACAATTTAATAACAATGCATTTTAACGGTGTGTGGCGAATATTCGCATTCTACTTACCAGTTTTGCAAGGCAGTCAAATACACTGCATTAGGCTTGTCTGGCAATTATTTTGAATCATCTGCTAATGAAAGCATGATAAAACATTGTTCGTTAAAGCAAACTAATTATTAAATTTAAGCCAGTTGTGGCATAAATTCGTTAAAATTCTATATTCAGTAAATTCTAATTTTCGTGTATTACTATTCGTTTAAAAATCGAATCAGTAGCACTCTAAATATTTTACGATCACTTTAAGTCGCGCTTTTATCTTTATTTGTCTGCGGCGGCTTGAGCGCTAATTTTTTACTTACCGCTACTTTATAATATGGCGAGCGGTGTTAACCAAGTGTTTGTTGTCAGTTTTTAGTTGTACACCCAATATTGACCAAATTGTAAAAATGAAGACTTGCAGTCATTTTTACAAATAGATAGGTTTGAGTGTATTTAAATTCTTGGCTACAATTTATTGAAATAGCACAATAAAATTGTTAATTTAATCAAGAACTACCGTAGTATATGCTACATCAAAAATTTAAGCAAAGCATGAACCAGATAACATCAACAGATACAACCCATACACAGACTAGCGTTAGCGATTTAGCGGCGGCATTTTTAACGGTAGATGAAGCAAGTGAAGGTCAGCGGGTCGATAACTTTCTGACCAAAACCCTAAAAGGTGTGCCCAAGAGCCATGTCTATCGCATTTTGCGAAGTGGTGAGGTGCGCGTCAACAAAAAACGCATAGATGCAGACTTTAGATTAAGTTTGGGCGACGTGGTCCGTATACCACCAACACGTGCCAACGTCATTTTGAAGCCTGATCACGCTACTCCTGCTGTTTCTAAGTTTGAGCAAGCCATTATTTTTGAAGATGATGCTATGTTAGTCATCGATAAGCCTGCTGGTTTTGCGGTGCACGGTGGCAGTGGCATCAGTCGTGGCGTGATTGAGCAGTTGCGTTTAGAACGCCCTAAAGCTAAGTTTTTGGAATTGGTGCATAGGTTAGATCGCGAAACTTCCGGTGTGCTGATGTTAGCTAAAAAGCGCAGTGCCTTAGTGGCTTTGCATGAAGCGATCCGCAATCACCAAACCGATAAGCGCTACCTAATGCTAGTGCACGGCGAATGGACTGAACAAAAAAAACGTGTAGTGCTTGATCTACAGAAATATTTATTGCCGAATGGTGAGCGCCGAGTCAATGTGGTGACTGATATTTCTAAAGATAAATATGATGAGCGTCAATCTTCAGAAACCCTATTTAGGCTGATTAAGAATTTCTCTAGTGCCAGTTTAGGAAAATTTAGTTTACTAGAGGCTCAATTGGTGACAGGTCGCACCCATCAACTGCGAGTTCAACTGGCCCATCTTGGTTTTGCAATCGTTGGTGATGATAAGTACGGTGATTTCACAGTGAATAAGGCCATGATTAAACATGGCTTGAAGCGCATGTTTCTGCATTCATCCAACACCAAAATTCGCCACCCACTGACCAATGACAAGCTAGAGTTAGTTGCGCCGATGCCTGCGGAGCTGTCCAAATTCCTACTTAAACTAGACGCCTAAATTAAACGTATTACTTATTAAGAAAGAATAGCATGCCTAAGCAGTTTGATTTAATCGTATGGGATTGGGATGGCACCTTGGCTGACTCTACTAGTATGATCACTAATGCCATATTAAAGGCCGCGGCTCAAGTTGGATTGCCTGCACTCACTCCCCAAGTTGCAAGCAGTATTATTGGATTAGGCTTACGTGAATCCATTCAAGCTTTATATGGAGACTTGCCAGCAGAGCAAGCACAGGCGCTAGCCAGCCATTACAATATTAACTACTACGCGGGTGAAAGTGAAATTCCTTTATTTGAAGGTGCAGCTGAAACCATTATTGCGCTTAATAAAAAAGGCTTTAAATTAGCCGTGGCTACTGGAAAAGGTCGGCGCGGTCTCAATTTAGCTTTGGCGCATTGTGGCTTGGGTAAGCAGTTTCATGCGACACGTACTGTCGATGAGTGTTTTTCAAAACCGCATCCACAAATGCTAGATGAGTTGATGGATGATTTGGTCGTTCTGCCCGAACGCACCCTCATGATAGGGGATACCAGTTATGATTTACATATGGCCAAAAATGCTGGCGTGAGTGCAATAGGGGTAACTTATGGCGCACAGATAGCTGATCAGTGGCAACATCTTAACCCGATACAACAATTTAATGATTTTTCTAGTTTAAGCCAATGGCTACTAGAGTACGCGTAGGTCTTTCTTGAAACAATCACCAAACTCAACTGACTTAAGTCAAAGCACCATTGTTTTTGATAGTGCAGACTTGCTTGAAGCTGATAAAGGTCTGCGGTTTGCATTGCCCAATTTGGGTGAGTTTGTCACTGGTTTTGTCGTTCGTTTTCAAGGTCAAGCCTACGCTTACGTGAATCAGTGTGCACATGTATCGGTAGAGTTAGATTGGAATCATGGAGAATTCTTTACTAGGCAGAAGGATTACCTTGTTTGCGCAACGCATGGTGCGCAATATAGACCTGACAATGGCTTTTGCGTAATGGGGCCATGTAAAGGTAAAAGCCTAAAAACACTAAAATTAACTGAACAAAATCAAAAAATTATTATCAATCTAATTCCAACGACCGACTAAATTTAACGCATCATTTTATAAGGCCTAGCCCATGTCAGAAGACAATCCAGTAACAGAAAATAAATGGCAACGTGACGTCATAGAAAAGCTTGCTAGCTCAGCGCTTTCCGAGCAAAAAAAAGCGAGACGCTGGGGAATTTTATTTAAAGGCCTATTGTTTATTTATCTATTCATCGTGCTGTTTTATGCACTTGGTTTACTGGGTGCGAGCAAAAAAAGCTCAAGCTCACATACGGCATTAATTCAAATTAGTGGTGTTATTGAGTCAGGCGGTGAAGTTAATGCAGAATCAGTAATGACGAGTTTGCATGATGCCTACGATAATAAAGGTACCAAAGGGATTATTTTGCAGATTAATAGCCCGGGTGGAAGTCCAGTCCAAGCTGGTATTATTAATGACGAAATTAGACGTATGAAGCACTTACATCCAAGCATCCCTGTCTATGCTGTGGTTGAAGATATTTGCGCTTCTGGTGGCTATTACATTGCCGTGGCTGCTGATAAGATTTACGTAGATAAGGCTAGCATTGTCGGGTCAATTGGCGTGTTGATGGATGGCTACGGCTTCACTGAAGTGATGAAAAAAGTTGGCGTTGAGCGCAGGTTAATGACGGCAGGCGAGAACAAGGCCATGCTAGATCCATTTTCACCGGTCAATCCTAAGCATCAGGAGCTTGCGCAAGCCATGTTAAATGAAGTGCACGAACAGTTTAAAGCGGTTGTACGTCAAGGCCGCGCAGCTCGCCTAAAAGAAACTCCTGAGACATTCAGTGGTTTATTTTGGAGTGGTGAACAAAGTATCAAGCTCGGATTAGCGGATGCTTTAGGTAGCACAGACTATGTAGCACGAGAAGTGATTAAAGAAGAGACAATTGTAGACTTTAGCTATGAAGAAGATTTGGCTAGTCGTGTAGCTAAGCGCATTGGTGCAAGCGCCAGTGCTGTGATGGGTGAATCTTTGTCCAAGGCTATTCTAAGTTCTAGTCAGGTTAAGCTTAGGTAGTTCGTGCACGATAAGGTGCACATCTAACACCCAGTAAAAAGCCCAACAATCACTTGTCGGGCTTTTTTTGTACACGGGTTATGTAGCTTGTGTATTAAATATTAGATTTGGTGTAATTAATTAAACCATTAGTTGAGCTATCATAATTGCTAACAATTTCTGCGCTAGTCAGTTGCGGTAAAATCTGTTTTGCAATCTGCTTGCCGTATTCAACGCCCCATTGGTCGTAACTGTTAATGTTCCAAATGATGCCCTGTACAAAAATTTTGTGTTCAT